>JBASWK010000099.1:0-28392 GCA_049276435.1 Gallionella sp. | reverse complement strand
GGGGGAGAGCGAAGCGAGGGGGCAATTAGGATGGGGATGGGTTCGTTCTCTGCACACACCCCCATCCCCACCCCTCCCCTTGAAGGGGAGGGAGTTTGCCAATGATTTGGCTTAAGTAAGTGCCATTCCACCATCAGCTCCATTATTTTTAATTTCAAGGATTTTAACCATGAGCCGTCATCTCCCTTTTTCTCAACCTTTTATCGACGAAGCCACCATCGCGGCGGTGGGCGACGTGCTGCGTTCGGGCTGGATTACCAGTGGGCCGAAAGTGGCGGCGTTTGAAGCACAATTGTCGGCGTATTTTGGCGGTCGCCCTGTGCGCACCTTTAATTCTGGGACGTGTACCATGGAAATTGCCTTGCGCATTGCAGGCATCGGCGCGGGCGATGAGGTGATTACCACGCCGATTTCGTGGGTGGCGACGGCGAATGTGATTTTGGAAGTGGGTGCGACCCCTGTGTTTGCGGACATAGACCCGATTACCCGCAATTTGGATTTGGATAAAGTGGCTGCTGCGATTACGCCGCGCACGAAAGCCATTATTCCCGTGTATCTGGCGGGTAAACCTGTCGATATGGACAAACTGTACGCCCTCGCCAAACAGCACAATTTGCGCGTGATTGAAGATGCGGCGCAGGCGATTGGTTCAACTTGGAACGATCAACCCATTGGTTCATTTGGCGATTTTGTGTCGTTTAGCTTTCAAGCCAATAAAAATATCACCACCTCGGAAGGCGGTTGTTTGGTGTTAAACAACGCGGAAGAAGCCAAATTAGCCGAAAAATACCGCTTGCAGGGCGTGACACGCGGCGGGGTGGATGGTATCGACGTGGATATATTGGGCGGTAAATTCAATATGACCGACATCGCCGCCGCGATTGGATTGGGACAATTTGCGCAATTGGACAACATCACCGCGCAACGCCGCAAACTGGCGCGCCATTATTTCACCACCTTGGGCGCGGATTTTGAAGCCAAAACTGGCGCGCAACTGCCGCCCGCCGAATTTGAACAAACCAACTGGCATTTATTCCAAATCGTGCTGCCCGACCGCGTCACTCGCCCCGAATTTATGACCCAGATGAAAGCCTTTAACATCGGCGTAGGCTTTCATTACGCGCCGATTCATTTGTTTACCTTGTATCGCGAGCGCGGCTTCCATGAAGGCATGTTCCCCGTTGCAGAGCATGTCGGTCGCCAAATCGTCAGTTTGCCGATGTTCGCCCAAATGGATGAGGCCGATGTCGAACGCGTGTGTGCGGCGATGTGGGAAGTGCTGAGTTAAACACGGAATAATTCCGCAATGTCCATTATCATGCGATTACATACGAAAATCTAAAAAATACCTTTGACGGGTTTCGAGTTTTATGTATAATTCGCGCCTTCGCAAAACCCGCAATAATTCGAGGTTGTATATGTACGCAGTCATTAAAACTGGTGGTAAGCAGTACCGTGTCACTTCTGGTGAAACTCTAAAAGTAGAAATTCTTCCTGGCGATGTTGGCGCAGCTATAGTGCTGGACAAAGTCCTGATGATCGCTGATGGTGAAAGCCTGTCAGTGGGCAAACCTTTGTTGACTGGTGCATCCGTCAGTGCAACGATTGTTGCGCATGGTCGCGGCGACAAAGTACGCATCTTTAAAATGCGTCGTCGTAAGCACTATCAAAAGAATCAAGGTCATCGTCAAAACTATACTGAAATCCGCATCGACGGCATTTCTGCGTAATTCGATTTTAAGGAGCATATACCATGGCATCAAAAAAGGGCGGCGGCAGTACCAGTAACGGACGCGACTCACACTCAAAACGCTTAGGCGTGAAGAGCTACGGCGGCGAATTGATTAGCGCGGGCAGTATCATCGTGCGTCAACGCGGCACCGAATTTCACCCTGGCGACAATGTCGGCATGGGCAAAGATCACACGCTGTTTGCCAAAATTACAGGCAAAGTAGTGTTTGCGATCAAAGGCGCGCAACAACGTAGAACAGTTTCTATCGTTGCAGCTTAAATTGCACCGCTAGGCACGAATCAGCCCTATCGCAAGGTAGGGCTTTTTTATTTTAGGTACATAGCATGAAGTTTATTGACGAATCCAAAATCGAAGTTTTTGCGGGCAAGGGGGGCAATGGTATTGCCAGCTTCCGCCGTGAAAAATACATAGACAAGGGCGGTCCTGATGGGGGCGATGGTGGGCGCGGCGGCAGCGTGTGGGCTGAGGCGGACATCAATATCAATACGCTGGTCGATTATCGTTTTCAACGCATGCATCGCGCGAAAAATGGCGAATCGGGACGCGGTTCGGATTGCTATGGCAAGGGGGCTGACGACATTGTGCTGCGTATGCCCGTCGGCACGGTGATTACCGACATCAACAGCGGCGAAGTGGTTGCCGATCTGGCGATTGCAGGCGAAAAAGTGCTGTTGGCACAAGGTGGCTTGGGTGGCTTGGGCAATATCCATTTTAAATCCAGTACCAACCGCGCGCCGCGTCAATGTACCGCAGGCACCGAAGGTGAAGCCCGCGAATTGCAATTGGAATTGAAAGTGTTAGCGGATGTCGGGTTGTTGGGCATGCCCAATGCAGGCAAATCCACTTTTATTCGCGCTGTTTCTGCTGCCAAGCCCAAAGTGGCGGATTATCCGTTTACCACCTTGCATCCCAATCTGGGCGTGGTGCGCGTGTCGCATGAAAAGAGCTTTGTCATCGCCGATATTCCAGGGCTGATCGAAGGTGCGGCGGAAGGTGCGGGCTTGGGTCATCAATTCTTGCGTCACTTGGCGCGTACCCGCGTGTTGCTGCATTTGGTCGATATTGCGCCCATGTATGACGGCATTGACCCCGTTGCCGAAGCGCGGGCGATTTTGAATGAGCTGAAAAAATACGACGCTGCTTTGTATGATAAGCCGCGTTGGTTGATTTTGAATAAAGTGGATTTATTGGAAAATCCAGCGGAAAAAGTTGCGGCTTTTCTCAAGGAATTCGATGATTACGACCGCCAATTCACCATTTCCGCCATCAGCGGCACGGGGTGTAAAGAATTGACCTACGCGATTATGGAACACATGATTACCTTGAATGAACAAGAGGCTGAGGCGCGTGCGCAGGCGGGCGTGGAAGTTGCGCCTGAGGCACTTTCTGCATTGTAATTTTTGTCACATACCCGCCCCTCCCTCTAGCAGGCTATGTATCTGCACCATTTTATGGTGCATTTATGAAATGCACCTGTTTTGATTGATTAACTCTAACATAATGATTTGTAATTAAAATCATAGCGAACCTGCTCCTTCCCCCTAGCAGGGGGAAGGCTGGGATGGGGGTTGAAAGGTTGCACCAGCGCGACGATTTCAACCCCCACCCTAACCCTCCCCCTGCTAGGGGGAGGGAATAATATGGTAAGTAGTAAAGAGTTTGTAGATACTGATGCACCAAGTGGTTGAGGGAATAACTTCAAACTTTATTGACTCCTATTTTTAACCCATGACTACCCTACTCACCACCGCCAAGCGCATTGTCGTCAAAGTCGGCAGCAGTTTGGTGACCAATCAAGGCGCGGGCTTGGATTTGCACGCTTTGCGCAACTGGGCGCGCCAAATTGCCGCGTTAAATGCCAGCGGATATGAAATCGTGCTGGTTTCTTCGGGCGCGATTGCCGAAGGAATGCAGCGTTTAGGCTGGACAACCCGCCCGACTGCCATACACGAATTGCAAGCTGCCGCCGCCGTCGGGCAAATGGGCTTGGTGCAAGCCTACGAAAGTTGTTTCCGATTACATGATCTGCACGCCGCCCAAGTGTTGCTGACCCATGCCGATCTAACCGACCGCGAACGTTATCTCAACGCCCGTGCCACCTTGACCACCTTACTCAGCCTGCGCGTGATCCCCATCATCAACGAAAACGACACGGTGGTGACGGACGAAATCAAATTCGGCGACAACGACACTTTAGGCGCGCTGGTCACCAATTTGATTGATGCCGATGCCTTGGTGATTTTGACTGACCAAATAGGTTTATTTACCGCCGATCCGCGCAAAGACCCCGCCGCGACCTTAGTCAGTCTAGGTTTGGCGGGCGACACCTCGCTAGAAGCCATGGCGGGCGGGGCGGGCAGTGCAATCGGGCGCGGCGGCATGTTGACCAAAATCCTCGCCGCCAAACGTGCGGCCCGCAGCGGCGCGCATACGGCTATTGCTTCAGGACACGAACGCGACGTGCTGTTGCGCTTGTTGCAGGGGGAATCCATCGGCACTTTATTGACTGCACCCGCTTTGACCTTGGCCGCGCGCAAACAATGGTTGGCGGATCATCTGCAAGTCGCGGGGAAATTGGTATTGGACGATGGTGCGGTCAAAGCTTTGCGCGATGAAGGTAAAAGCCTATTGCCTATCGGCGTGAAAAGCGTGTTCGGCGAATTTGAACGCGGCGCAGTGGTTGCGTGTGTCAGTTCAGACGGCACGGTGTTAGCCCATGGTCTAACCAACTACAACAGCCAAGAAGCCAGCCGACTCGCAGGACACCCCAGCGCGGAAATCACCACCTTGCTCGGCTACGGCGGCGACAGCGAAATGATCCATCGGGATAATTTGGTGGTGTTGTAGGTCAGGATTTAACCCGACCTACGGCGGCGTATTGGACAGATAAATTTTGAATTGAGCATTGCAAGACCGCTTCAGCAATTCTCATTTTGATTAAACAGCGGGGATTTGTGGGTAAGGTGTTATGTACAAGTAATTGGGTATTTAGTTGTTAGTCTCTAGTCGTTAGTTTTTAGTTTTTAGTTTTCGGAGTGAAAATTTTTATTATCTATTTGAATATATTACAAAAAATTTAGTGTCTGACAGATTTGCTCCATTAAACTAGCGACTAACGACTAGCAGCTTAAAATCCCCGAAAATTTATATACTGGTACTTACGACAAATTCGTACATCGCCCGACAGGGCGAAAAACGCAACAAAAATTGCCTTAATTCACAAACAATTGTACGAATTTGTCGTACCCACGGTCAAAATGAGAATTGCTGGGACAGCTTCACGCTTAACCCATCCCACCGTCAATTGCGGTAAAATCCCTCCCTATTATTCAACTTTGCATTCTAAATCATCATGCGCGTTTCCCAATTTTTCATCTCCACCTTGAAAGAAGCTCCTGCCGAAGCGGAGTTGCCTAGCCACAAACTGATGTTGCGGGCGGGGTATATCAAAAAACTCTCCAGCGGCTTATACACTTGGATGCCGTTGGGTTTGCGCGCTTTGCGTAAAGTCGAGGCGGTGATTCGGGAAGAAATGAACCGCAGCGGGGCGGTGGAGTTGTTGATGCCCGCCGTGCAACCTGCGGAATTGTGGCAAGAAACAGGACGTTGGGACGTATTCGGCCCGCAAATGCTGAAAATTCGTGACCGTCACGACCATTTGTTTTGCTTCGGCCCGACTCACGAAGAAGTGATTACCGACATTGCGCGGCGCGAAATTCGCAGCTATCGTCAATTGCCGATTAACTTTTACCAAATCCAAACCAAGTTCCGCGACGAAGTGCGCCCGCGTTTTGGCGTGATGCGCGCGCGGGAATTTTTGATGAAAGACGCGTATTCCTTCCACGCCGATTTTGCCAGCTTGGAACAAACCTATCGCGTGATGTTTGACACTTACACCCGCATTTTCACCCGCTTAGGCTTGCAATTCCGTGCAGTCGCGGCGGATACGGGCGCGATTGGCGGCAGAGGCTCGCATGAATTCCACGTTTTGGCGGATTCTGGCGAAGACGCGTTGGCGTATTGCCCATCCTCTGATTACGCGGCAAATGTGGAATTGGCGGAAGCGGTTGCGCCCAGCGCGCCACGCGGTGCAGCCACGCAAGCTCTGCAAAAAGTGATTACCCCAGGGCAAAAAACCATCGCCGACGTGGCGAATTTTATGGCGGTCGCGCCGCAACAAGTGATGAAAGCCATTGCCGTGATGGACAGCGAAAATCAATTCGCGCTGATTTTGTTGCGCGGCGATCATCAGTTGAACGAAATCAAAGCGGCGAAAATTTTGGGCGAATTCCGTTTTGCCTCAGATGATGAAATTCATCGCAATATGAATTGCCGCACGGGTTATATCGGCCCCGTCAACGCTTCGGTGCGCGTATTGGCGGATCGTAGCGCGGCAGCGATGAGCGATTTTGTCTGTGGCGCGAATGACGATGGCTTCCATTTTACGGGCGTAAACTTTGGGCGCGATGTGCATTTGGATGAAAAAAATGTCTATGACTTGCGCAATGTGGTCAATGGAGACGCGTCGCCTGACGGTTGCGGACATTTGGAAATTTGTCGCGGCATCGAAGTCGGGCATATTTTCCAACTGCGCACCAAATACGCCGAAGCCTTGAAAGCGACTTATTTGGACGCACAAGGTAAATCGCAAATTATCGAAATGGGTTGCTACGGTATTGGGGTGTCGCGCATCGTCGCGGCGGCGATTGAACAAAATTTTGACGAACGCGGCATCGCCCTGCCCGCTGCCATCGCGCCATTCCAATTGGCGATTGTGCCCATCGGCATGAAAAAGAGCGAAGCCGTACGCGAAGCGGTGGAAAAGCTGTATGCTGATTGCCAAGCCGCAGGAATCGACGTGTTGCTGGATGACCGCGATGAACGCGTGGGGGTGATGTTTGCCGATATGGAATTGATGGGCATTCCGCAGCGCGTGGTGATTGGTGACCGTGGTTTGAAAGAAGGTATGGTGGAGTATCAAGGGCGGCGTGACGACGCAGCACAATCAGTCGCGCTACAAGATGTTTTGGCTTTTGTGAAGGCAAAGCAATGAAGCGTTATCTAATTGTTTTAATTGGCTTATTGTGTGTGGTTTTTGCGTCCAATGTGGTCGCGGGCGGGCAAATTTATACGCCCCTGTCTGCCAGCGTGCGCGCCGTACTACAACGCAGCGTCGCGGATCAACCTTTGCAGCAATCGGCATTTACCTCCAAAGCGGACGAAGAGGCTTGGCTTATCGCCATGTCGCCTCGCTTAATGAAACGCTTCCCCGATAAAGAATCACGCGACGATTTTCTCAATACCGTGCATTACGAAGCGGTGCGGGCAGGCTTGGATCCCGAATTGGTGTTAGGACTCATTGAGGTAGAAAGTGGCTTTAAAAAATATGCCGTGTCCAGCGTAGGCGCACGGGGGCTTATGCAGGTGATGCCATTTTGGGTCAAAGAAATCGGCACGACCGAACAAAATCTGTTCCATCTACGGGTCAATCTACGCTACGGTTGCACCATTTTGCGTCACTATATCAACATCGAACGTGGTGATTTATTCCGCGCTTTGGGTCGTTACAATGGTAGTTTAGGGCGCGCCGAGTATCCCAATATGGTTCACGCGGCTTGGCGACACTGGATTTCCACCTCACGCACCGCCAGCAACCCGCGCAATCCCGCCAGCTAATTTACTTGGGAGAATCTGTCATGTCTAATGCCTTAAAAGAAACATTTGTAACTTTTGAAGAGTACGTCGTGGGTGAGCGCGAGGTGGAAGTACGCAGCGAATATGTCGATGGTTATATTTATGCCATGGCAGGGGCGAGTGAACTGCATAACACGGTGGCAGGCGAGTTCTACACCTTAGTGAATGTTCATTTGTCTGAGAAATGTCGTGCTTGGCAAAACGACATGAAAGTCATCGGGCAAAATCAAAACAAGCAGCATTTTGCTTATTACCCCGACATCATGGCGGCATGCGGCGAAAACACGGGTGATCCGTATTCGCGCACCAATCCGATGTTAATTGTGGAAGTGTTGTCACCCAACACCAAGCGCGTTGATTTAAAAGAAAAATACGACAACTATATTCAAATCCCCTCGTTGATTGAATATGTGGTCGTATCGCAAGACACGCCTTATATTTGCGTGTTCAGACGGCGCAATAATTGGCAAATCGAAGCCTATTACGCCGAAGAATTTTTCACCTTGGAGTCGGTTGGTTTAACGATTCAAGTCAAACAAGTCTATCGCCGCGTGCGCAAAGAAGTGGGACTGGATGTCCCCTATCCGATGCAAAACGCCTAACCATCCCGCTATGAATTTATCCAGCACGCAGCTTTACCTACGTTTACTCACTTACGTCCGTCCTTATTGGCGCGTGTTCGCCGCTTCGCTCATCGGCATGATGGTCGTTGCGGCAACCGAACCGCTCGTTCCCGCGCTGATGAAACCCATGCTAGACGGCACTTTCGTGCATAAAGATCAAGCCATGATGAAGCTCGTACCCGCGATTATTTTGCTGATTTTTGCGGTACGCGGGATTGCCACATTTGTCGGGACGTATGCAATTAGCTGGGTGGGCAATCGCTTGGTGATGGATTTACGCGATGAAATGTTCCGCAAATTGCTGTCGCTACCGACACGCTACTACGACGACCATGCCACGGGGGTGATGATTTCCAAGCTGACCTTTGACGTGACTCAAGTGACCACGGCCGCGACCACGGTGGTCACCATTTCCGTGCGCGATACCATTGTGATGATTGGGCTGCTAGGCTGGCTGTTTTACCTCAACTGGAAATTAACCTTGTTGACTTTGCTGATGGCTCCTGTGATTGCCTACATTATCAGCACGATTAGCAAACGGATGCGCACCAGCAGCCGCGATTCGCAACAGGCGATGGGCGACATTACCCAAGTGATCGAAGAAAGCGTGTCGGCACATAAAGTGGTGAAATTATTCGGCGGACAGGCTTACGAAGCGGGGCGGTTTCACGATCAAGCCAACTGGGTGCGCCGTCATGCCATGAAACAAGCCACGGCGGGCGCGGCGAATGTGCCTATCGTGCAGATGGTCGCGGCGGTGGCATTGGCGGCGGTGGTGTATTTGGCGACGTTGCAATCCAATGCCGATGAAGTTACCGTCGGTGGCTTTGTGTCTTTCATTATGGCGATGCTGATGTTGACCGCACCGCTCAAACGCTTAACGGGCGTGAGCGAATACTTGCAACGCGGGCTGGCCGCCGCCGAAAGCGTGTTTCAACTGATTGATACCGCAGGCGAAGTGGACGAAGGCAAACTCAGCATCGGACGTGTGCAAGGCGAATTGCAATTCCAAAATGTGCAATTTTCTTACGAAGACACCCCGCGCCCCGCCTTGCAAGGCATACAACTGCACATACAAGCAGGTGAAAACATCGCGCTGGTGGGTGCATCAGGCAGCGGCAAAACCACGCTTGCCAATCTCGTCCCGCGCTTTTACACCCCCACCAGCGGCGCGATTTTATTGGATGGGGATAATTTAACCGACCTGACGCTCGCCAGTTTGCGCGCCAATATCGCGCTGGTCAGCCAAGAAGTCGTGCTATTTAACGACACAGTTGCCGCCAATATCGCTTACGGGCAAACGGGTGAAACGCCCGAAGCCGACATCATCGCTGCCGCCACCGCCGCTCACGCCATGGAATTTATCCGCGAGTGGCCTGAAGGTTTGAACACTTTGGTGGGTGAACGCGGCGTGAAATTATCAGGCGGACAACGCCAACGCATCGCCATCGCCCGCGCCATCTTGAAAAATGCGCCGATTTTGATTTTAGACGAAGCCACTTCCGCCCTAGACAGCGAATCCGAACGCCACGTCCAAGCCGCCCTGGAAACCCTGATGCAAGGACGCACCACCTTGGTGATCGCCCATCGCCTCTCCACCATCGAAAAAGCCGACCGCATCGTGGTACTGCAAAAAGGCGAAATCGTCGAAATCGGCACACACCACGAGTTGCTGGTTAAAAATGGAGTCTATGCGCAATTGCATAAAATCCAGTTCGCGGTGAGTAGCATCACGCAGCCGTAGACTTACTCCCCTCACCCACTTGTGGGAAAGGGGCTGGGGGAGAGGGAATTTGGGCCACATCACTCAGCACTTTTTACACTTGGCACTTGATGAAACTGCCTAAGGGAATTGAAATGAACCGTACGCAAATCCTCAATACGCTACAAACTGGCTTGCCCAATCTGCTGGCGGTGTATGCGTTTGGCAGTCGTCTTCAAGGCACAGCAAACGCAGAAAGCGATTTGGATTTAGCTGTATTGGTGGCGGGCTATGCCGATCCCTTGGTTTTGTGGCAACTGGCGGGCGAGTTGGCAGATATTGCCGCTTGTCCCGTGGATTTGCTGGATATGCGCGCTGCCTCGACCGTCATGCAATACCAAATCATCACCACAGGGCAATGCTGGTGGGCAAAAGACCTGCAAGCCCCGTTGTTTGAAGCCATGATACTCAGTGAAAAAACAGCACTGGACACCGCCCGCGCTGGCATTTTGAGCGACATCCAACAACAAGGACACATATATGCGCGATGACGTACTGATCAACAAGGCCGCCAGCATCGAACGCTGCGTCAAACGCGCCCGCGAAGAATATCACCGCGACCCAGCCACCTTTGCCACCGACTTTACCCGCCAAGATGCCGCGATTCTCAACATCCAACGCGCCTGCGAAGCCGCCTTGGACATGGGACAACATCTTATTCGACGAGAAAAGTTAGGCATTCCCCAAAGCGCACGCGATGTGTTTGCCCTCCTCGCCCAAAGCGGCTGGATTCCCCTCCCGCTGGCAAATAGCCTCAAAAACATGGTCGGCTTTCGCAACATTGCCGTACATGACTATCAAAACCTGCAACTCCCCATCACCGTCAGCATCATCACCACCCATCTGGATGAATTTTTGACGTATAGCCAAGCGTTGTTGCTGCGCGATGCGGGGTAGAAACAACCCGATTCAGATTTTGGGATATTTTTGAATGTCTGTTGCACCCGCTAAAGGAAGCCCCAATATGGACAATCAGCATCGGCAATCCAACGCGATTTTGGCATGGTCATGGCTGAAAACTTCGCTTCTTGTTTGGATATTATCAACCAGCATTTATTTGTGGCAAATATCACGCCCCTTCCCACCACTCGAAACATCACATCAATGGTCATTGTGGAAATTAGTCGAAATTAATCCACAACGTCAACTGTTTTCATTTAATAACTATTTAAAGGCAATCACTTTCTCTGACGATAATCAGCATGGTTGGGCTGTGGGTTATAAGGGGACAATTCTCTCCACCACAAATAGCGGTCATAACTGGCATAGAGAGACCACTAATACGTCTGAATCACTCCGTGCTTTGTACTTTCATACTGATACTCAACACGGCTGGGCCGTTGGGCAAGGTGGCGCAATCATAGCAACGGTTGATGGTGGAAAAACTTGGAACTCACAAATCAGCAACACCAATATTTGGCTTTTTTCAATAAAATTTCACGTAGATGCTTTGCAAGGTTGGGCTGTAGGTTACAACGGAACAATTCTTGCAACAACAGATGGAGGAAAAAATTGGACATTTCAAGTCAGCGGAACGAAAAATTTACTTCGCGCTGTTAGCTTTCTACCTGATGGTCAGCATGGTTGGGCAGTTGGCGATAACGGCACAATCATTTCCACAAATAATGCGGGGAAAACTTGGTTTACGCAAAACAGCAACTCTTCAAAATGGCTCTACTCTATTTGTATTCTTGCAGATGGATTACATGGCTGGGCTATAGGTGATGAAGGCACAATAGTTGCCACCATTGATGGCGGCAGTACTTGGTACCCACAGAGAAGCAATACAACACAAAAACTTAATTCAGTCCACTTTGATGCAAATGGACAACTTGGCTGGGCTGTCGGTAATGAAGGGATAATAATTGCCACAAATGATGGTGGAAGGAATTGGCATACGCAAGTTAGCAATACCGAACTAGGACTTAATGACATTCACTTTTCTAATGACAAAAAACATGGGTGGGTAGTAGGTGACGGGAACGTTATCCTCATCACCGCCGATGGTGGCAATCATTGGCAATATGCCGAGAGTTATAGCCGTATCCCCGCCCCTTGGTATTGGTTAACCGTGTTGTTATCAGCGTGGCTGTTATGGCAGTCTTGGCGACGTTCCCCCGAACAAAAATTTCGGGACTCTATTGCCGATATGGTCGCATCAGATGCCGAAATACGTTTGGTATCCGAAGACCGCTTAGAGTTTGGAGGTTTGGCACGAGGGATCTCACGCTTTTTGCGCAATGCGGAAACGCGTCCGCCGTTGACTTTGGCGATTACAGGTGACTGGGGGAGTGGCAAAAGTTCCTTGATGCAGTTGGTGTGCGCGGATTTGCGCGCGAGTGGGCATAGACCGATTTGGTTTAACGCGTGGCATCATCAAAAAGAGGAGCATTTGTTTGCGGCGTTGTTGGGCGCGGTGTATGCGCAAGCCGTGCCGCCGCTATGGTCGTGGCAAGGGGTGAATTTCCGTTTGCGCTTGTTGTGGTTGCGCTCGAAGCAGCATTTTGGGCTGTTGCTGCTGTTGGTAAGCGGTGTGACGGCGGTGCTGGCGATGAGTTTGCCCGCCTTGCAACTGGGGCAGTGGCAGGCTGTGCGGGACAATGTTGATCTGTTGAAACATTGGATTGCGCCCGTGTCGGCGGGGGTGGTCACGCTGTTTGCCTTGTGGAAGGGAATGCGTCCGTTTGGGGTGAATCCCGCGTTGCTGCTGACGCGCTTACGGGACAATATGAGTTTACGCGCGGCTTCTGCACAAAACGATTTTCGGGCGCAGTTCGCGCGCCAGTTTGGCGAGTTGGTGCAGGCGTTGCCGTATCGCTTAGTGTTGGTAATTGACGATTTGGATCGTTGCCGTCCGACAGCGGTGTTGGATGTGATGGAAACGGTGAATTACCTGACTTCAGCGGGTGAGTGTTTTGTGATTTTCGGCATGGCAAGCGAGCGGGTGCAAGCCGCGTTGGGCTTGGCGTTCAAAGACATCGCGGCAGAGTTGGTGCAAATGGAAGGTGGTGTGCATCTGAGCGAGGCGAACGCGGATTCCGCCTTAATGAAGCGGCGAGCGTATGCGGCGGATTATTTGCAAAAGCTGGTGAATATCGAAATCAAAGTACCTGACACCCACGACCAACCCGTGCATCAATTGCTCGCCACACCCGAAGCCGCACCACGGCGGCGGGTGTTGAGCGTGTATCAAGATATGATGAAATTGTCGCCGCTGTTTGCTGTGGGCATTGCGATAGCGGCAGGGCTGTGGGTGGCGAGTTACTGGCAACCACAAGCGCAAGCTCCCGCGCCCGTGATGGCAGTTCAGCCCGTCATGGCGCAATCCGCCGTTATCCCCACGCCCGCACCCGTTTCGCAACCTGTCGTGATTGAACCGCAACGCGAAGCACGCCCAGCGAGTGTAGCAACGGTACAAGCGGGAGAAACCACCTCCGTGGGTACGATGCTGGCGTGGTTGGGCGCAGCGATGTTGCCACTATTGGTGGTCGGCGTGTTGGTGATGGTGAAACTGCTGCGCCGTTCACGTTTGGTAACGCGAGATTCCCAAAACTTCCGCGATGCCTTGGCAATTTGGACGGACGTGGTCGCCGCCAAACGCAGCACCCCTCGCGCCATCAAACGCTTCGGCAACCGCTTGCGCTATCTCGCCATGTTGCAACAAGGCGAACTCAAAGACGAAACCCTCGCCGAATCTTTGCGATCATGGTTAAGATCAAAACTACACCGCACTGCCACAACAGCCCCGCCCCCGCCCGTGGATACCTTGGCGGAACATCAATTGATTGCGATGGGGGCTTTATTTGAAATTGCAGGAGCAAATTGGAAGGCTATGATGGATCCATATTCGGGTGGAGAATGGGACGTTATGTTTGGTGAACAGTGGACTGGCATTGTACGAGCAGCTCAAGATGTCATCATATCGCATCAAGAAAAATTCAACTGCCCTTGGCCTCCCTCCGCCACTGAAATCGCCGTGTTTGAAAAACTGTTGTCAGGCGTGAGACTAGCGGGCGATCCTCAACCAATCACAACGGTTAAGGTAGAGTTTAGTGGCTCAGCCTCTATAGAACCACTCACTGCCTCAGGGACACTATCAACAGAGCCAGCAACTCCAGAACCTCCTATTTCACAAATGAACTCGGTGGGTTAACCCAACCTACTCCTCCCCCGCCCGCTCTGGGAATAGCTCATCTAAAAAGCCAAATTGGGTCATGTCTTGGATGCGCATGGGGTACAGGATGCCGTCTAAATGGTCACATTCGTGTTGGACGACGCGGGCGTGAAAGCCACTGACGGTGCGTCAATCAACACGCCTGTTGGGTCAAAACCTTGGTAGCGAATATGCAGATGGCGCGCCACCATCCCGCGCAGACTAGGGACGCTCAGACATCCTTCCCAGCCAGCTTCGGCGTGGTCATTCAGAGGGGTAATTACGGGGTTAATCAGTATGGTTTCAGGGACGGTATGCGCATCGGGGTAGCGCGAGTTTTGTTGTACGCCAAAAATCACCACGCGCAACGGAATGCCAATTTGAGGAGCCGCCAATCCCGCGCCGTTCAAGGCTTGCATGGTGTCGCGTAAGTCTTGCACTAAGGCGTGTAGGTCGGCGTGATCAAAGTGGCTGACGGGTTCGGACACTTGCCACAAGCGCGCATCGCCCATTTTGAGGACGGTTTTAATTGCCACAGATGACCTCATCCTGACAGGTGACGACCGACTCTAAAACCAAACGAACGCGCTCCATCGAAGCAATCGCCGAGGCTTTGACCGTTTCCATGTTAATTCCTGATACGCTGTCGCCACGCCCAGCGGCGTAATTCGTCACCACCGCAATCGCGGCATACCGAAGCTCTAACTCCTTTGCCAACGCGGCTTCGGGCATCCTCGTCATCGCCCACCGTCTTTCCACCATCGAAAAAGCCGACCGCATCGTGGTACTGCAAAAAGGTGAGATCGTCGAAATTGGCACACACCACGAGTTGCTGGTTAAAAATGGCGTGTATGCGCAACTCCACCGCATACAATTTGCCGTGGCGGAAAGTGCTCCACCCCTCGCCTAAGGCAAAATTTCAATCCGCATCGGCACGCGCACGGCTTGCCACACCACTTCCATATCCGCGTTGCTCAAGGCAATGCAGCCTGCCGTCCAATCGCGCTGTTGGGTCAGTGCGGACATCAAGCCTAAGCCATTCGGTTGCCCATGTAGCATAATTTGCCCGCCTGCACTCACGCCTAATTTGCGCGCCGCCGCGAGGTCTTGGGCGTTGGGATAAGAAACATGGATGGATTTGTAATACGCGCTATCAGGTTTTTTAAAGTCCAGCCAATACACCCCCTCAGGCGTTTTGCCGTCGCCCTCTTGTTGTTTGTGTCCAACGGGATTGCTGCCCAATACCATGTTAAATTCGCGCACCACCTTGCCTTGTTGCAACAAAAACAACTTGCGCGCTGACTTCTCCACTCGCACCAAATCCACTGCACCCGCCAACGGCGACACACACAGCGGCGATATACACAACATCCCCAGCAACGCCATCGTCCTACCCTTCACGTTTCACCTCGACCCGTCATCGTGCAAGGTGAAACAAACCGTTGCTCGCCCATATCCTTCATCCTTAAACGACCATCACGACCGCTATCGTCACCAGCCCTAGTGTCAGGTTGACTGCCACCAGCTTGCGGATTTTAGCCAGCAGCTCGCCCGCTTCCTGCCAGCGTTGTTTGGCGACATGTAAGCTAAAGGGGACGTAGCAAGCAAAGAAGACGTAGCCGTAAATCAGCATCATCACAATGCCTAATGCCAGCATGATATGGACATGGCGTGGGACTTGGCTTATCCCGCCATATAGATAAATCATGTAAAAACCGCTGACCAACAACGCGCATACCGCGCCCCATACCCAATTGAAAAAGTGACGGAATACAGCATCCCACAAGCGCAAGCGCATGGGCGGCTCCAGTGCTGCCACTGCCGCAGGACGCAGCACCATATAGGCAAAGAACATGCCTCCCACCCAGATGAGTACGGCGAGTAAGTGGATAAATTTAAAAATTAACATGATCATTGGCACGAAATAAAACGAGGCACGGATTGTGTTTGACCCATTGCCTGCCCGTCAAGGGAATTATGGGGAAGCTCAATGCGTATCGCGCTTATGTTGCACCGCTTCCCACCATTGCGGCAGGTTGGGATTGAAGTATTGCCATGCGATGCCGTGATAAGCGGGATGACGCAATTGCACGATGCTGATTATTACTGTCACGCAAAATGCTACGCCAAACGTCATAACCCAATTGGGTTGCCCCTGCGTTAAGGTGCTTAACGCCAAGCCCAAAAACACCCCCGCCCAAATCAACTCGCGACTGCGTGCCATCCGCAATACATTGCAAAACAAGAAAAAATGTCCCACCGTGAAGGCAATCGCTATGCCTAAAGCGAGGTCAATCCACCCAACGCCGACCGCCGCAATTGCGCCTATCCATAACACTAGGAGGTCGGTACGGGAGAGGTGAAAACCAGGGGAAAAGGGATGCGTCATGAGTACACTTTCCTACTTCATAGGAATTTTTATCCCTGATTCTATCGATACGGCGGTCACGGAATTTTTAGGGCTGCCATTGATGATTTTGTCGGTGTAGGTCAAATACACCAAGGTATTGCGGGCAGCGTCAACCATGCGGACGATGTGCAGGGTTTTGAAAATCAAGGAGCGGCGTTCGGTGAAAACGGTTTCTTGTTTGGACACGGCTTCGGTAAATTTGATGGGCGCGACTTGGCGGCAGGCGATAGAGACATCGGAAACCTCTTCCGCCACGCCGATAGCCCCCGTCAACCCGCCGCGCTGGGGTTTGGAGACATAGCAAGACACGCCTTGCACTTTGGGGTCGTCATACACTTCGACCACCAGTTGGTGCGAGCCAAGCAATTTCCATTCGGTGTTGACATGACCGATTTCTTCAGCAAAAGGGGCGGCACAAAACAACAACAGCGCGGCGGGAAGGAGTGCTTTCATAAGGGTTTTCCAGATGGGTTTTAAAGGAGGCTTGTTTTTAAGCTGCCATTGTATTGGATAAGTGCTTGCGTACCAATAATTGGGTTTGTCGTGCAGCAATTCTCATTTTGACCGTAGGTACGAATTCATTCGTACGGTTTTGGGTGAAATCACCCCGTCTTGCCTTTATTTTTCGCCCTGTCGGGCGATGTACGAATTTGTCGTACCCACAAAACCCCGCTGTTTAGTCAAAATGAGAATTGCTGAGCTTCGCCGTTAAGTCTGGAAGTCCTGATACTTTTACGTCATAATTCATTATGGTCTCCTGAGTTGGTTTGCTTGCAAGGGCGGACATTATTATACTCTTTTGAGAGATGTTAATTGCTAATTAAATCATATGGTTGCTGAGTTTATTGAAGTGGCTTTGAACCCCGAAGCGTTAGTGATGAAAATAATCAATGGTGTGAATAACCCATTGATTGGTTAATTTTTTTGGAGAAATCATGCCGTTTTTTGGTCTTGGCTTGCATATACTGGTCGCAATATTTTTTGCCATACACGTGATTCGATCTGGTCAACAGATGTACTGGCTCATCATCTTGTTTTCATTCCCTTTGCTCGGCAGTATCGTGTACTGCTTTGCTATTTATCTACCCGATTCAAGGCTTGAACATGGTGCAAGGAAAGTGGTTGCTTCTGTTGCCAAATCACTTGATCCAGAGCGTGAGTTACGTGAAGCACGCGCCGCTTTCGAGTACACGCCCGCTGCGCAAAATCAAATGCGGCTCGCCTCGGCACTCTTGGAGTCTGGTGCGGCTGAGGAAGCCGCCCGAAACTACGAGGAATGCCTTAAAGGTCCTTTCGCCGCCGATCTCGAAATTAAATACAGTGCCGCCCGCGCCTTTGTGGAGAGCGGACGCTATTTGCCCGCCCTCACCCATCTTGAAGAGATACGCGCTAAAAACGCAAATTTCAGAGCTGAGCAAGTAAGCCTCCTTGTTGCTCGCGCGCTAGCCGCAACAGGGCGAAATTCAGAAGCGAAGACTGAATTTGAAAGTGCCGCGACTCGCTTTGGTAGCTTTGAAGTTCATGCCGAGTATGCGATTTGGGCGATGGCATCAGGAGACAACGCCACGGCTTTAAAGCTACAAGCCAAACTCGATCAAGCCATGAAACGTTGGAACAAGCACACCCGATCCCTCAATATGCACCTTGTTCGGCGTTTAAATCTGGCAAGTGATGCGGCAAAGAATCGTGCCTAACCCTACTGTGAACACGCTTGTAATTCCTCAACTTCGCGTTAGGTCTTGCCCCTTGATGAATTTCGTTTGTACTTATTGCATTCGAACTGTCACCGTGGTGATTGGTCTCTTTCTTGTTGGTTGCAATGAATCAAGTGGTGAAATAACACCGTTACCTCCTCTTCTCAAGAAGGCGACAGCTGGTAGTGGCTGGTCTTCGGCTTGCCCCCCAAAAAATGAAAAAGAGCGGCAAATGATCGAGTCCTCTGGAAAGCTAGCTGTTTCCCCTCAAGTAGAGCAGCGGCTCAGAGATGAATTTCCATCTGGTTCCAATGATGAGTTGTTGATTGCTGCACTTTTAGCTCAGAATTTCAAGTTGGGTAAGCCTTGCGATACTGACCCAACAATTCAACGTGCATCGTTCTTTCAAAAGGGAACAGGGCTTCTTCCCTACAGTACCATTGCAACTGTTTATTGGAAGGTTGACGAACAACGCCGTATTGTCTGGACAAAGGGGTTTGTGTCATATTCTGGTCTATGAATACTAAGTACTTGCACCTAAGTTTTCGGGTATTTTGATTTGCCAGTGAGCAAAATAATAGGTAAAAACAGAGCTGTAGGGTGGATAAGCTGCGCGCATCCACCTGAATTGATTGAAAAGATGGTGGATGCGCTGCGCTTATCCACCCTACTAACTTTAATTTTGCGTAGTGGGTAATCCACGAAAACTTAGGTATAGGTGCTTAACACGACCCACTTCTTTGTTCAATTGCTTAGATAAATTCGTACATTGCCCGAAAGGGCGAAAAATGCGACAAAACTTGCCTTATTCACGAGAAACCGTACGAATTTGTCGTCCCTATGGTCAAAATGAGAATTGCTGGCGCAACTTAATGGAACTTGTGCCAGCATTCAGTGCGCCGCATCATATTATGAGGAGGGCATTCCGTCGATATGCGCGAGCGTTGCATGGCGACGTATCCTGTGTTCTGCGGCATAATACGCGCCTTCATTTTTAGGAAAGCGTGCGGCAATGAAAATCACGGTCATAGGTTCTGGGTATGTGGGGTTGGTGTCGGGCGCGTGTCTGGCGGAATTGGGTAATGATGTGTTGTGTCTGGATGTGGACGCACGCAAAATCAACTTGCTCCAAGCGGGCGGCGTACCGATTTATGAGCCTGGTTTAGACAATGTGATTCAGCGCAATGTGGCTGCGGGGCGTTTGCGTTTTACCACCGATGTGGCTGCGAGTGTGGCGCACGGCTTGGTGCAGATGATTGCGGTGGGTACGCCGTCAGGTGAAGATGGTTCAGCGGATTTGCAATATGTGATTGCCGCCGCCCGCGCCATTGCGCACGCCATGACGGAATACAAAGTCATTGTGGATAAATCGACCGTGCCAGTCGGGACGGCGGATAAGGTGAAGCACGCGGTGCAGGAAATTTTGGATCAGCGTGGGGTCGATACGACGTTTAGTGTGGTGTCTAATCCTGAATTCTTGAAAGAAGGGGCGGCATTGGATGACTTTAATCGTCCAGACCGCATTGTGATTGGGGCGGAAGATGAGCGTGGTATTCAAGTGATGCGCGAAATGTACGCGCCTTTCCAACGCAACCACGATAGGCTGATGGTGATGGACATTAAGTCCGCCGAACTGACCAAATATGCCGCCAATGCCATGTTGGCAACGCGCATTTCGTTTATGAACGAATTGGCGAACTTGGCGGAACGCGTCGGTGCGGACATTGAACATGTGCGCAAAGGCATAGGGTCAGATCAACGCATTGGCTATCATTTTTTGTATGCGGGTTGCGGTTATGGCGGCTCTTGTTTCCCTAAAGATATACGGGCTTTGCAACGCACAGGCGAAGAATATGGCTTGCCGCTCAAAGTGTTAGACGCAGTCGAACAAGTCAATGATGCGCAAAAATCGGTGTTGCTGCATAAAATTACGGCGCGTTTTGGCGAGGATTTAACAGGTAAGCATTTTGCTTTATGGGGCTTGGCATTTAAACCTGGCACGGATGATATGCGCGAAGCGACCAGCCGTGTGACCATGGAAGGTTTGTGGGCGCGTGGCGCGACCGTCACCGCATTTGATCCTGTTGCCATGCCTGAAACCCAGCATATTTACGGCGAACGGGCGGATTTAAGCTATGCCGAAAACAGCAAAGACGCGCTGCACAACGCCGATGCGCTGGTGATCGTCACCGAATGGAAAGCCTTCAAAAGCCCTGATTTCGACATTATCAAAGCCCGCTTGAAACAGCCTGTGATTTTTGACGGACGCAATTTATTTGAACCCAAAACCATCGCCGCGCTGGGCATTGAATACCATGGGATTGGGCGGGAAGTATGAGTGACTTAAACGATCCTAGAGTGTTTTTTGCGGCTGAACGCACGTTGTTGGCATGGAATCGAACCAGTTTGGCGTTGATGGCGTTTGGGTTTGTGATTGAACGCTTTGGCTTGTTCCTCAAGTTAATGACCCCCAAAGTGAGTAGTCAGTTGGAAACGAACTTTTCATTTTGGGTGGGTATCGCTTTTGTATTGTTGGGTGCGTATATTGCCTATGCCTCCACGCGCCAATATCGTTTGGTGTTAAAAACCTTAAAACCGATTGAAATTCCTGACGGTTATCGCACGGGGAACGGTATATTCACCAATCTCATGGTCAGCTTGCTGGGCGTGGCTTTGACGGTTTATTTGTTTATGGCTCGGTGACGATGAGTGCAGTTAATGGATTATAAATTGTAATTTTCAAACAACCACAACCCAAAGAGGAAAAAGTCATGAGCGAGTTTGCCGTTAAAGCAATAGATGAAAAATTTTGTAGCGAGTGTGGTGCGGTCATCAAAGCGAAGGCGGAAATCTGCCCCAAATGCGGCGTTCGGCAAATGAGTAAGCCCGTCGCCATCAACCTAGGGGCGGTGGCAGACAATGGCAAAAGTAGAATTGCCGCTGCGCTGTTTGCTTTCTTTCTGGGTGTCTTCGGTGCGCACAAGTTCTATCTTGGTCAAGTGGGCTTAGGGATTCTGTACTTGGTCTTTTTTTGGACATTTATTCCCGCTATTGTGGCTTTTATTGAGTTTATCCTGTTGCTCACCATGAGTGATGAGACCTTCAATCAAAAATATGGTCATGCGTAATCCCCGCTTAATAATGGAACGAAACAACGAGCAACTAACGACCAATTTTCGCTAAGCACAACTATATTGCAAGGGGATTAAAATTCCCCTCGCTTTTATTTTTTAAATCCGTATAATGCGCGCCTTGCCGCACACCTTGCGGCAGTTTAGTTCATCGTTTCCGACCTACCTCTCGTGCGTATTCAAATCGCACCTGTCTAAAAAGCTCCATTAGATTCCATACAGGGTCTTGGGTTTTCTGGTTAGCAACGATGTTTTTTGCGCCAGTTAATCGTCTGCCTGTAGTACGGGTGGTTTTACTGCCTGCGCGCCCTGCTGGGGAAATATACAAATCCGTTTTCGGGTCAAACTGTGTTTCAGTCATTGTGTACTGAGCCTCGGTATTGTGCTGCGATAACGCTTTGTTTTCCTTGGAATTTATATAGAGAAATAAATCATGACATTTGAAAATTTAAACTTGAACGCCGCCATTCTGAAAGCCATTGCTGAAACAGGCTACACAGAACCGACCGCGATTCAATCCCAAGCGATCCCCGAAATTATGGCGGGTCACGATTTGATGGCTTCTTCCCAAACAGGGAGTGGCAAAACCGCTGCCTTTATTCTGCCTGCGTTGAACCGCTTGGCGATTCCTTCAACGGTGACCAGCAGCAAAGGTCCACGTGTATTGGTACTGACACCAACACGCGAATTGGCGCAACAAGTATGCGATGCTGCGACCAAATACGGCAAAAACATGCGCTTCAAAATCATCAGCATTCTGGGTGGGATGCCTTACCCCGTGCAAAACCGCATGTTGTCGGGTCAAGTGGACATTCTGGTGGCAACCCCAGGGCGTTTGATCGACCATCTGGAACGCGGTCGTATCGACTTTTCGCGTTTGGAAATGCTGATTTTGGACGAAGCCGATCGCATGTTGGACATGGGTTTTGTGGATGATGTAGAACGCATTGCTGCGGCGACCCCTGCAACCCGTCAAACTTTGTTGTTCTCGGCGACTTTGGACGGCGTGGTGGGCAACTTGGCAACGCGTTTGTTGAAAGACCCAAAACGCATTTCTGTGTCGGCGGCTAAAGCCAAACACGAAAACATCGAACAACGCATGATGTTTGCCGATGACGTCGCGCACAAAAACAAGATGTTGAACCATCTGTTGACCGATGCTGAATTGAATCAAGCCATTGTATTTACAGCCACTAAACGCGATGCAGATACGATTGCAGATCAATTGTCGGTGTTGGGTCACTCGGTTGCGGCATTGCACGGCGACATGAGCCAACGCGAACGTAATCGTACTTTGTTGAATTTGCGCAATGGCACCGTGCGTATTTTGGTGGCAACGGATGTGGCAGCGCGTGGTATTGACGTGCGCGGCGTGTCCCACGTGATTAACTTCGATTTGCCTAAGTTTGCCGAAGATTACGTCCATCGTATCGGTCGTACAGGTCGCGGTGGTTCATCGGGTATCGCAATTTCCTTCGCTTCTAACCGTGATGCACAGTTGTTGAAACGCATTGAACGCTACACCGACCAAAATCTGAAAATGCACACCATTGAAGGTTTAGAGCCTAAATTCAAAATGCGCACAGGTGGATCCGAACGTTCTGGTTCTGGCGAACCGCGTCGCAGCAGTGGCGGTGGTTTCGGTGGTGGCAATCGCAGTGGTAATGGCGGTGGTTTCGGTGGCGGCAATGGCGGTCAAGGTGGTAACCGTGGTTATGGCAACAGCACAGGCTTCGGCGGTAATCGTTCCAGCGCGTTTACAGGCAATGGCAATAATGGCGGCGCAGGCTTCCATCACAGCGCGCCTGACAGTCGTCATAGCCACACAGGTCGTGATGGTCAACCTGCTGCTGCGGCACACACAGGTTTTGGCGCACCGCGTCAAGAACGTAGCTTTGGCGGTGATCGCAGCTTCGGCGGCAATGCGGGTGGCAATCGCGGCGGCAATACGGGCGCACCTCGTACAGGTGGCTTCGGCGGCGACCGTGGTGGTAATCGCGGCGGCAACACAGGCGGCAATGGCGGTCAAGGCGGCTTCGGCGGCAATCGCGGCAACCGTTAATGGGTCGTTAGCTGCTAGTCGTTAGTTGAAGATGCGCGGCATTTAAGACGATTTACCCGTCAGATAAAAAGGCACACTTCGGTGTGCCTTTTTTTGTGGTAAAAATGCCTTATTCTCCACGCCTTAACGTAATCTATCGAACTTAAAGGTATTTATTCCAATTTCATTTTAAAAGTGAAATTAAAAATATCGTAGGGTGCGCCGTGCGCACCATGGTGCATGGAATGCACCCTACGTCATTCTTGCTGTATTGAACTGGAAACGGAATTAGTGTTGAGTTGTTGGTCGCTAGTCGTTAGTTTTTAGTTGCTGGTGTGAAATGTCTTTGTCATCTATTTGAATATATTGTAAAAAAATATAGTGAGGGCAGCTTTCCCATATTAACTAACGACTAACGACTAGCGACTAGCAGCTTAAAATACCCGAAAATTTAGGTACAGGTGCTTATCCCGCCACCACAAGGAATTCATCATGCAAACTGGCTTTTTACAAATTAACGGCATTGAGGCGTTGCCTAGCTTTTTGACCAGCATTGCAATTGGCTTGTTGATTGGGTTGGAGCGTGAGCGCAATCCTTCTGCTAAGGCGGGGCTGCGGACGTTTGCGTTGGTGGCGATGTTTGGGACGTTGACGGCGTTTTTGTCGAATAAAGTGGGTTCGCCGTGGCTGTTGGTGGGCGGACTCTTGACGGTCGCGGCGATGATTATTGCGGCGTACCATCATCAACCTGACAAGGAAAATGACCCTGGTACCACCACTGTGATTGCCCTGTTGCTGTGCTATGGCTTAGGTGCGATGGTTTGGTATGAGCAGGCGAAACTGGCGGTGATGTTAGCGATAGGGGTTACCGCCTTGCTTTATTTTAAGCCTGAATTGCGCGGCTTTTCGCAACGCATGGCGCGGCGTGATTTGGTGGCAGCATTGCAGTTTTGCGTGCTGACTTTCATTATTTTGCCTATTTTACCCAATCAAGATTACGGTCCTTATTCCGCCTTTAACCCCTATCAGGCGTGGTTGATGGTGGTGTTAATTTCAGGGATTAGTCTAGCGGGTTATGCCGCGCTGCATCTGGTGGGGACACGTTATGGCGCACCGCTCTTAGGCATATTGGGCGGGCTGGCTTCTAGCACCGCGACCACCTTGATCTATGCTAAACACAGCAAAACCAATCCACCGATGGCGGCACTGGCGGCGATGGTGATTATGGTTGCCAGTATGGTGGTGTTGGTACGACTGATGGTGGTCAGCGCGGTGGTGGCATTTGGCGCAGTACCTAGCTTACTTCCCGTCTTCGCGGGGGGACTATTTTGTGGTTTGTTCGTCGTTGCCTATCGCTGGCATAAAATGGATCCTGCCGCCGAGCTATATGTACCTGAAACCACCAACCCCGCCGAACTGCATACCGCCGTGGGGTTTGGCTTGCTGTATGTGGTGGTGCTACTGGGGTCGGCGTGGATGGAAGATTTAGCGGGTAGCCAAGGCTTGTACATCGTGGCATTCGTGTCGGGTTTGACCGATGTCGATGCGATCACGTTATCCAGCTTACGGCTGTTTAATCTCAAACAACTCAGCGAACACCAAACCGTCGCCGCGATTGCGATTGCCTTTATCGCCAACCTGATTTTTAAATTTGGTTTGGTGTACTTTATCGCAGGACGGGAATTAGCCAAACGCGTCGCCACAGGGTTTGCCGCGATTGCGTTTGGGGTGCTGATCGCGTTGTTATTTTAAATCAGCGGGACGATCACCCTCAGCCTGCGCGCATTCCCCGACGACCACGTAGGCAATCCGTTATAATCCGCGCCCTTGTTTATTGAAATCATCACCATGTCAGTTTTGCTATGGATTGTTGCGGCGAGTTTTGTCGGCGGCATATTGAGCGTGTTGTGTGCCGCGTTGTTTGCCTTGAATGCGCGCGCCCATTGGGTGAATAGTCTGGTCAGTTATGCCATCGGCGCGCTCTTAGGTGCGGTATTTTTGGATATTTTGCCCGAAGCGATTGCGCTCAGCCCCAGCATTACCAAGGTCAGCGGTACGGTACTAGTCGGCATTTTGCTGTTTTTCACCTTGGAAAAGTTATTGCTGTGGCGGCATTGCCATCACGATCATTGCGAAGCCCACGAACCAATCCCTGCGCACAGCCACGGACGCAGCGGCACCATGATTATTGTGGGCGATACTTTTCATAATTTTGTCGATGGCATCATTATCGCCGCCGCATTTTTGACCGATATACATCTGGGCATTGTGACAGCACTGGCGATTATCGCGCATGAAATCCCGCAAGAAGTGGGCGATTTTATGATCTTGCTGCATTCAGGTTACCAAAAATCCACCGCCTTGATGTTGAATTTAGTGTCCAGTTTGGCGACGTTAGTCGGTGGGGTATTGGCGTATTTCGCGCTGCAATCCATGCAAAGCGTGGTGCCGACATTATTAGCACTCGCCGCTGCCAGTATGATTTACGTGGCGGTCGCCGATTTAATCCCAGGATTACACAAACAAACCCAACTCCGTGATACCGTACAACAAGTGGTGCTGATTGCACTGGGTATTTCGTCCATTTTGATCATCAATTTATTGGTCGGAGCGGGATAGGTTTCCCTCTCCCCCACCCCTCTCCCGCTTGCGGGCGAGGGGAGTTTGGAATTTATTTACAAGGATTTTTCATGTCTTCCTCCCTTCCTAAAATCGGTTTCGTCTCACTAGGCTGCCCTAAAGCCACGGCGGATTCCGAGTTGATCTTGACGCGCTTACGCGCAGAAGGTTATTTGATTTCAACCAGTTACCAAGAGGCGGATTTGGTTGTGGTCAACACCTGCGGTTTTATTGATAGCGCGGTGGAGGAATCATTAGACGCGATTGGCGAAGCCTTGGCGGAAAACGGCAAAGTCATCGTGACGGGTTGCTTGGGCGCAAAGGGCGAGGTGGTCAAACTGGCGCATCCCAAAGTCTTAGCTGTCACAGGTCCGCACGCCACCGATGAAGTCATGGCCGCCGTGCATCAACATGTGCCGCCCCCACCGCTGGATAGACTGCTTGCCGTACCGCCTCAAGGCATACGTTTGACCCCCAAACATTACGCTTATGTCAAGATTTCCGAAGGCTGCAACCACCGCTGCACCTTCTGCATTATCCCCAGCTTACGCGGCGATTTAGTTAGTCGTCCCGTCGGCGAGGTGCTACAAGAAGCGCAGCATCTGGTGAATGCAGGCGTAAAAGAATTGCTCATCATCTCGCAAGACACCAGTGCGTATGGCGTGGATGTCAAATACCGCACGGGATTCTGGGGGGGCAAGCCCGTCAAAACCCGCATGACCGAACTCGCCGTGGCATTGGGCGAATTGGGGGTGTGGGTGCGCTTGCATTATGTCTACCCTTATCCGCATGTCGATGAAGTGATTCCTTTGATGGCGGCGGGCAAAATTTTGCCTTACTTGGATATTCCTTTCCAACACGCCAATCCGCGCATCTTGAAACTGATGAAACGCCCTGGCAATAGCGAAGGCGTGTTAGCACGTATCCAACAATGGCGCGAAATTTGCCCAGACCTAACCTTGCGCAGTACCTTTGTCGTCGGCTTCCCAGGGGAAACCGAAGCCGAATTTGAAGAGTTATTGGAATTTTTACGCGTCGCCCAATTGGATCGCGTGGGCGCATTTGCCTATTCGCCCGTGGAAGGTGCGGTTGCCAACGACTTGCCTGACCACGTCCCACCCGACGTGCAACAAGATCGCTTGGAACGCTTGATGTTGTTACAAGCCGAGATCAGCGCAGAACGCTTGCAACGTAAAATCGGTCGCACCATCACGGTGTTGGTCGATGAAGTGGATGATGAAGGCGCGGTGGCGCGCAGTGCCGCCGATGCACCTGAAATTGACGGGCTGGTTTACATCGAAAACGGGCAAGATCTATCCACTGGTGATCTGGTCACCGTGAAGATCATTGACGCGGATGAGCATGATTTATGGGCTGAATTGATTTCTTAATCTGAACAATAAGGGGAATAACATGAAAATACGCCTTCATCTTGCTTGGTATTTCATCGCGATCATACTATTGGGGCTGACTGCTTGTGACCAGCTCAAAACCGAAGAACGCTTCGCCATGAGCGTATTTGTACACGGCGAAGCAGGACGTGAAGTCATTCCCCTAAAACGGGATGGCATACTTACGGTCGATTTAGGGACTGAGAAAAAGAGCTTTGCCCTCAATGAGCAAGGCGAAGCGCGCATTACGAATATTCCTCAGTCGCTACGTGACAAGCAAATTAAAGTCACTTTAGCCGCCGCTGGATATGAGCTACTCGATCCTAACGGCATCATTAAATTATCCCCTGAAAACGTCTATTTGCCCGTCAGAATGATTACCTTGCCGATTAGCGGTCAGGTGCAAGATACCAAAGGCAATGTCGTCACAGGCGCGCAAGTGCGGGTGGGAGAATACACCACCCAAACCGATGAAAATGGCTGGTACTTATTGAACGTGCCACGCAATTTACCTGCAAGCAATCAAACGCTTACCGTCTCCATCGTCGGTTACCAAGCCTACAAAATTCCTGTCATCCTAGACAGCAATCCACAAACTTTGATCCTGCAACCCGAAAAATAAACGCGGCAATTGTCAAGCTAGTTGTCGCATCTCCTTTGTTTTTATGCTGCCATTTTTAGCGGTCTTTCTCCTTGCATTTTCTTGCTTTTTTCCATGTTGTTTTGGTCGGGGTTGAACCAGTGCCAGAAGTTTCACCACAGGCTGATTATTGCGCGAAATCACCCCCTCGTTGCCCTCCAAGGTCAGTTGAACCTAGAAAAAGCAGTCTCACGCGGAGAAAAATCAATAAGTTACATTGAAATAGAATGCAATACATTGTTTATATTGTAAACTTATCAAACCCTCCTCCCCATTCAACCAGAAGAAAGGGGCTGGGTTGTGTAGATACTGATGCCTTCACCCTTCACCCTTCCCCCTTCCCCCTTCCCCCTTCCCCCTTCCCCCTTCCCCCTTCACCCTTCACCCTTCACCCTTCACCCTTCACCCGTCACCCTTCACCCTTCACCCTTCACCCTTCACCCTTCACCCTTCACCCTTCACCCTTCACCCTTCACCCTTC
>JBASWK010000098.1:0-4930 GCA_049276435.1 Gallionella sp. | reverse complement strand
AACCAAGGCGTATATGAATTCAATGCGCCCAATGGCGGATGGCTGTCTGCCCTTTATGGAACAGGTACATTTAACAACACAGGGACATTAAGGCAAGTTTCGCCCGTCGCCACAACGATTCTTGACGGCACAAACCTTTGGAGTACAGGTGGGGTTCTGGTCTTTAATAACAGCGGCACCTTACAAGGGACACTTGACATTCGCGTACCCATTGGCACGATCACCCCACCCGTCGTGCCACTCACCCCCGCGCAACAGCTTTGGGTCAATGCGCACAAAATTTATACCGCTGCGGATTTAATGGTCGCGGTTGGGAGTGGGCTTTTTGTCAATAGCCCTACCGATCCCGTTTGGGCGGGGCTTTATGTGAATGGTGTTGCTACCACTACTCAAAAAACGGCAAATAGCCTGCAACCTACTTACGATACCTACAAGCTGGCATCAAGTGCCAATATCTTACTTGGACTTGAAAGTGGCAAAATCGTACCAAACGACGATGTGTATAGAGCACTGATGATTTCCAATCGCAACCGCTTAATTAGCGCATATTCAACGTACTTGTCCAACCAAGTCACGCCGCCCACCCTCACGCCCGCGCAACAGCTTTGGGTCAATGCGCACAAAATTTATACCGCTGCGGATTTGATGGTCGCGGTTGGGAGTGGGCTTTTTGTCAATAGCCCTACCGATCCCGTTTGGGCGGGGCTTTATGTGAATGGTGTTGCTACCACTACTCAAAAAACGGCAAATAGCCTGCAACCTACTTACGATGCCTACAAAAACACCTCGGTTAGTGTGATGTACTCAGGGATTGCGAAAAAATTCATTCCTGAATTTGGTGATGTTTACAATGCGTTGATGATTACCAATAATCAAACTAAAACCAATTTGACGGCTGCGTATGTGCAGTACAAACAGGCTCAACAAGGAGGTTGCACGGCGACAAATACTTGCCCGCCTGCCTCGGTGCTCACACCTTTGCAACAAAAGTGGCTCATTTTGAACCCAAATTATACCGTCGCAGATTTGTTGGTTGCGGTTGGGAATAATGTATTCACCAATACCCCCACCGACCCAGTATGGCAAAAACTTTATGTGAATGGTGCTGCTACCGTAACACAAAATAGATCTAAGCTTTTTCAGCCAACGTATGACAAATACAAAGCTGCATCAGGAGCTGAAATAGAAATCGGTTTTCAGAATGGCGATATTGTTCCAGGCGGTAGTGTTTACGACGCGTTGATGGTTTCAAATAAAGACAGTTTGATTGGCGGGCAGGCAAAGTACCAATTTAACCTTAATGGAGGAAGTTGCGTGGGGAGTGGGAATTGTCCGAGTTTTGGAAACGGTGCAGGGAATGGCAGCACAACAACCGAGCCAACGGTACTTCCCACTCTCACGCCTGACGGCGTGGGCGGTATGCCAACGACAGGGGATGCTACAACGGGTGCGGGAAATATCAACAATGATGGATCACCCAAAGTAAATGAAAATCCACCAGACGAGGTGGTCATTATGGATGTTGTTGCAACTTTTTCAAACATGGTGGGATCACTCAATAACTTTGGTGCAACATTGGCAGCCAATCCAAAAGCGACTACCCTTCTCAGAAATGCAGCGCATTCTAAAACAATAGGGCAACAACTTGTAAATATAGCCAATAATGTGAATGCAAAAGCCGCCGTTCAAACTCTTCTTGACACAATGCTGTCCCTTGAGAATGAAAATCCTAAATTATTTAATGACATTCTGGATGCGCTTGACAAGGGTGATCACAATCGTGTTGTTGATTTATTGCGAAGCACTAATAAAGCCGCAAAGTGGGCTGAAGGATTTGCTCTAACGTTTGATTTGTTTGGGAAAGTTGTACTAGCACCTCTTACCATTGGTAGTGAGGCTGGGGAGTTTGCAGCAAAAGTGGTATCAGGGACAGCCTCACAGGAGGATATGGCAAAGTGGAGTATAAACACAGGGGCTGCAATCTACGGCACTATTGCAAGCGGGGCTGGTGCAGTTGCACTGATGGGATATGGGGCGATTCAGGCTGGAAAATCCTTTGCCGAATGGAGACAAGGCGAGAGCTTTGATGATTCTCAGCAACGCTATTTGGATAATATCTCTTCAATGGAAGATAGTTTGACAAGACTTGGGCACAATCAAATAGGAAAATATGCTCAAGGTGCATCTGCGGCAGAAATACAAACAGGGGTAGCATTGTCCAAGCAGATAATTTTAGGACAATTGGAAACCCTCAATCAGATGGAAAATGATTTGAATAGCACAGGAAACTTTATAGCCTCTACCATTGCCTTTTCGAGTGGACAACGTGATGAAATTTTAAAAACTGTCCGAAATTTTCGCAGTGAATTGATAGAAAAACTTACTCACGCCGATGATATTGCCCTTAATCAATTTCAAGTCGGACATGCTGTCTTTGAAATTAAACAAAAGCAAGAAATTTCCAAAGCACTGACGCAATAGCCAACCCGTAAGGTGGATTCGCCGCTAGGCAATCTATCTGCCCTCACTCTATAATGCGCCGCGAACAGAACACCATCGAAAGGGGAATCATGCAAACATTAGAAGCGACTTTAGATGAAACAGGGCATATTCACTTTGTTGATCCAATTCAACTAAGTGGCATACGTCGTGTGTTGGTGACACTGTTGGATGCCCCCGAAACGAGTGCCGAATTAGAAACCTCTTTGTTATCGCAGCCTGTACTGGCGAATGATTGGCTCAAACCTGAGGAGGATGCCGCATGGACGCATTTGCAGCGGGTCAGGTCGTAATTATCCCCTTCCCATTTTCAGACCTCAGTGCGCAAAAATTCCGTCCCGCTGTGGTATTGGCAGCGGCAGGACGGGGTGATTGGGTGTTGTGCCAAATTACCAGCAACCCTTACGCCGACGCAGGGGCAGTTGAAATCAACCAACACGATTTTTGTGAAGGTAGCCTGCAACGCATCAGCTACGCCCGCCCCAACAAACTTTTCACCGCCAATGACAGCCTATTCGCTTCGCAAGTCGGTACATTAACTGCGTCACGCTTTTCCGATTTAATCGAGGCAGTTATTGTTTTGTTGCGGGGCGGCGGCGTATGAATCCACCCCTTTCTCGTCATTCCCCAAAGGGGGGTTGCTACGCGAAGCCACCCTACGCCGCCTCCGTTTGTTGACTCGCAAGCGATCCATTGCTGGTTTGCTGCGCACACGCACTTGACAATCGAGCGTTGAGTTCGATGCTTTAGCTATAAAACGCATCTACAATTTAATTGACTTTTCCTTAAAGTACCTCGACAATTCAAGCATGATTACTTACGATGAATCGAAACGCATATTGAATCTCAAAAATCATTATCTGGATTTTGTGGGGTGTGAGGGGGTGTTTCTGGGTTTCACGCTGACCCGCGAGGATGGGCGTGATGCTTACGGCGAACTGCGTTTGCAGACGCTGGGTTTGTGGAATGGGGTGGTGGTGTTCGTGGTGCATACCCCACGCGGTGAAAATGACCACATTATTTCGATTAGAAAGGCGGACAAACATGAAGAACGGAGCTATTGGCGATATGCCCCGCGTTGATGCCAGCGATTGGGCAAAGGTGCGCGCCCTGAGTGATGCGGATATTCATCATGATGCGGATAGTCCGCGCACCAAGCCATCAGACTGGGACGGTGCGGTGATGAAACAAGGCGGCGTGGTCGTGGGACGGGTGCGTGGGGTAAACAAACGTCCGACCAAAGAGCAAGTTGCCGTACGATACAGCCCCGAAGTGTTGGCGGCTTTCCGCGCTTCGGGCGCAGGATGGCAGACGCGCATGAATGCCGCATTGGCGGACTGGCTCAAATCCCATTCACCCAATGAGTTGACGGCGTAAGTAAGCCCGTAAGGTGGATTCGCCGCTAGGCAATCCACCCTTTTCTCATCATTCCCCAAAGGTGGTTTGCTACGCAAAACCACCCTACGCCGCCTCCGATTGTTGACCCACAAGCCAGGTAGGGTGCGCCCCGCGCACGCGGATAAACCATTTAAATTCAATGTGATGTGAAATTTACGGTGCGCACGGCGCACCCTCGGCGGGTTTGCTATTTGGGCGGATGTTCGCACTCGCCTAGGTAATTCCCCCTACAGCAACTTCGGTTGCCATTTGTTTGCGTATTGATTGCTTGCCATACTATTAAAGCGTATAGTTCTGTCATGTTTACTGTTATTGAAACCAGCATATTTATTAAGTATGCCAAGCAAGTATGGACGGATGATGAGCGCGTGGCGTTTATCAATTGGATTGCGGTTAATCCATTTGCGGGGGATGTGATTCCCAATAGTGGTGGCTGTCGTAAAGTGCGTTGGTCACGTCAAGGGATGGGAAAACGTGGTGGTGCGCGAGTGATTTATTACAATCAATTTGACCTAGGTAGCATTGGATTGTTGATTGTTTACGCGAAAGCAAAATTTGATAATTTGCCACCTGAGTTTTTCGCTCAAATTAAAGAGGAATTGAATCATGGCTGATGATATTGAAATGGAACAATTTAAGGCGGATTTATTGGCTTCTGCGCGTGAATTGAAATCGGGAAAAGTAGCGCGCTCGACGGTGGTGTCCATTCCAGAAGTCGTGAATGTGCGACACAATGCGGGGCTTTCTCAACGTGAATTTGCACGTTTATTGGGGGTTTCGGTACGCACTTTACAAGGCTGGGAGCAAGGAAGAATTAAACCTTCTGGTGCTGCTAGGACATTGATAGTTGTTGCATCTAAGTATCCTGAGGTGTTGCGTGAGTCAGTCAGGTAGCAGTCAATAGGGTCAGACTCCAATACTGCTACCGCAAAAAATAACATCATTAAAATCCAATACTTAGACATGCTTCGCTTCTTGGCACGGTCAGCAAAGGAAAGGGTTTGGGTCGGCGTTTAACCGCCCGTGGTTGGCT
>JBASWK010000097.1:0-11420 GCA_049276435.1 Gallionella sp. | reverse complement strand
GTTGGGTACGGCATCCAGTCATCCGTTTTTGAGATGCCTCTCAAAAATCTGTTGGTAAAATAATACGTTTTGTTGGAAGATTAAACCAGCTTCCAACGGGATGGATAATACAAGGTTGGGTTGAGCGTCAGCGAAGCCCAACAAATTCCACATATTCACCCTGCGCTTGTAATCACACAAAATAAAGCGTCTAATCACGCTCGCAGTCAAATCACATGAAGAATATTTGATCGTGGCACTTTTCAAGAGTGTCCATTTTTTTGTCAGCCAGAGAGCGACATAATAGGGGGAAGGAATGTCTCAAAATCAGTGTGAAGGATATAGCTGTAGCGGTATTGCAATCACGAGTGTCATTGAAGGGTTGGGAGTCTTTAAGCCGAAAGGCGTAGAAATACTAAAAGCAAATGGTATTGAGAATCTTCAAGCGGATAAATGGTATCCCTTCCCTAACTGGATCAATACGCTTCATGCTATTGCTAAAGAAGTGGGTCCTTTTACGGTATCCAACGTCGGCAGAAAAATCCCAGAAACCGCGATATGGCCACCCGAAATCAAGGATATTCATGCCGCAGAAGCTTCCATAAACGTAGCTTATAAGATGAATACCCAAGGCGAAGGTACTGGGGGTGTCGGTGGTTACCATTATGTCAAATTAAGCGAGAATTCTTGCAGGGTTACCTGTGACACGCCATTTCCTTGCGATTACGATCAAGGGATTATCGAGGGGATCGCAAACAAATTTCAAACATCAGGTCAAGTTGTGAAAGTGGTTCACGAAAAAGGCTCCTGTCGTAAAAATCAAGGAAAGAGCTGCTCTTATCTTGTCAGTTGGTATGATTTGTAAGAGGCGATGAGTGACTCAAGCAATGGGTTTAGTAATCGCACTAAAACAGCACGTTCTGGGTGTATCTCATTGACATAACTCAATATTCAATTGTTATGTGACAGAAAATTTATCTCCCCCATTGGGGGCGGATGTGGCGGAGGGATGGAGTATGCGTGCGATTACGCTGCGCTAATCGTACCTACGTCCCTATAACGCTGAGCAAAATCTCTGAGAAATAATGAAACGCCATCGCAACATACGTCGCATAGATGATGACACTCGGCGTACCCATGCTTGGCTCGTGCAGGTACAACGGAAAAGTGAGTAGGGTGGTAAGCTGCGCGCATCCACCATTTTTTATAATCAATTCAGCTGGATGCGCGCAGCTTATCCACCCTACAGCTCTGTTTTTGCCTATTATTTTGCTCACTGACCCATCAAAATACCCGAAAACTTATGTAAACCTAGAGCTGAATTTAAGCCATTCAAAGTACATTTACGCCGCTTTGGCGAATACCCATCTCAAAGAATTTGGATGGCATCGCCACAACACCTTATTCAGCAAAAATCCAATTCCTTACAAAAACTTATTGGATGCAAGTAGGCAACTGTGTGATTTATCGTTATCGAATAAAGAAAATGCCGAAATTCTTAAAAAAGCGATTTGGCTGACTGATGCGGTCGTTAGTCCACTTGTCCATCAATGGCGCATACATTTAAAGATTGCTGAATAACAGGCTTTTTGCTTGCAGCCAATCAGCCTTCATACCATTCACTAAAACACCCTTTTTTCCGTTACCCACTATGCCCACCGAAATCCGCCTGCTCCCCGATTTGCTGATTAACCAGATTGCCGCTGGCGAGGTGATTGATCGTCCTGCTGCGGCGTTGAAGGAGTTGTTGGAAAACAGTTTGGATGCGGGCGCGACGGAGATTTCGGTGCAATTGGATGGCGGCGGCATCAAATTATTGCGGGTGCGGGATAACGGCAAAGGCATTGCCAAGGACGAGTTAGCGTTGGCGTTAATGCGTCATGCCACCAGCAAAATCGACTCGCTTGAGGCGTTGCAGCAAGTCAACAGCATGGGGTTTCGCGGCGAGGCGTTGGCGAGTATGGCTGCGGTCGCGCAACTGACTTTGACCAGCCGCACCGCGAACGATGAACACGGATGGGAAGTGACCAGCATCGACGGGCATCTCAGCGCACCGTTGCCCGCTCGGCATGGCGTGGGCACCAGTATCGAGCTGCGCGAGTTGTATTTCAACACCCCTGCGCGGCGTAAATTTTTGAAATCCGAAGCGACGGAATTTGGTTATTGCGAAGAAGCCTTTAAGCGCATCGCTTTGTCGCGCCCCGACGTGCAATTTTCTTTGCAGCACAACGGGCGGACGATTTGGCAATTGCCCGCCGACCCCACACATTTGCAGCGCATCGCGGCGATTTTGGGCGCGGAATTTGGCAGCATGGCGGTGGGCGTGTCGCATAGCGCGGCGAACTTGTCGCTGCACGGACTCGCCGCCCTGCCCGCGTATTCGCGCAGTCGCAACGACGCGCAATACTTTTTCGTCAATGGGCGATTTGTGCGCGACAAAATTGCCAGCCACGCGCTGCGCCAAGCCTATCAAGACATTTTGCATCACCAACGTCATGCTGCTTTCGTGCTGTTTTTGGAACTCCCGCCCGAAGCCGTGGATGTCAACGTCCATCCCGCTAAAAGCGAAGTGCGCTTCCGCGAAGGTCAAGCGGTGCATCAGTTTATTTTTCACACGCTCAACCAAGCGTTAGCCACACCTGATGCGCCCGCCGCCGCGCCTGCACCTGCGCCAGTGTACCAACCGCCTGTACAACAAAGTTTAAGTGTTGCGGAAATGCGCGGGACGTATCAGGTTTGGGACATGGCGAAGCAAGCATTGCGGGATGAAAATCGGGATTTATCCCCATTCGATGCGCCCAATCCCGTAGGTCGGGATTTATCCCGACCAGATGCGACGGGCAATGTCGGGTTAAAACCCGACCTACGAATGGGAGATTTTCAACCCAATGCCAACAACATCGACCTCCCGCCGCTCGGTTTTGCCCTCGCCCAACTCGCGGGCGTATATATTTTGGCGCAAAACGCCCACGGGCTGGTGGTGGTGGATATGCACGCCGCGCATGAGCGCGTGGTGTACGAACAGCTCAAAACCAGCATGGATCACGAACAGCTTGCCACGCAACCGTTGCTGATTCCCGTGACGTTCCACGCTGATTCGATAGAAGTCGCGACCGTGGAAGCGCATCAAGACGCGCTGCACACACTGGGTTTTGAAATCGCCCCCCTGTCACCGCACACCCTCGCCATCCGCGCCATGCCTGTGCTGCTCAAACCTAGCCAAGCCGAAGCCGCCGCCCGCGATGTGCTCAATGAACTACGCCAATTCGGCGCAAGTCGCGTGATGACCGAACGCCGCAATGCCCTGCTCGCCACCCTCGCCTGCCACGGAGCCGTCCGCGCCAATCGCCAACTCACCGTCAGCGAAATGAACGCCCTGCTGCGCGATATGGAACACACCGAGCGCGCCGAACAATGCAACCACGGCCGCCCCACTTGGCGACAAATCAGCATGGCGGAATTGGATAAGTTGTTTATGCGGGGGCAGTAGAAGGGGAAATATGAAGAGAGAAGGGAGAAGGGTGTGGGTACGCGACGGTTTGTTTCACGTTTCACATCGCTCAAAACACCTGCAAAACAGCTTTGCATTCACCCGTTGTCTGTGTAGCATTCACCCCGCTGCGGCGATTGCCGCTTTTTATTTGCAAAGGATCATCATGTCAACCCTCGCCAATGCAAAATTTCCTCCGCCCAAGGACGCGGGTGAATTTGAGGACATCGTCTGTGATGCAGCCAACCTGAGCACCGAATGGGGGGCAACAGATTTCAAACGCTACGGTCGCAGTGGGCAAAAGCAAAATGGGCTTGATGTTTACTCGCAAACATCACATGTTGGTTTACAGTGCAAAAACGTAAATAAACTAACGCAGAAAATTGTCACTAAGGAAATCGTCAACGCTGAAAAATTTTCCGCCAAGTTGACACAATTGTGTGTGGCGACAACCGCACCGAGGGATACAACGATACAGGGCTTTGTTTTTAACGACTACGAGAAAAGAATCAAGCTCGGAAAGTTTGCGGTGAGCTTGTGGTTTTGGGATGATATCCTCCAAAACCTAGCAAAAGACATCAAGCAAATGCAAAAGCATTTCAGCCAGTTTTTTATTCACGTCTCGTCTGAGGAGCTGCTTGAATTAGCAAATGAGTTGGTCTCGGTAAAAGATGAGCGCGATCAATGGATTCACCGCTACCAAGCAGAACGCGATGAATGGATGCAACGCTATCAAGAGCTAGAACGCCAATTAACGACGCGTCACGATGACATCGCCGAACGAGCCAAGGTGTTTTTGGATAAAGGTGATTTAGCCCAAGCGGAAACATTATTTGAACAAGCTCTAAAAAATGACCTCAAAAATGCCGCCGCCAACGCCTTTTCCTTGGGGCAAATTAACGATCTGCGCTACAAGACCCTCGCCGCACTGGACAAAGCCCGCCAAGCCACCGAACTAGATTCCGACAATCTGTTTTATTGGGAGCTATTCGGTAATTTACAGTTGCGAGCAGGCAACTTGCCGCAAGCTGAATGCGCATACCGCCAAGCGATGCAGCTCACGGCGACTGCTAGTGAGACACAGCCTGTCGAAAGCTTTTTGCAGCACAACTTGAGCATTTCGCACGAGAAAATCGGCGACATCCTACAAGCCCAAGGAGATTTGGCGGGAGCACTGCTATCATTTCGCGCTAGTCATTCCATCGCCAAACACCTCGCCCAGCTCGATGCAGCGAATACACAATGGCAGCGCGACTTGAGCGTGTCGCACATCAAAATCGGCGACATCCAACAAGTCCAAGGCGATTTGAGGGGCGCGCTGCAGTCCTTCCGTACTGGTTTGTCCATCGCCGAACGCATCTCCCAGCACGATGCGGCAAATACACAATGGCAGTATGACTTAGGCATTGCGAACGAAAGAATCGGCAACATTCAACATGCTCAAGGTGATTTGGCTGACGCATTGGCTTCGTATCGCCGAAAGTTTGAAATCATCGAACGCCTCGACCTGCACGATGCGGCGAATACCCAATGGCAGCGCGACTTGAGCCTGTCGCACATCAAAATCGGCGACATCCAAGAAGAACAAGGCGATTTGGCGGGCGCGCTGCTGTCATACCGTGCTAGTTTGTCCATCCGCCAACGCCTCGCCCTGCTTGATGCGGCGAATACCGAATGGCAACGCGACTTGGGTGTGTCGCACAACAAAATCGGCAACATCCAACAAGGACAAGGCGATTTAGCAGGCGCGCTGTTATCCTGCTATGTCAGTCATGCCATCATTGAACACCTCGCCCTACACGATAGGGCGAATACCGAATGGCAGCGCGACTTTAGCGTGTCACATGACAATATTGGCGACATCCAACAAGAGCAAGGCGATTTGGCAGGCGCACTGCTATCCTTCCGCGCCAGTTTGTCCATCTCCGAACGCCTCTCCCACCACGATAGGGCGAATACCCAATGGCAGCGCGACTTAAGCGTGTCGCACATCAAGATCGGCGACATCCAACAAACCCAAGGCGACTTGGCGGGCGCGCTGCTGAGTTTCCGTCATAGCCTGTCTATTGCTGAACAACTCACCCTGCACGATGCGGCGAATGTGCAATGGCAAACGGATGTGGTGATTTCGTGCGTGAAATTATCCAGCTTGCGCGGACAAGGGGTGTCTGACCAAGAAGCGGCGGGTTATTTACAACTGGCATTGGACATTGCGGAACGCTTGCAACGGGAAGACAAATTGAATGTGCAACAACAGGGTTGGGTGGAAGATTTGCGCGAAAGATTGGCGGAGATCGGCGCGATGTAGGCATTCCCTCCCCCATGCAGGGGGAGGGTTAGGGTGGGGGTAGAAATCATCGCACGGACGCAAACTTTCAACCCCCATCCCAGCCTTCCCCCTGCTAGGGGGAAGGAGACGCCCTACGAATGCCCCAACGCAAACAAGCCGACATCGCTGTCGGCTTGTGGGTGCAGCTATCAAACGATGGGGATTAAGCCATTGCTTTGATTGCAGCGGACAAACGGCTCTTATGGCGCGCTGCCTTGTTCTTGTGAATAATTTTCTTGTCAGCGATGCTATCCACGGTGCTGACCGAGCTTTGGTAAACAGCTTGAGCAGCTGCTTTGTCGCCCGCTTGGATCGCTTTGATCACTTTCTTAACCGCAGTGCGTAATTCGGAACGCAAGCTGCTGTTATGAGCATTCTGCTTGATTGATTGACGAGCACGTTTACGTGCTTGTGCGCTATTTGCCATTGATGACTCCCTAAGAATTTGGCTTGCAATAAAAGGGGCGCATTTTAAAGGCTTGTGCCGACATTAGCAAATGTTTTTATCGCAAAGCAGGCTAGCGACTCCAAATTTGCATTTTGGCGCGCGGAATATGACGATACGGGACGAACATCTGTCGATTCCCTTGCCTTGGTATTTTAAGCAACATACAATCAAATGACTATCTCCGAACCCAAGCACCCAAACATCCCATGATTAAATCGCTTACCGTTGAGAATTTCAAAAGCATCGACAAACTCGACATTGAATTTGGGCGCATCACCGTGTTGATTGGTGAAAATGGCTCTGGTAAAAGCAACATTTTAGAAGCCATTGCGCTGGCTGGCGCGGCGGTGGCGGATAAATTGGATAACGAATTTTTAGCCTCGCGTGGCATCCGCGTGACCAATCCTGAAGTGATGCGAGCGGCTTTTTCGGCGGAAAATATCAGTAAAAACATCCTCTTTAAAATTTCGGCGGATAACGAATTCGCTATTTCTTTTGAACTCAAAAACAGCAATGAGCCTTATTCAGTGTGGAATACAAGCAACAAGATTGTAAAGCTGCCAAGTAAGCAAAAGGACAAACTTGTAGCTCAAATAACGTCGGACGAAAAATGGCGTGATTGGACTGCTTATCCAGACGATTTTTTGGTGGTTGAATCAGTTGTAGAAGGTATTGTTTTTCAGAACATTCGCCAAATAACCTCCTATTTTCTAATCTACGCCCCCGAAAACAGCGCGCTACGTAAATTTGAAGAAGAAGGCCAAATCCAACCTTTAGGTATTCGAGGCGAGGGATTATTCAAATTATTGGGCGTGTTATCCAAAGATGCTGACGCGTTCCCCGCTATCAAAACAGGACTACAAGTCTTGGGCTGGTTCAAGGATTTTAAATTATCGGACAGCAATCACCCCAACCGAAAAATTCAACTTGAAGACAAATATCTCCCGCCTGAAATTAACCTGTTAGATCAAAAAAGTGCCAACGAAGGCTTTTTATTTTTATTGTTTTACCTCGCACTTTTCACCAGCAAAAACACGCCTAAATTCTTCGCCATCGACAATATCGAAGCCTCGTTTAACCCCAAGTTATGCGAAAAACTGATGCAGGAATTGACCAAATTGGCGAAGCAATTCGACAAACAAGTCATTTTCACCACGCACAATCCTTCGATTTTGGACGGGCTGAATTTGGATGATCCTGAGCAAATTTTGTATGTGGTAGATAGATCGCGTAGCGGTCACACTAGATTGGAACGCATTCAAAAACGCAAGCCAATTGAAGGCACCAAGCCATCAAGATTATCTACCGCATTTTTAAATGGCTATTTGGGCGGATTGCCCAACGGGTTTTGATTGCCATGCTTACTTTTGCTTTCGTCACAGAAGGAATCACCGATCAAGCCGTATTGGAAAATATCCTGTATGGTATTTTTGGCGACGAAATTAAAATAAAACCACTGACTCCCTTAATGAGTGCTGGAAACAAGCCCGATGGCGGATGGGAGAGGTTGTTTGGGTATTGCCAAAGCGAAAAATTCAGAGACTTTCTGAGATCCGAATACTGCACTGGTGATGAGTTTATTATCGTACAAATCGACACCGATACCGCAGAACATCCCAACTTTGGCGTAGCGATTAACCGCCCACCGATTGAAATCATTGCTGACGTAAAACAGCTTATTGTTCAAAAAATTGGCAACGACTTTTACCAGCAATATCAAGCACAAATTTTAATCGCCGTGGCGGTACATTCCACAGAATGTTGGCTGTTGCCGCTGTATGTCTCTGGCAAAATGGGCGAACAGGTGATGAATTGCCATGACAGATTAAGCCGTGCGCTGAATAAAAAGGGCGATGATGCCAGCAAAAATCACCAAAACTACGAACGACTGTCCAAAGACTTTCGTAACAACGAAACGCTATTGAAAGCCGCCAAGCGCAATGAAAGTCTGAACGATTTTGTGACGCAACTTCAAAATGTAACGGTGCCGTCGTAAAACATGCTCTCCCTCACCTGTCGCACGCGCCATTCTCTCCCCCTTGAAATTTCCCAAGTCACCTTCATCTAGCCTTTCACTGTTTAACCACACATTGAAAGGGCAAGTATGACAACGAATCAAGAAACGATGGGTTTTCAAACCGAAGTAAAGCAACTGTTGCAGTTGATGATTCATTCTTTGTATTCCAACCGCGAGATTTTTCTGCGTGAGCTGATTTCCAATGCGTCGGATGCGTGCGACAAACTGCGTTTTGAGGCATTGCACAACAACGCCTTGTTTGAAAATGAATCGGATTTGCAGATTCGCATCGCCTACGACAAAACAGCGCGTACCTTGACCTTGAGCGACAACGGCATCGGCATGACCCGCGACGAAGTGATTACCAACCTTGGTACGATTGCCAAATCGGGCACACGCGAATTTTTCTCCAAACTGAGTGGCGACCAACAAAAAGATGCCAACTTAATCGGGCAATTCGGCGTGGGCTTTTACTCCGCGTTTATCGTTGCCGATAAGGTGACCGTGGTGACGCGCCGTGCAGGCGAAAACGCCGACCAAGGCGTGTGTTGGGAATCCGATGGCGGCGGCGAATTCACCTTGGCGATGGTAGAAAAATCCACGCGTGGCACGGAAATCACTTTGCATCTGCGCGCTGACCAAGACGATTTGTTAAGCGGTTACAAACTGCGCTCGATTATCCAAAAATACTCCGACCACATCGTGCAACCGATTGTGATGAAAAAAGAGGAATGGCAAGAAGACGGGCAAGTGACGACGGACGAAGATGAAACCGTCAACCAAGCCTCCGCTTTGTGGGCGCGTGCCAAAAACGAAATCACCGAAGACGAATACAAAGCCTTTTACAAACACGTCGGACACGATTTCCAAGACCCGTTGACTTGGGCGCACGCCCGCGTGGAAGGTCGTCAGGAATACACTCAACTGCTGTACATCCCCGCCAAAGCTCCGTTTGATATGTGGGATCGCAACGCCCGCCACGGCGTGAAATTGTATGTGCGCCGCGTGTTTATCATGGACGATGCCGAACAATTGTTACCGACCTATATGCGCTTTGTGCGCGGGATCGTCGATTCCAACGACTTGCCGTTGAACGTCTCGCGTGAAATTTTGCAAGAATCCAAAGACATCGAAGCCATGCGCGCAGGTTGCACCAAACGCATTTTGGGCTTGTTGGAAGATTTGGCGAAAAACGACGCGGACAAATACGCACAATTCTGGACAGAATTCGGCGCAGTATTAAAAGAAGGCGTGGGCGAAGACCACAACAATCAAGAAAAAGTCGCTGGGCTGTTGCGTTTTGCCACCAGCCGTGCGGATACCAGCGACGAAATCGTGTCACTGGCAGACTACATCGCCCGCATGAAAGAAGGGCAAGACAGCATTTACTACATCACCGCCGACAGCTTTAACGCCGCGAAAAATAGCCCACATTTGGAAGTATTTCGCAAAAAAGGCATTGAAGTCTTGCTGTTGTCCGCCCGCGTGGATGAATGGGTGGTCGGCTCATTGACCGAATTCGCAGGCAAAAAACTGGTGTCCGTGGCAAAAGGCGGCTTGGATTTAGGCGCGTTGGAAGACGAAGCTGAAAAACAATCCCAAGCACAACAAGCCGATGATTACAAAGACCTCATCGAAAAAATCAAAACCAGCTTAGACAGCCGCGTCAAAGACGTGCGCATCACCCACCGCCTCACCGATTCGCCCGCCTGCTTAGTCGCCGACGAACACGACATCGGCGGCAACATGGCGCGCCTCTTGAAAGCCGCAGGTCAAAAAGCCCCTGACAGCGTGCCGATTCTGGAAATCAACCCCGACCACCCCGTCGTCACCCGCCTCAAAACCGAAACCACCCACTTCGACAACTGGGTCGCCGTCCTGTTCGACCAAGCCTTGTTGGCAGAAGGCGGACAACTCGACGACCCAGCGGGATTCGTCAAACGCATTAACCAATTGATGTTGGAGATGCGTAGTTAAGTGAAGGGATAAAAGAGAAGGGGGGTTAGTCCGTAGGATGTGCCGAAAGGCGCATCAAAACTCCCCGTTCATCCCAAGAAAGATGCGCCAGTAGGCGCGTCCTACTTTCTGACCAACAAAAACGCCCCAAACGGGGCGTTTTGTTTTTCAAGTGCGATATGGTGTAATCGCCGCTACGCGCTTATTCAATAAGCCTAGAAAAAGCAGTCTCGCGCGAAAGACGCTGCAATCGCGGAAAAAAATCAATAGGTTGCATTGCACAGGTAGTCACCGAACGGGTGAAAAACAAATTAATGCTATCTTTTTGTTTTTATTGGCATCTTTGCGTCTTAATACGATCATCTGAACTTTCCCGCAAAGCTAGGCATGATGCAGCTCTTGTCTGATGGTCTCGCGCACGATGTCTGCCAAGGTGCGACCTTGTACAAATTGTTGTAAGGCTTCGTTCATCAAAGTTTGATAGTTGCCGCCCGTCATTTCAGCTCGCGCTTTGAACGCCGCTAACGTGGTGTTATCTACGCGCATGGTGATACGCGATTTTCCTCCTTGCGCGGCTTGCAATGTCGCCAGCGCGGGAACGGCACGAACGGGCTTGGCATCGCCAAAATCCAGATCAGCATATTGGTTGAAAATGGGGTCAGAATTGGCGTTCATAATGCCTCCTTTGTGGTTGATTGGCTTTCCAAGCAGAAATCAAACGCGGCAATGCTTCGCGCAGTGTCCATACAACGACCAGAATTCGCCCCTTCGCCCCCATGCCTAGCGTCACATAACGCGCCTCACCTTGAGCGTCCACATCTTCTTTAGTCAGGGCATAAGGGTCTAGCAACACGGGATACGCCTCGTCAAACGTCACCCCCTCATGGTTTAGAGGGTTGGCGGCAGCTTTGTCTGGGTCGGATTGATAGTACATACGGCGCATTGTATGCACAAAAGAATGCACACACAAGCATTTGTTCGCTACGCGGGTTATTGGTTTGGCTGGATACCGACTTTGCGAGCATCTGCTTAACCCACGCGTCGGTATGACGATGGTAAGGTGTTTTCATGCGCTAAGGGATTCAGAACCCATATAAATACCATTTATAATGCTTCCATATTGAAAAAACAGAGGTGCTATTTATGAAGACAACAACTTTGGTGCGGAATGGGGTGACTGCGGAAATGGTGGGCTTGATTT
>JBASWK010000096.1:0-5735 GCA_049276435.1 Gallionella sp. | reverse complement strand
AATGCTCAATTTCCCCTTATTTTTTGCATTTTTAGCACCAAATTTGTGGGTTTTTGTGGTTTTGCGTTTTAAAAAATAATAGCCTGGAGATATTGAGGGCATGGGTGAGAATACTTTCATGGTCTCTTAGGCAATGGGTGCGACAAAATGCCACATTCCCGAAAACGGCAACCTGTTGAATAATGAGTCCCACGCAAGTCCTTCGATGTTTGCCACAGTGTCTCCTCCCCAAGTAGCTTTTTGCGTATCACGGAGAAGGGCGGCAGCGTAAATTCATTTTTTACAATTTTTAAGGAAGTCTGTTATGAAAACAATCATCTCAAGTTTGAGCGTCGCCCTGTTGGTGTGTGCTGGTAATGTATCCGCAGCGGACATGCCCGCTGATGGCAAATCAAAATGTGGCGCGTGTCATTCCATTGACAAAAAGAGCTCAGGTCCAGCATGGAACGACGTTGCTGCAAAATACAAAGGTCAAGCGGATGCCGAAAAGACTTTGGTTGCTCATATCACTAAAGGCGGGGAGTTTGGTTGGAAACAAGGCAAGATGCCTCCCAAAGGTTTAGGTGCAAATGACGCACAAATTGCAGCCTTGGCAAAGTTTATTTTGACTTTGAAATGATGCGCTTATTTGATTGAGCGAGTGCCGACGTAAGTCGGCGTTTTGGCGGCTGTCGAAAACCAGCGTCGTCCGATTGAAAAAGTCAAAAACCTACGCATGAATTCGCACCTACGAAGACCTGTTTGGCGGATTCGTAGCCCGTATGCAATACGGGAAGTTTATCCTCGCCTACAATCCCGTATTACATACGGGCTACGGTTTGGTGCGCGAAAATACGACTAATCACTTGTCCTGATAAAAGATTTTGATCTTCACCACGCTTGCCTCAGGAGTGCGACACCTTGCGCGCCGTGTTGTTGGGCGACGGCTAAGTCGGTTCGGGTTAACCCGCCCAAGGCATAAACGGGCAAAGTGGCACCCGCACATCGTGATGCAAATGTTGCCCAACCTAAGGGCGTGGCATCAGGATGGCTTAAAGTGGGCAAGACGGGGCTGAGCACGGCAAAATCCAAGCCTAGCTCACCTGCCCGTTGCAACTCGGCGGCGGTATGGCAGGAGGCGGCACAATATGCCAGATCGGGGCGAGTGCTGCATTGCGCGAGTTGCGTACTGGTGTAATGCACCCCGTCCGCACCAACCGCCTGGGCTAATTGCACATCGGCGTTGATGAGTACTTTGGCATCGTAATGATGGGCTAGGGTGACGACTTGTCGGGCAAATACCGTGAGTGCGTCAGGGGACAGTTGCTTTTCGCGGACTTGTATGAGCTGTAATCCATTTTGCAAGGCATGCGTTAGTCGCTGCAAAAAAACTTCACACCCCAGTTCAGCGGCATGGCTAATGGCATAATAATTGGGTAAGGCGATTGCCCGCAACACGGGTGCATTGGCGGGCAAGACAGGGGAAACCATGACCGCCGTGGGGCGTTGCCAACTGAGCTGCTGATTTTCACAACCGCTAGGCTCACCTTGCCATGCGATGACCCGAAAAAAATGCAGCTTGACCGTGGCATGAGGATAGGTAAAAACCTGCGTTAACCAAGGGTAGGCGGTCAGAACCCGAATACCCAGCTCTTCTTGTAATTCGCGGCAAAGTGCTTGATAAGCAGTTTCATCTTTTTCTATTTTTCCGCCAGGGAACTCCCAATAACCCGCATAGGCTTTGCCTGCGGGGCGTTGTGCCAACAAAAAATAGCCGTCATCACGGTACAAAACAGCGGCAGCAACCTGCGTTATTTCGGTAAAAGTCAAGGTATTGGCTCTTCTTCAGCAAATTGTTCTGCCAAGGGCAGCGGGTGAGAGATGCCAAAGCCCTGTGCAAAATCAATGCCGAGCATTTTGAGTTGATCAATGATGCTTTCATACTCAACGAACTCGGCGATGGTTTGGATGCTTTTTTCTTGAGCGAATTGCTCAATAGCCGCGACCGTCGCCAGTGCAGCGGGATCACGCAAAATCTCTAATACGATACTGCCGTCAATTTTTAGAAAATCCACAGGCAGCGCGTCTTGTTGGTCAATAACCGTCTGCCCTTGTCCAAAGCCACTGAGCGCAATGCGACAACCTAATTGCCGCATCTCTTGCATAAATCGAACCACCTCGACACGGTGAGCCGCCCATTCAGCGTCTGGCACTTCAAAGCACAAATGCTTACCCGCCACGACGTGCGTCAACAACATGCTTTGTACAAACGCGGGGAAGTCCACGTCAGCGATCGTGGTGTCGGCGAGGTTAATAAAGAACATCGAGCCTTCAATGTGTGTGCCACGCCCAATTTGATGGGCGACCCATTCGATTACGTGTTGTACCACCCAACGATCTAAATGCGACATCAGACCATATTTTTCTGCCAACGGAAAAAATGCCCCTGGCGGCATCATACTTTCCTCTTCTTCTAACAGCCGTATCAGAATTTCGTAGTGCGCGACTTCGTCTGCATTGGCGGATAAAGGTCGAATCAACTGACTAAACAATCTGAATTCGCCCTTTTCAATGGCATTTTTCATGCGCCCCGTGGAGTCTTCCTCGCCCGACACGTCTGAAAGCTCCTCTGTCGCCGTGGGCAGTGCCGCCGCTTGTGGCACGCGCTCAGGCTGCAAATGCCCCGCATCACGCACATCAGCGGCTCGTGTGATGTCGCTGATCAACATATAAAATCCCACTATTTTTCCTGCCACATCAAATTTAGGCGCGTGCTTAATGGCGAGTTGATAAAAGCTGCCATCGGGCATGGTTTGCTCACGCTGATATTGCACGGCATGACCTGTTAACAGTTTACGGTTGGCGGCACTCACTTCACGCGCCATCTGTATGCCCAACACCTCACGCAAATGCTTGCCTTCTACTTGACTAGGGCGTAAATGCAGCCATTCCAAAAAAGCGCGGTTGTGATAATGGCAAATCTCCGCAGTATCCACGAGCAGTATCATGATAGGCGAGACAGAGTCCATGAGGTAAAGATGCTGTTTGGCTTCCAGCAACGCCTCTTCAGCGTGTTTACGTAACTGTGTTTCTTGGGTGAGTTTGTTTTTGAGTTGTGACAGCTGGGCGGTGCGCCGCAGCACAATCCACTCGGCACGATACATGCGGGTCGCTTCAGCCAAAATCGCTGCCAGCAGCACGCCTGCGAGGAAAAGCAGCCATTGGGTATTCAGCTGGGTGAAATAAATATTGAAGACCAAAATGCCCGCCACCAGTAACGCCGCGATGATGGCCAGCAAAGGGCGCGCTTCCCTCGACAGGGAACGGAAGGCTAAGTGTCTTAACATGAACCACCGCCTACGCATCTGCTTAGGCACAACACAAAAAATGCGCTTGATGACTTACTCACGGGGCATCGCTTTTTCAGCGGGCAGAATTTTTCGATTAAATCGCAGCTTGGCTTCTAGTACGGTTTCTAAAAAGGCAATGATTTGGATACGTTTAACATGATTCACGACCAGCGTAATTTTATCGCCACCTGTGGCACTGATTTCTAAAACCGCACTGCGTGTCGCAAAGTAGATAATCAAAAATGCGAGCGCGAGCAGTAGCAGCACCGCACCGATCAATACGCTTTGTGGTATGGGATTGGGTACAAAAACGCCCGCCACCCCAAGGCATAAAAAAACCAGCCCAAACAACAGTACGATGGGCTGGCTATTTGAGACAAAACCACAGTAAGCGATCGCGTCCAGTGAGATGCTTTGATAAGAGGATGAACCCATGTCTCGCATATCGAATCTCACCCGATAATTCGTGAGGATTAACGGGCTATTTTCAAGTGTCATTAACACTTTTTCACCCGTGATAAGAGGAAGTTGTTCTTTCACGACCACGCCACCCTTGAACTAACTGCGATAGCTGGCATTGATTTTGACATAATCAAAAGAGAAATCGCATGTCCACAATGTTGCATTCGCCGCCCCCCGATTGAGGACGACACGGATGACAATGTCACTTTGTTGCATCACGCGTTGCCCGTCTGATTCCTGATAACTCGCGGCACGACCACCGTTTTCTGCCACCAAGACATCATCCAGATAAAGTTTTAGCGCAGTCACATCCAAATCTGCCACGCCCGCATAGCCAATTGCCGCCAAGATGCGCCCTAGATTGGGGTCGGATGCAAAAAAGGCGGTTTTAACCAAGGGGGAGCGTGCGATTGCATAGCCGATTTGTTTACATTCGGCAGCCTCTTTGCCGCCCTCGACTTGAACCGTGATGAATTTGGTTGCCCCTTCACCATCACGTACAATCGCTTGCGCCAAGTAAATCGCCACTTCGCTGATGGTAGCCAACAAGGCACGATATGCCGCACTATCCGTATGGGTCACTTCTGGCAACGCCGACTTGCCCGTGGCAATCAGCATCAGCGCGTCATTGGTCGAGGTATCACCATCTACCGTGATGCAGTTAAACGAGCGATTCGCAGCTGCACTGACCAAGTCTTGCAACAGCGCAGGCGCAATCGCGGCATCTGTTGCGATATAGCCCAACATGGTCGCCATATTGGGATGAATCATGCCCGACCCTTTGGCAATCCCCGTGACGGTGATGGTTGCCCCGTCGATGACAATTTGTTTGGAGAGTGCTTTAGACACAATGTCCGTGGTCATAATCGCTTCTGCGGCATTTAGCCAGTTGTCTTCACGCATATCCGCCACGGCAGCAGGCAATCCTGCGGCAATTTTCGCCACAGGCAAGGGTTCCATAATGACCCCCGTGGAAAACGGGAGCACCTGCTCTACTTGACAGCCCAAGAGCCCAGCCAATGCCGCACACGTGCTGCGCGCATCTTGCATCCCTGACTCACCCGTACCCGCATTGGCATTGCCCGTATTCACGACCAACGCGCGGATGGGCAATTCACTCGCCAAATGTTCACGCGCTACGATGACAGGGGCGGCGCAAAAGCGGTTCGTGGTAAATACCCCCGCCACGCGCGCGCCCTCGCACAACTGCATGACCAGCAAATCTTTGCGATTTTCACGTTTGATATTGGCTTCGGCGATCCCTAAAGCAACGCCCGCAACAGGCAAAGCGAATACGGCGGAGGTGAGATTAACTGGCATAGCAATAAAGTCCTAATAACGTCCGTGGGTGCGGTAAATGTAGTTGCTTAATTCAGCCGATTGGCTGTTGACGCGGCGCACGATGCCGTGGACATTACGCACCACGCCACGCATCACCTTGTACACAATCATGGGATGGGAGTTGATCAGCGTTTCAAATTGCACGCGTTTCATGCTCAATACTTTGGTGTCGCCGACCGCATACAAAGTCGCACTGACTTGAGCCGCAGCACCGCCTGCAAAGGTAATGATGCCCGCCAAATCGCCAGGTTTGAGTACGTGGATCGTTGATTTTTCGCCCGCGCTATCAATCGTGACTTCAATATCGCCATGCGCGAGAATGTACAAATTATCAGGCAAGTCATCCGAGGGAGCCACAATGGCTTCACCAGACTTGTAATCCTGCACTTCAAACAGTTCGGCCAGAATTTCAACTTCGGCGGGACTCAACTCCTCAGTGACGGTTGAGGTAAGCAGCGTATCTATGACTAATGACATCAGACTCCAATACTGCTACCGCAAAAAATAACATCATTAAAATCCAATACTTAGACATGCTTCGCTTCTTGGCACGGTCAGCAAAGGAAAGGGTTTGGGTCGGCGTTTAACCGCCCGTGGTTGGCT
>JBASWK010000095.1:0-6293 GCA_049276435.1 Gallionella sp. | reverse complement strand
CAATGAAAACCCCGCCAAGCTAGGCACCTTCACCTTCAACCTACGCTTCCCAGGGCAGTACTTTGACCGCGAAACAGGGCTGCACTACAACGTCAATCGGGATTACAATCCAGCGGTGGGGCGGTATATCGAGAGTGATCCAATTGGACTTAGAGGCGGGATTAACACCTTTGGGTATGTGGGGGGGAATCCGCTGATTGATGTTGACCCGTTAGGGTTGGCTGGAGTGTTACCCAAAAATTACGGTAAAGGGGTTATGCCTCCTAGTAAATCCCCCGACCCTGCGAGCGATGTAAAAAAGCAAAATGCAAAAACTCAAGATGCTGTAGATGTCACTAAAGATTTACTATGTAAATTAGGATTAACGAGTTGCATACCAAAAGAAGCCTTTGTTTGCCTCTACGCGGAATGTGAGAGATGTAATGGCGAAAAGTTTACAATCGACTACACGTCAAACGTTCCAACGATTACTGATAGAGACAAATTGAATCCACCAACACCCGAAGGGGTTCCTAAAGGGTGTACTTGTAAACAAGCAGGTATTCGCACGACTGGATCTAGAATGGAACCCCCAGGTTTATAAACTTACTGAATTTGGAATTTTTTAATGCAAAAAAAGAAAATTGTATTGTGGGTGCTTTTGTTGGCTATAACGCATTTGTTCTGCTTTGTGGGCGGCTCTATGCGAAGTCGGCAGATAACGCTTGAAAACCTAGCCCAAGGGCTTGAACAGGCCGATGCCCATGTTGAGTTATCGCATTATGTATCCTATAGAGATATTGCCTTGGATATCAAGTCTTCTAAAAAAGACCGAGCGATGTGTGAAGCGAAGATGGCAGCAACATCTATGTTTGACGTGCTGCAACATTGTTTGGCAAATAGTGCTTGCAGAATAAATATCGAAAAAAAAGCTCAGAAGTTTGCGCCAGAGCTTTTAGGTGATAAACCATTACCTATCGAGAGGATAACGAGTTGCTCAATGAACCCGTAAAGCAGCCCGCGTAGGCAATCCGCCATTTTGCTTGCCAAACAGTGGATTGCTGCGTGAATTCCCCAGCGATGTTACAATCGCTCCTCATTTTTGACGGAGGTTTGTTATGCCCGCGATCAGTATGTTTTACGGCATTATTATTTCGATGTTTTTCGAGATTAAAGAGAAGCATCATCTGCCGCACATCCACATTCGTTATCAAAACTATCGTGCATCATTGGCAATTGAAGATGCTACGTTGTTGGCGGGTGAATTACCCGTGCGTCAGTTGCGCATGGTGCAGGTGTGGGTGGATTTGCACCGCGAAGAGTTGCTGGCAGACTGGGAAATTGTTAAAGCAGGCGGCGAACTTTTCCGTATTGACCCCCTAAAATGAAGGAGCAAACGATGTTGCTGGACGTGGTCTCTGTAGAAGTGAAGCCTGATTTTGTGTTGTGGCTGGCGTTTGAAAATGGTGAGCGGCGGGTTTTTAATATGGCAACTTACATAAACCAAAAACCATGGAATCGACTGAAACTCAACAATCTTTTTCAAAGTGCTTTCGTCGAAAATGGCACGGTGGCATGGACAGGAAACATTGATATTGACCCCGAAACGCTGTATGAGTATTCAACGCCATCCGTTAGTTTGGAGGGCGTTCATCACTTTTCCGTGTCCAAGGGTGAATGGTTGCGCGAACCCAATCAGCAACTCTCCCCTTGACCCAAACGCCACACCAAATATACGCTAACAGGCACGCTGTTCACGGGACTCAACACCTACTACATCCACAGCGACCACCTCGACAGCCCGCGCAGCATCACCAACAGCGCAGGGCAAGAAGTGTGGCGGTGGGATAATACTGACCCGTTTGGCAACAACATCGCCAATGAAAACCCCGCCAATCAAGGCGCATTCACCTTCAACCTGCGCTTCCCAGGGCAGTACTTTGACCGCGAAACAGGGCTGCATTACAACGTCAATCGGGATTACAATCCTGCGGTCGGGGGGTATATCCAAAGTGATCCGATTGGGTTGATGGGTGGGATTAACACTTTTGGGTATGTGGGCGGGAATCCGCTTTCTTTTGCTGACCCGTTTGGGCTGGCTGGAAGTAGTAGAACAGCTCCTCCAAGAAATACTCAAACTCCTGAAGGGATATATTCGCAGTGGAAAGTAGAAAAGCTGCTTGAAGCAATTCGTGAGTACAATTCTAGCTACCGTTATGAAGTCCTTCGTGAATCTGACCGAGAATTTAACAATCAAGATGTTCGTCATTTAGAGGAGGTTTTAAGAGATCATAGAGAGCGTGAATATGAAAAAAGCAATCCTCAGAATCAATGTACAGCAAATAGTGATAACTTAAAGCAAATTCATTCAAGAGAAACACTTACTTCGGGTTCTTCGCGTTATAGCTATGAATACTGGAGCAGGCAAACAACAAGCGACATCATTAAATCTTTAAGTCCAAGCCAGAATGAGGCGTTAAGAGTTACACCGAATGGAAGTATTGTGAATGGAAATACTCGTACGACTATTTTGCAAGAGAGAGGAGTGGATATCAATGGCTTGCCAAGAGAAATTTATAAATGACGCCTTTATTTGAAGTGGCATTAGTGGAGTTCCAAAAACTCAACAAAATGCAGAAAGTTGGCTGGTTAAGTAAGCTAATTTTTTTCGTATCGATGTTTGCTAGGGATACCTACGAGGTTGGTGGAAATGCGGTTGTAAAGCCAGAACGACTAAGAAAATTTAATGAGTTGCTGCATCGTATTTCTGATTTTCAAATGGGTATCCTATTTGATCGACCCAATATCATGCCTGATAGAATCTTTTTTGAAATTCTTAGTGAGTGCATTTCAGAGCTAGATTTACAAGATGCAACTCTGTTGACTACAATCAGTTGACTGCAATCAAAACAAAATAGGGGTCAGCCCGTCATGTCACTCGGTTAAGCCCTTTCAACGAACAGCTTTTAATAACCTTAAAATTAATAAATGGTCAAAACCGCCACGCTGACCATCACCGACAACGCCACCCCGGCCACCCAAGTCATCAGCATGACAGGCACCACGGTGATGTCTGCCAATACCACCGCAACGGTGTCCAGCAGCGCACTGAGCTTTAGTGCCACCATCCTGACCACCAGTCCGATCCAAAAACTCACCTTGAGCAACACAGGCACGACCTCGTTGGTGGTGTACGCTGGGGCAATCAGCCTAGCGGGTACCAATCCAGGGCAGTTCGCCCTCGCTACCACCAGCACTTGCCTGAACGCAGCAGGCGTGACGGTCGCAGCAGGGGCAAGCTGCACGGTGGATGTGCAATACAAACCCACCGCAGCGGCTATCGCGGGGACGACTTATACGGCAAGCGTGGTTTTTAATGTGAATACGGCGGTCAAACCCAGTGTAAACCTAACAGGGATAGCCATCGCCGCACCCCAGGTGTACTACATCCACAGCGACCACCTCGACAGTCCGCGCAGCATCACCAACACGGCGGGGCAGGAAGTGTGGCGGTGGGACAATACCGACCCGTTCGGCAACAACATCGCCAATGAAAATCCCGCCAACCAAGGCCCCTTCACCTTCAACCTGCGCTTCCCAGGGCAGTCTTCGACCGCGAAACAGGGCTGCACTACAACGTCAATCGGGATTACAATCCTGCGGTGGGGCGGTATATCCAAAGTGATCCGATTGGGCTGCTAGGCGGGATTAACACCTTTGGGTATGTGGGCGGGAATCCGCTGGGGTATAGCGATCCGACGGGGTTGGAAGTTACGATGACTTGCCGTCCAGTGGGTATTTTTGCAAGCATGGGTTTTTCAAAACCAGTTCACTGTGCAACTTTTGTGTGGCATTGGGAATCAAGTGCATGTGATGTGCGCCAGAAGAAAATTGACGCGCAATACTCATTGTCGTGGGGTAGAAATAAGCCTTTGCCACAATGGTCGTCTCACGACACATATTATGATGATCGAAAAGCTTTTAATGGTAGTGGCGATAACTACCTTATAAACCCTCCCTCTGGAATGTCCCAACAACAATTCGATCAGGCAACTATTAGAGCAGGAAGCACTTATTCTCAGGGTGCGTACTCGTTGCCAGGTTTTGGTCCGAACTCTAATACCTCGGCGAACGATATAATCACCAATGCAGGCGGCGTACCTCCTGATATTTCTGGTGCAGCAGGACAGCATTATTCATTGCCCCCTCCTAGTGTTGGTGGAGATGGCGTTATAGTGGGCCCATAATTTTTTAGGAATACCAATGCCTGCCTTAATTGTGTTATTTATGGTTATAGATTTAACGATTGCGTTGTTTGCTTGGAATTTTGCGCGCAAACGTGAAGCATGGCTTGCTGTTGATTATATGATTCCCATAGCGATTGTTTTTATTTGGTTTTTTATCGCAGGCATGGGGGTTGGGGCTCAAAGTATGTCAAATTTGATTGAACCAATTTTGCTACTTGCTATGATGCCTTTATTGTTGGTTGTTAAGGTTTTTATTCTGGACAACTTCTACAGTCCCAAAATAAGCTCAACGATATTATTTATAACGTTGTTTGTTTTTACGGTAGTCATGCGTTTAGTGATGCCAGGGATTTCAGAATAGTCAGAATCAAGGAAAAATGGGTCAGGTCTTTCGTTATCATATTTGCATAGAAACTGGACACGGGGCATTCAGCCCGTATGTTGGGCTGAGACACGAAGCCCAACATTTACCATGTGAATTTGTTGGGCTTCACTGCGTTCAACCCAACCTACGGCACTTCATGTCGCGGTCAACCCCAGTGTTAATTTAACAGGCACGTTGTTCACGGGGTTGCGGACTTATTACATCCACAGCGACCACCTCGACAGCCCGCGCAGCATCACCAACAGCGCGGGGCAAGAAGTGTGGCGGTGGGACAATACTGACCCGTTTGGCAATAACATCGCCAATGAGAATCCCGCCAAGCTAGGCACCTTCACTTTCAACCTACGCTTCCCAGGGCAGTACTTCGACCGCGAAACAGGGCTGCACTACAACGTCAATCGGGATTACAATCCAGCCGTTGGGCGGTATATTGAGAGTGATCCCATTGGACTGCAAGGCGGGATTAACACCTTTGGGTATGTGGGAGGGAATCCGCTGGGGGCGGTTGATCTTCGAGGTTTAGCGACGACAATTGTCATAAACAACAATACTCCGATTATAGGTTCACATGCTGGTGCCGTTATAGGTAATGTAGTTTATGATCCAGGTGGTCACTATTATAGTGACCGAACCGCACAAGATGAAAATTTCAAACCAACTTTGGAAGATTATATAAAGTATCAAAAGGAAGACGGAGCGGATGTTCAAATATATACATTCCCAACCTCAAAAGAGGAAGATGAACTGATTGACTATAGGATAATAAATTCCCCAACCGAAAATGGTGGTTTTTGCGCAACCTCCTTACGTGATAATTTAAGCGGAATTGGGCCTTTTAAAAATCTACCTAAATCTGGATATTTTCCAAGCACGCCAAGTGGACTTGGGAGTGATTTGTCAAAACTATTGAAAGCGCTATTGAAAGCAAAAAAATGAAAGGAAAATATGTAGCAATTCTATTGATAAGTTTATTTTTCTCTTATTTGTTAATTCAGGTGGCTCTTACACATAATTTTTTAGTGAAAACACTTCGTTGGCGATATGTAGTTTATGAACTGGTTTATTTAATTGTTACTTTTGGAGGTTTTTGGACTGTTCGTATTTGGGATGTTCATTTTGTTAAGTCAATGTTGATTGGTGTATCTATCGGCTATATTGCATCTTTAATAGGTTTTTTTTGTAGTGTCGTTTTCTTTCCACCTACTTTAGTTAATTGGGTTCTTGTTGATCCTTTGCATAGAGTTGTGCAGCTATTTTTCTGGCCGTATCTTTTGTTTGGCATTATCGAAACGTTATTAACTGTACTTCTAATTTTTGGAATCAATAGAATTAAACGGGGTCAGCCCGCGTAATGCGCAATCGTAATCAATGGGGTCACGTAATCAATGGGGTCAAATCAATGGGGTCAGACTCGATTGATTTTAGTTTGTTGATTATAAATATATTTTTTGTTTTTCGCGCAGGGAGTCAGCGTCGCGGCGGGGGCGAGTTGTGCGTTGGACGTGCAGCACAGACCTAGCGCAGGGGCAAAAGCAGGGGCGACTTATAGTGCGAGTGTGGTTTTTAATTTAAACGTCGCGGTCAATCCCAGTGTGAATTTAACAGGCACGTTGTTCACGGGGTTGCGGACTTATTACATCCACAGCGACCACCTCGACAGCCCGCGCAGCATCACCAACAGC
>JBASWK010000094.1:0-18185 GCA_049276435.1 Gallionella sp. | reverse complement strand
GAACTGGGGGGCGGCAGCGCGTAACCGATGACTTGCGCACCCATGGATTGCAACCACAATGACAACCAACTGCCTTTAAAGCCCGTATGTCCTGTCACCAGCACGCGCTTGCCGCGCCAAAATGCCGCGTTCATGTCCAAACTTTCCAAGGGGCTTTACCCGATTGCCACTGCTCTTCCAGATGAAGTTTGTCGCGCAAGGTATCCATCGGTTGCCAAAAACCATTGTGATGAAACGCGGATAATTGCCCTTCTTCCGCCAACGCTTCCAAAGGTTCGCGCTCCCAAATCGTGCTATCGCCATCAATATAATCAATGACTTCGGGCGATAATACAAAAAAGCCACCGTTAATCATCGCGCCGTCCCCTTGCGGTTTTTCGCGGAAGCTATTGACCTTATTGCCGCTCATATCCAACGCACCAAACCGCCCTGGGGGAATGGCAGCCGTCAAGGTGGCTTTTACGCCTTGCGCTTGGTGAAAGGCAATCAACTCCGTGATATTGACATCACTCACGCCATCGCCGTAGGTTAAGCAAAACGCCTGCTCATCTTTGACATAATCCGCCACCCGCTTCAATCGCCCGCCCGTCATCGTGTCTTCGCCAGTATCGACCAAGGTCACTTTCCAAGGTTCCGCGTAGCGATGATGCACCTGCATCTCATTGTTTTGCATATCAAATGTCACATCAGACGTGTGCAAGAAGTAATTGGCAAAATACTCCTTAATCAGATAACCTTTGTAGCCGCAGCAAATCACAAACTCGTTGATGCCGTGATGGGAGTAGGTTTTCATAATATGCCACAAAATCGGTTTTCCCCCGATTTCAACCATAGGCTTAGGGCGAGTGGAAGTTTCCTCGCTAATGCGCGTGCCTAAACCGCCTGCAAGAATAATCGCTTTCATTGTGTCTTCCTATTTAATCAATTAAAAAAACTGATGAACATGCCTAGCGGATAACACGGCGATAAACCGCCTCATATTCCCGCGCCATATCTTGCCAACTGCGCACAAACGGTGGCACGGGGGTGGTGCGATTAAGCTGGTTTTGCACGGCGGCAACCCAGTCTGCCACGGGCGCGTCCAAAGACAGCACCTCGCCTGAATCAGGCGACACTTGTGCCGCCGCGCCACAGCGATCCGAAATCACCACGGGTACGGTCGCCGCCATCGCTTCGCTAATCACCATGCCGTAAGGTTCAGATTTCGCGGGATGCAACAGCACGTCAAAATCGGGATAAGGCGCGTTGGGATGCCAGCCGAGCAATTGGTAACCGCCTTGCCAATCAGCAAACAAGGATTGAATGTCAGCGGGCGGCACGCCAATGACCACAAATTGTAATTGCGGGCGGGTTTGGCGTAATTGCGCCACAATCTCAACCGCCAGCGGCAAGCCTTTGCGTTGCCATTCTTTGCCGACAAAACCAATCACCCCGCCGTCTTTTGCTACAAGTCGTGCGGGGCGTTGTGTGCCACTAACCACGCCTGGCACGATGGGCGCGGTGAGTTTTGCGGCAAATTCAGGATAATAATCTGCCAATTGGTGTTGGATAAAGCCAGAATTCGGCACGATGTGTTGGGTGACGCGCAACTCGCGGCGTTCCAAATAAAACAGCATCGCCACGCGCAGCGACACTTTGCGCCACCACGGCATATCCCGCACTGTCACGAAAGGCGGACCATGAAATGTCGTAACGTGGTGCGAATTCAGCCGCTCGTGGCTATGAATGACGCTATCTGTTTGCGGATGCGCAGCCAGCCAATTTTCCACGCGGCGGCTAAAGCGCAGATACGCCAACCAACGCGGACGGGCGCGCAACGCGCCGAGTTCATGCACGGTGATGCCGTCGATTGGCTCGGTTAAACACACTTCGCACAACACCGTCACCTCGTGACCCAAGTTGCGCAATTCGCGGGTCAGTTCCCACACATAGCGTTCCATGCCGCCGACAGGGCCATAGCGGCGCACTACTTGGATAATGTTCATCGCCGCGCCTTTTCGTTTAATAACATCAGCTTAAGATAGCGATAGTAGGTTTCTTCCGCATTGGATACCGCCACCATAAACCCTTGTCGCCCGTCCAAAAATCCTAAGCGTAAACAATAGGTTCTGAAAAATGTCCACAGCCCGCGCAGTACCGCACCTGTTAGCGAGCTGGATTTGCCTTGTTGGTATTTCATTTGTGCGGCGGCGGTGGAATAGGCGTTGGTTTTGCTGAACACCTGTTCTAAATTATCGTAGGAATAATGCAGCAATTCGCCCGCTAACAAAGCTGTTTCACCTTGCACCACAAGGGTTTCGTGTACCAGCGCGTCGTTGAATCTGGCTTTGCCTCGTTGGAATAAGCGCACGATATGGTCGGGATACCAGCCTGAATGGCGCATAAATCGCCCGCAATAATTGGATAAGCGCGACACGCGGTAGGCGGAAAATTGTGGCTCGGCGAGGGCGGCTTGAATGGCGGCACGTAGCTCAGGCGTGACACGTTCATCCGCGTCTATCGAGAACACCCAGTCTTGGGTGGCATAGCTTAAGGCGCGATTTTTTTGGATACCAAATCCTTGCCAATCATGCACATAGACCTTCGCGCCGAAGGTTAGACTACGCGCCACGGTGTCGTCGGTGCTGCCCGAATCGACCACGATAATTTCATCCGCCCACGCCACCGACTCCAAACATGCGTCGATATTGGCGGCTTCATTTTTGGTAATCAGAATAATGGACAGGCTAGTCATGTCGGGTGTCGGCAAAAAGCAGCGCGGTCAGCCATGCGAAAAACAAGCCATCGGCATGATCCAATAGCGCGGAATTAAACGCGCAATTCACCATGTACGCCAACACCAGCCCGCGTGCGGCATCTTGGGCAAACGGCGTGGCTAAACGCGCAGCACTTCGCCATTGGGTGTGGAACAAATATAGCAACAACATCCCCCCCGCCAAGCCAACTTGGGCGGTCATCATCAAATACTCATTGTGCGGATTGGGCGTTTTTTTGGCGGCAGTGCCTGCGGTTTGTTGGGCAAATGCCGCCGTAAATCCGCCTGTCCCCACGCCAGCCAACGGATGTTGTTGGATGATTTGCAAGGTGTTGTAATAAAAATCTAGCCGCTCGCCTGTCGAAGTGCCTTCGCCGTGGTTGGGTTGCCATGCTTGATATTCCGAACCCACCGCGCTGACGCGTTCATGCAAGCGCGGGGAGAATTGCAATGCCAATACGATGACGGCAATCATGCCAAACACAATGATTGCAGCTTGCCGAAACCCCCATGTTTTGCCGCGCCTGTCGGCATAACGCGCCAAGGTTGCCCATACCAACCAAGTCAATAAAGTGAATAAAATCAAATAGCCTGTGCGTCCCAACACCATAAACAACACATTAAACAATGCCAAGCCCGCGAAGCCCGCCCACGCCCAACGTAATTTGTCAGACACGGCTTCCCGCGCATTCAACAAGGCTAAGAAAATCGCCATTGCCATCATATTGTTTTGGGTGATGTGGCTATGGAAAATCACGGGATTGTCAGATGAAGCTAAATCGGTCATCCAAGATTGCACGGGCAATAGCTTTAAACCGAGCAAATAAGACAACAGCAAAATCGACCCACTTGCCGCGAAGAAAGCCCGCTGCGCCCAATGACGGGCGGACACGCTTGCAAACATCAGCATAAACAAGGGGATAAACGCGAGGTCGATATATTTGCCCAACAAACCCATCGCCTCACGCCACGGCGTTGCGCCATAAAATGTGCCGAGTAACAATGCGCCAAACAACAGCCACGCGGCTTGTGCCACGGGCTGGTTTTTGACCGTTTGCCCAATCGCACGGACATAAAACAAACCACCCAATAAAGTCATCACTAAAAACAGATTGCTGGTGGCGGTGGAAATCGGCACGGCAAGCCCGATTAGGGCAGTACTTGCCCATAACCATGCAGAACGCGGCGGGGTAAGGCTGGCAGTAAACATTAAGGTAGTACGGGAGCGGCAACGGGTGCTGACGCAGCAACGACATCTAAGGCTTCGATTCGCGTGGTATTGCCTTTGCGGATGACTTTTACCCGTTGCCCCACTTTAAACGCGTCGGGTTGGGCGGGCTGCATGGCATAGACACTTTGGTCGTATTCTTCCAGTTTGACCCAAATTTCTAAGCCAGGCTTGGTGGCAACGCCTGCTTCACGCCCCGCTGTACTGCCTATCACCCCGCCCAAAATCATCCCCACAAACGCGCCCCGTCCCACGCCGCCACTGGCTCCACCGACTTGCCCAAATATCTGCCCCGCCGCCGCCCCGCCGTGGGTGCTGGCATCTAGGGCGATGGGTTTCAAACTTTCAATGATGCCAAAGTTGATTTTCGCCACCGTGTTTTGGGTAGGCGCATTGGCGCACGCGGTCAATAACAGCGCGGCGAGGAAAATAAAGGAACGGATTGGCATGAAGTCACTCATTTAATAGTGGGCGTAGGGGCGGATTGCATCCGCCCTTGGGCGCGTGCAACGCGCCCCTACCCTAGGTCAGACAGCTAACATCCCCTCGCCCGCTTGCGGGAGAGGGGAGTTTTTACAGCGGCACGGCAAAGCCAAAATGTTGCAAAAATTGCACTTTGATTTCTTCAATCGTCGGGGCGTGATTTTGTCCGCCCAAACTGGCGATTTTGATTGTGCCCATCAAAGATGCCAAACGCCCTGTGGTTTCCCAATCCCAGCCTTGTTGAATGCCATACAACAAGCCTGCGCGATACGCATCGCCGCAACCTGTGGGGTCAAGCACCGCCGTTGCTTTGGCGCATGGAATGATAATTTCTTTGCCATCGGCATAAATGGTTGAACCTTCGCCGCCACGGGTGACGATCAAAGCGCGTAAACCTTGCGCCAATTCATTCAGCGTTTTGCCTGTTTTGTCTTGCAACAACTGCGCTTCGTAATCGTTGACGGTCACATAATCTGCCAAACGCACAAAATTCAACAAGTCTTCGCCGCCAAACATCGGCATCCCTTGACCTGGGTCAAACACCCAAGCAATTCCCGCATCGCGGAATTGCTGCGCGTGTTCGATCATGCCAGTGCGACCATCGGGCGAAATAATCCCTAAGCTCACATTTTGTGCATCGCTCACGCGGTTTTGTTCGGAAAAGCTCATCGCGCCAGGGTGAAAAGCGGTGATTTGGTTATCGTCCAAATCGGTGGTGATAAACGCTTGCCCCGTGTAGCTATTGGGAATAGTTTTGATATGCGCTTGCGACAAGCCCAGCTTGTCCAGACGTGCGGCGTAAGGCGCAAAATCGTCGCCCACCGTTGCCATAATTTGTGGTTTGCCGCCCAATAATTGCAAGTTATACGCGATATTGCCCGCGCAACCGCCGAATTCCCGACGCATTTCAGGCACTAAAAATGCCACGTTTAGAATATGAATTTTCTCAGGCAAGATATGATTTTTAAATTGATCCTGAAACACCATGATGGTGTCGTACGCCATCGAACCGCAAATTAAGGTGTGCATCGCAACATCCTAGCTAAAATGAAAGGCGCGAATTGTATCATTGACTGCATGGCGCATCGCCCCGCTTAATGCAAAGTCATATCGGCTACACAGCCCGTACTGCCTCGTTTTGGCAGAATAGGCATGGGCAAACCACCCCGCAAATGAGATTTTCCCCACCGCCCTGCACTCGAAAATCTACCCTGATGCAGGGCAAAATATGGCAGAATGCGCAGCCTTTTTGTGATGGCGCAACGCGCGCGCCAAAGCTTCATCCCCCCTTTTTAAATACCTTAAAGCCACTCGTTTCCGTGAGTGGTTTTGTAATTTATACAGACTAACCTTTTGATTTTTTAAGGATCTATTTATGCTACACACCTCACCCTATTCTGACTCTCCTGCCCAAGAGGCGGTTCAACGTTATGACCAACACAAGGTAATACGTCGTAATGGCGATGTCGTAGGGTTTGAGCCTTCTAAAATCGCCATCGCCTTAAGCAAGGCGTTTATTGCAGTGAAAGGTGAACAGGGTGCTACTTCGGCGCGAGTGCGCGAAGCGGTGGAAAAACTGACGCAGGGCGTGGTCTATGCCTTGATGCGCAGCCGTCCTGAAGGTGGCACATTCCACATTGAAGATATTCAAGACATGGTGGAATTGGGCTTGATGCGGGCAGGTGAGCATGATGTGGTGCGGGCATATATCTTGTATCGTGAAGCGCACGCGCAGACCCGTGCAGCCGCCACCCATCATCTGGATCACACCATCAATGTGGTCGAATTGAACGGCAGCACGCAACCATTGAACCTGACTTTGCTGACGGCAGCGGTGCAAGATGCGTGCGTGGGCTTAGGCGAGGTGGTCGAAGCGGACACCGTGATTAAGCTGACCGTGAAAGATTTGTACGACGGCGTGTCGCGCAAAGAAGTGAACAAATGCCTGATTATGGCGGCGCGTTCGCTGATTGAAAAAGAACCTGCGTACAACTTTGTGACCGCACGTTTGTTGTTGAATAATTTCTGTAGCGACGTATTGGGCGAACCGATTATTCAAGCCGAAATGGCGACGCGCTACGCGGCATATTTCCCGCAATTTATCGCACAAGCCATAGCAGCAGAATTGTTGGACGAACGCTTGGCGGAGTTCGACCTGCAACGTTTAGGCGCGGCATTGGACGCATCCCGTGATTTGCAATTCGGCTATTTGGGCTTGCAAACTCTGTATGACCGCTATTTCCTGCATATCAATGAAAAACGTATCGAATTACCACAAGCCTTCTTTATGCGCGTGGCGATGGGCTTGGCGTTAAACGAAGATGACCGCGAAGCACGGGCGATTGAGTTTTACCAATTGCTGTCCAGCTTTGACTTTATGAGCTCCACGCCGACGTTGTTCAATTCAGGTTCACGCCGTTCGCAATTGTCGTCTTGCTATCTGACTACGGTGTCCGATGACTTGGAAGGCATCTACGACGCGATTAAAGAAAACGCCTTGTTGTCGAAATTCGCAGGCGGCTTGGGCAATGACTGGACACCCGTGCGCGCCATGGGTGCGCGCATCAAAGGCACAAACGGACAATCGCAAGGCGTGGTGCCATTTTTGAAAGTGGTCAATGACACGGCGGTCGCCGTGAATCAAGGCGGCAAGCGCAAAGGTGCGGTCTGCGCGTACTTGGAAACGTGGCACATGGACATCGAGGAATTCCTCGATTTGCGTAAAAACACGGGTGATGATCGTCGCCGCACGCATGACATGAACACCTCGAACTGGATTCCTGATTTGTTTATGAAGCGCGTGATGGAAGGTGCGGAGTGGACGTTGTTCTCGCCGAATGAAGTGCCTGATTTACATGATTTATTTGGTATTGCGTTTGAAGCCGCTTATATAGCATACGAAGCGAAAGCCGCTCGTGGCGAAATCAAGTTGTTCAAGAAACTGCCCGCCGCGAGTTTGTGGCGCAAGATGTTGACCATGTTGTTTGAAACAGGCCATCCATGGGTGACCTTCAAAGATCCATGCAACATCCGCTCGCCGCAACAACATGTGGGCGTGGTGCATAGCTCCAATTTGTGTACTGAAATCACGCTGAACACCAATGCCGACGAAATCGCCGTGTGTAACTTGGGTTCGGTCAATTTGGCGGCGCATTTGTATCCTGAAGGACATGACAAATTCGGCGAACTCGACCACGACAAACTGCGTCGCACCATCACCACCGCGATGCGGATGTTGGATAATGTGATCGACATCAACTACTACGCCGTGGATAAAGCCCGCAACGCCAATATGCGTCACCGCCCTGTGGGCTTGGGCATCATGGGTTTCCAAGATTGTTTGCACACCCTGCGCATCCCTTACGCGTCCGAAGCGGCGGTGGAATTTGCCGACCGTTCGATGGAAGCGGTGTGTTATTACGCCTACTGGGCATCCAGCGAATTGGCGGAACAACGCGGCGTGTATAGCACCTTCGACGGCAGTTTGTGGAGCAAAGGGATTTTGCCGCAAGATTCGTTGGAGCTGTTGTATCAACAACGTGGCGGTTATTTGGAAGTCGATTTGTCTTACAGCATGGACTGGGATGTGCTGCGTGAACGCATCAAAACCCACGGGATGCGTAACTCCAATTGCATCGCGATTGCCCCTACCGCAACTATTTCCAACATCATCGGCGTGTCGGCGTGCATCGAACCGACTTACCAAAACATCTTCGTGAAATCGAACTTGTCAGGCGAATTCACCGTCATTAACGACTATTTGGTCAATGATCTCAAGCGATTGGGATTGTGGGACGAAGTGATGATTGCCGATTTGAAATACTTCGACGGCACCTTGGCGAAAATTGACCGTATTCCTGACGACCTGCGCGCTTTGTACGCCACCGCGTTTGAAGTCGAACCAGGCTGGTTAATCGAAGCCGCTTCTCGTCGTCAAAAATGGATAGATCAAGCGCAATCGTTGAACATCTACATGTCGGGCGTGTCGGGTCGTAAACTGGACGAAACGTATAAATTGGCTTGGTTACGCGGACTGAAAACGACTTATTACCTGCGCACACTCGGCGCAACGTCGGCAGAAAAATCCACAGGTGCAGCGGGCGCGTTGAATGCCGTTTCCTCAGGCGAACCCGCCCCGCAATTCTGCTCAATTGATAATCCTGAATGCGAGGCGTGTCAGTAAGTTTTGTTGGAAAAGGGCTTGATTATGCGCATCAAATATAGAGATTTTTTATTAACCACAGACAACAATATTGCTACTGCAATAGTTGTTTCTGAAATTGCTCTCGTAGCCCTTGTGATTGCAGGGCTGTTGTTGCACCGCATTTAAAATAGTAAAGGTATCTGACTATGTTGAAATTTGAAGAAGAAGTTAAAACGACGGGTTTGCCGTCGGGGATGATGCGGACGGGGTTTGGTAAATCGCCCGCGATGATGAAGCCATTTGCAAAACCCTCCACGCCGTTTGCCGCACCTGTCGCCACGCCTGTGGTATCAGATGTGCCTGCCGCGCCCGTCGCGCACGCAGCATCCACCCAAGCAGCCGCCAGCACAGGGCGCATCAATGTGGAAGACAAGCGCATTATCAATTGCAATGCCGACGTAAACCAGCTTGTGCCGTTTAAGTACAAATGGGCGTGGGATAAGTATTTGAATGCGTGCGCGAACCATTGGATGCCGCAAGAAGTGAATATGACGGCCGACATTGCGTTGTGGAAAAGCGATAAATTGAGCGACGACGAACGCCGTTTGATTAAGCGCAATCTGGGCTTTTTTACCACCGCCGACAGCCTCGCCGCCAACAATATCGTGTTGGGCACCTATCGCCACATTAGCAATCCAGAATGCCGCCAGTTCCTGTTGCGTCAAGCGTTTGAAGAAGCCATTCACACCCACGCCTATCAATACATTGTGGAAAGTTTGGGCTTGGATGAAGGCGAGATTTTCAATATGTATCACGAAGTGCCTAGCATTCGGAATAAAGACGAATTCTTGCTGCCCTTTATTGACGTACTGACCAATCCCGAATTTAAAACGGGTACGCCTGACGCAGACCGAGATTTATTACGCAGCTTGATCGTGTTTGCCTGCATCATGGAAGGGCTGTTTTTCTACGTCGGTTTTGTGCAAATTCTCGCCTTAGGTCGGCAAAACAAAATGACGGGCGCGTCGGAGCAGTATCAATACATCCTGCGCGACGAATCCATGCACCTAAATTTTGGCGTGGATGTGATTAACCAAATCAAACTGGAAAATCCGCATTTGTGGACGGCGGACTTCCGCGAAGAAATCCGTGAGCTGATGCAAAAAGGCGTGGAATTGGAATACGCCTACGCCGAAGACACCATGCCACGCGGGATTTTGGGCTTGAACGCCAGTATGTTCAAAGAGTATCTACGCTTTATCGCCAACCGCCGCTGCCAACAAATCGGCTTGGATGTGATTTACCAAGGCGCGACCAATCCTTTCCCATGGATGGCAGAAATGATCGACATCAAAAAAGAGAAAAACTTCTTTGAAACGCGGGTCACGGAATATCAATCGGGTGGGGCGTTGAGCTGGGATTAACTTTCTGATCACGATTTGTCGCGAGAAGTCGTCGGTTGGATGAATAGCCAAAAAACGTCGTTTACAAGGGGTAAATGAGGGTTTCGAGCCATGTTCGTGGCAAGCATAAATAGATTCCCTAGCTCTAAAGAAACTCACATGGGTTGAATTATGACAGTCATATACTTGCTGATTAAGGTTATAATTCTGCGGAATTTGAATTGAGGGAGTGGTAATTGAGAGTATTGATTTTGGGTGTTACAGGAATGCTCGGAAGTGCGATGTTCCGAGTTATGTCTGAAGATAAAAATTTGGATGTGTACGGTTCTGCCCGAAGTGGATCCTTCAACCGTCATTTTTCAGTCGAGTTATCTTCCAAAATTGTCTCAGGTGTTGATGTTGAGCATCATGACTCTTTGATTAAAGCATTTGCGATTACCCAACCAGATGTCGTGGTGAATTGCATTGGCTTGGTGAAGCAATTAGCAGATGCAAATGATCCTTTGCAGGCGGTTCCGATCAATACGCTATTGCCGCATCGCTTGGCGATGCTTTGTCAGGCCGTTTCTGCACGCTTGATTCATATTAGTACTGATTGTGTATTTTCTGGAACCAAAGGAAATTACTTGGAAACAGATTTTCCTGATGCCTATGATTTATATGGGCGTTCTAAGTTATTGGGGGAAGTGGACTATCCCCATGCCATTACGCTAAGAACATCTATTATCGGACATGAATTATCTGGACAGCGTAGTTTAGTCAATTGGTTCTTAGCGCAGCAAGGCGCAACGAAGGGGTTTACCCAAGCTATTTTTTCTGGCTTGCCAACAGTAGAGTTAGCGACAATTGTGCGAGATGTCGTTCTGCCTCGGTCACAGCTACATGGTTTGTATCATGTGGCTTCTCAACCCATTAATAAATTTGATTTATTAGGATTGATTGCGAGTGTTTATGGAAAAAACATTGAAATCATTCCATCAGCAGAGTTGGTTATTGATCGTTCATTGAATGCAAGTCGATTTAACCAAGAAACGGGATACACCTCACCTGATTGGTCGGTTCTTGTCGCACGTATGTATAAATTTAAATAAAGTGAGACAGTAATGTTTGCGAATAAAATTTTATTGATTACTGGTGGTACAGGGTCATTTGGCAATGCTGTCCTCAATCGTTTTTTGGAAACGGATATAAAAGAAATCCGTATTTTCAGCCGAGATGAAAAAAAACAGGAGGATATGCGCATTGCGCTCAATAACCCTAAGCTGAAGTTTTATATTGGTGATGTGCGCAACTATGAGAGTGTGCGTGAGGCGATGAAGGGCGTGCATTACGTTTTTCATGCGGCGGCGTTAAAGCAAGTGCCTTCGTGTGAGTTTTATCCCATGGAAGCCGTGAGAACGAATGTCTTGGGGACAGAGAACGTTATGAATGCCGCGATTGCGCAGCATGTCGAGCGCGTTATTGTATTAAGTACGGATAAGGCAGTGTACCCTATCAATGCGATGGGTATTTCAAAGGCCATGATGGAAAAACTCATGGTGGCGAAAGCCAGAATGCAAGTTAAGGGTGATACGGTTTTTTGTGCCACACGTTATGGCAATGTCATGGCTTCACGTGGTTCTGTTATTCCATTGTTTGTGGATCAAATTCAGTCTGGCAAAGAGCTGACAGTGACTGACCCTGCTATGACGCGCTTCTTGATGTCATTAGAAGATTCGGTTGATTTGGTTATATATGCTTTTAAGCATGGTCATCAAGGGGATATTTTTGTGCAAAAAGCACCCGCTTCGACAGTGGGGGTGTTAGCTCAAGCTTTAAACGAGTTGCTTAATGCGAATGTACCTGTTCGGATTATTGGGACACGCCATGGTGAGAAGCTCTATGAATCGCTCATTTCACGTGAAGAAATGGCCAAAGCAAAAGATAAGGATCGTTATTACCAGATCCCCGCTGATAATCGTGATTTGAATTATGCCCAGTTCTGTGTGGAAGGGGATATCAAGCTCTCTGCAATTGATGATTACACTTCTCACAATACCGAGCAGTTGGATGTAGAGGGCGTTAAAAAGCTCCTGCTCAAGTTAGACTTTATTCAGGAGACGCTGAATGCGTAAAGTCATGACCATCGTGGGTACTCGCCCTGAGCTTATTAAGATGTCACGGGTGATTGCGGAACTGGATACTTATACTCATCACGTGTTGGTGCATACGGGGCAAAATTTCGATTACGAACTCAATCAAGTTTTTTTTGATGATTTGGGCATTCGCAAGCCAGACTATTTTTTGGGGGCCACAGGTGTAAATGCAGCGCAAACGATTGCGCGTGTGATTGAAAAGGCTGATGAGGTGTTGGAGAAAGAGCAGCCAGAAGCTTTGATGCTTTATGGTGATACCAATTCCTGCTTGTCTGTCATCGCAGCCAAAAGACGCAAAATTCCTGTGTTCCACATGGAGGCGGGCAATCGTTGCTTTGATCAGCGCGTGCCAGAAGAGCTTAATCGTAAGGTGCTAGACCATCTAAGCGACATCAATATGGTACTCACCGAGCATGCGCGGCGTTATTTGCTGGCTGAAGGCATACCAGCAGACAGAATCATCAAGACAGGCTCCCACATGCAAGAAGTACTTGATTTCTACATGCCGAAAATTGTTGTTTCGGATGTATTAGATCGACTCAACTTGCAATCACAAGGGTATTTTTTGCTCAGTGCTCATCGTGAAGAAAACGTGGATTCACCAGAGAACCTTCAGGATTTGCTAGATACCTTGCAAGCATTGGTTAAACAGCATGATATGCCAATTATCGTATCCACGCATCCACGAACTAGACAGCGTTTAGAAAAGCTGGGAGTAGATGGTCTAGATGCGAAGATTCACTTCCTCAAGCCGTTTGGATTCTTTGATTACGTTAAGTTGCAAATGTCAGCATTTTGCGTGCTATCTGATAGCGGCACGATTACGGAAGAATCCTCTTTACTTAACCTGCCTGCAATCACGATACGTAATGCCCATGAGCGACCAGAAGGCATGGACGAGGGGGTGTTGATTATGAGTGGTCTGAAAACCGAACATGTATTAGATGCCGTGCGGGTGGTGACGCAACAACATTGCAGTGAGCGCGCATTCCAAATTGTCCCCGATTATCAAGCGGGGCAAGTATCAAAGAAAGTGCTACGGACGGTTTTGAGTTACGTAGATTTTGTAAATAGCGTCGTTTGGTCGAAGTAATCACAACTAAAAGTAGAATTCACATATGAAGTCTGAGCAAGTAAATACGCGATATGGAATGATGAATATTCCAGTATCAGATGCAGTTCTGGGACCATCGCTGAGACTTTATGGAGAATGGGCGCAGGATGAAATAGAAGGTCTTTCGATGCTTCTAAAAGACGGGGATGTAGTAATCGACGCTGGTGCAAATATTGGAACACATTCGCTTGGTTTTGCATCCGCTATAAGCCCTACAGGCAGAGTTTATTCATTTGAGCCTCAGGTGGAAGTTTTTGAATTGTTGCGCCAGAATTGCAACGGTAATGTACACGCTTCCAATATAGTTCCTTTTTGCCATCCACTCTCAAGTGTAAATGGGAGAAAATTTTCCATCCCTCTTCTAGATGATGTTTCTATTCACAATTTTGGCGCTACCCAATTATCCACTCTAAAAATTGATGACGTATCATACGAGTCGTCTGAATCGATGACAATTGATGGGTTGAATCTTGACTCTTGTCGTTTAATTAAACTTGATGTGGAGGGTATGGAACTCGAAGTATTAAAAGGAGCTGTGAGTCTAATTCGGAAATGCAAACCGCTAATCTTTTTTGAGGCAAATACAATTTTAGAGACATGGGAGGTTATTCAACAAATTGCTCCTTGGGGGGGATATTCTGTTCGAGTTGTCATCTCCAATGCTTTTTCATCAAAGAATTTCAATAATAACCAAAACAATATATTTTCCGACTTTCAGGAAACGTCCATTCTTTTGTATCCAGAACAAGAGGATACGTTAGTTTGTAAAGCATTTTGTGACTCTATCCCCATATCGAATTACTCTGAATTAACAATTGCGCTGGCAATACTTTGTCACCGACCGTCAGGACACCCTTTATCTGAATTTTCAACAAAGAAAGATGACGTTGAAAAAATTTACCGCCAAAAATTTGATGGATTAAACAAGTCAATACTACGCGAGTTAGTCTATCAAAAAAAAGTGCGCTTCCAAGAGAGTGCCACTCTTAGCCAAGAGAATGCCACTCTTAGCCAAGAAAATGCCGCTCTTAGCCAAGGGAATGCCGCTCTTAGCCAAGGGAATGCCACTCTTAGCCAAGAGAATGCCACTCTCAGGCAAGAGGTGTCTAGCTTACTCAATACCAATCGTGCATTACTTGACCATTTACAAACCTACCAGAACTTTCCTCCGATTTGGCTGATGCGAAAAATTCGTGCTGTATTTGCTTCCATTTTTCACCGTGGGAAGTGTTAACCAATGCATATATTTGATGAATTCAAGCAGTTAACAATATTGACCAGCTTGGTAAGGTCAGATTTTCAGCGTCGTTACTTGGGCACCTACTTTGGTGTGTTTTGGGCATTCGCTGCGCCATTGGCCACAATAGGCGTTTTATTATTTGTCTTTAATGTTGGATTTCGCTCAGGGCCGATCAATGGGGTTAGATTTGATCTTTGGTTAGTTAGTGGGTTGATCGTGTGGTTTTATATTAGCGATGCCATTATCGCTGGTTCCAACTCTATTATCGAGTACAGTTTTCTGGTGAAGAAAATACAGTTCTCAACAGAGTTGCTGCCTGTCGTCAAAATATGCTCCTCTTTGTATGTACATATCGTAAGCTTGATTTTGTTGTTTGCATTGTATGTATATGTGGGTAGCTATCCGACCATCTACTGGTTGCAGATCCCCTATTATCTTTTTGCGCTCGTCGTGCTGGTGTTAGCCATTTCCATGATCAGTTCTGTCATTCAAGTCTTCTTCCGAGATTTTCAAGGGGTGATTAGTATTTTGATGCAGATTGGTTTGTGGGGCACCCCCATACTTTGGGATGCCAAAATATTGCCTGAACGATTTGCTCCTGTAGTTTACTTCAACCCTGCCAGCTATATTGTTCAGGGCTATCGTGATGCGTTGCTTTTTAATACATGGTTTTACGACAAACCTAGCCAGTCAATTTACTTCTGGATGGTCACATTGACGTTGCTGGGCATGGGAATGTTTTTGTTTAATCGCACGAAACGTGATTTTGCCGATGTGCTGTGATTGGAAAAAATGAATAAAGTGATATCCGTGCAGGAATTATCAAAATCCTACAAATTGTACAACTCAAAAACAGATCGAGGATTGGACTTGTTTTTACCATTTGGGAAAAAACGGTATAAAAATTTCCATGCCTTGACGGATATTAGCTTCTCTGTTGATGAGGGAGAAAGCATAGGCATTATCGGACGGAATGGTTCGGGGAAATCGACACTCCTGAAAATATTGTCTGGTGTGCTTTCTCAGACAACAGGAACGATGCAGGTGCAAGGAAAAGTGGCCTCGTTACTTGAGTTGGGAGCTGGCTTTAATCCTGAGCTGACTGGCCGTGAGAATATATATTTTAATGGCGCGCTTATGGGGTGTACCAAAGCGCAAATGAACGAACGCATTGCCGAAATCATTCGTTTTGCAGATATAGGCGACTTCATTGACCAACCCGTCAAAATATATTCCAGTGGCATGTTTGTGCGTCTAGCATTTGCTGCATCTGTACATGTTGATCCTGATATTCTAATCATTGATGAAGCACTGGCCGTTGGGGATGTTCGGTTTCAAAAAAAATGCGTTGATTTTATGCGCAACTTCAAGGAGCGAGGCAAAACAATCCTGTTTGTGAGCCATGATATTTTTACCGTTAAATCATTTTGTAATCGGCTTATCCTGATTAATGACGGCAAGATTGAAGCGATCGGTGAACCTGATGAAGTCGCGAATCGCTACTATCAAATTATGTTTCCCAAGGCTGAAAGTACCGAGGGCGAAAATAAGTCGCTACCAAACTCAAAACTTACTTTAGGCGAACATGTTGTTAATCAATATTGGCTGAATATTGATATGCATGCTTCGGGGGTAGAGTGGGGACACGGTGCTGCATGGATAGAAAAACTGCGTATCGCTGGACTTAAAGAGCCTAATATTTTTAGCTGGAGGGACTCAATTGAAATTGAGTTGCTTTGTCAGTGGAATGCCGAAGATATGCTTGCTTTATGCGGCGAGCACGGGGTCATCCCTAAGTTGCTGATTGGTTTTAGACTCGAAAATAGCCAAGGGTGGGTCATCACTAATTTTGCAAGCACTATGCTTGAAGATGATGTGTTCAATTTCAATCTGGACGGTAGTTCTGAGTGTATTATTTGTTGCAAAATAGCCCCGATGAAACTTGCAGCAGGTCACTATTTTATTACCCCTAGTTTAGCGATTGGCACCCAAGAACAGTTATTTCCTGTCAAGGAATATACCAACTTAATTCATTTATATTGTGATACCACCGTAGGGGTGCTCGGGCAAATGCGACTGGATTATTCAATAGAGTTAGTGGAGTTGGCTTGAAAATGGTGTCGCCTGAAGAGTATATGCAAAATTTTAAAGTGTTGCAGGTCAATGGCTACCAATCTCCTGGTCGTCGATTCAATGGCTTATCTCTCAAGCCTCATTTAGCCAAATTGGGTATCTCATCCAAACATTTGGTGTGGGAGCAAGACAGGTTGGAAGAGGATGTCGTTACGCTTTCGAATCCTATGGTGCGTAAAGTGAATCGCTTTACGCGTGGTGTGGAGCGCACGCTTGCACTACAGTCCCAGTTGTACACCAATGGACGACATATCAAGAAATTACCTGAGTTTCAAGCAGCCGATCTGGTTCATTATCACATCATACATTCAGGTTTTTTGAGCATGCAGTCCTTGCCTGCACTGACTGAGTTAAAGCCCACTGTTTGGACCTTGCATGATCCTTGGGCGATGACGGGGCATTGCATTCATCCTTTTGCTTGTCAGCGTTGGAAGTCTGGTTGTGGAAGCTGTCCTGATCTTAATACTGATTTCAAGATTAATTTTGATACCACCGCACTCAACTATTGGCTGAAAAGCATTGCCTATCGCAAATCGAAATTTGAGGTGATTGTTGCCTCAAGTTGGATGGAGAATATGGTCAAGCAATCTCCACTGTTTGAAAATGTGCCTATCCATAAAATTCCGTTCGGGCTAGACCTTGAATATTTCAAAGCGCGAGATCAAGCACAAGCAAAAGCACGTCTGGGTATTGAGGCGGATCGCTTAGTATTGTGCTTTCGCTCGGTGATGAACGACTTCAAAGGCTTGCAATACGTGATAGAGGCTTTAGAGCAACTACAGGTTGATGTGCCCATTTGTTTGTTAACGCTCAATGATAAAGGGCGAATTGAACAGTTTAAATCGCGGTTCCAAGTGGTTGAATTAGGATGGATCAACGATGATGAGGTCATGCGTGATGTGTACGATGCAACGGATATATTTTTGATGCCTTCACTTGCAGACTCATTTGGTTTAATGGCGGTGGAGGCGATGACTTTCGGGAAGCCGACGATATGTTTCGAAGGGACGGCTCTGCCAGAAGTGCTCTTTGCGCCAGAAGCGGGCATTGCGGTAAAGTCGAGAGACTCTGTTGCGCTACATAATGCAATTCAGCATCTCATTGCCAATCCAGCAGAGAGACTGCAAAGAGGCATCCGTTCTCGTCAACTAGCCGAGCAGCACTATGATATTCGACAGCAGGCGGAGCGTATTGCTGAGGTATATCGACAAATGCTTGGGAGCCAAAAGCAAACACAGCCAGCCACTCAACTTAATGACGCAAGCCAATAAAACATCTTTTCTAAATGTCAAACAAGCGACTTTTCTGGGCGGATGCGTGTCGAGTATTCGCTCTCTTTGGTGTGGTGTTAATACATGCTTGTGGGGCGGTATTTTATAGCTACGGCACAATACCAATGAGTCATTGGTTATCAGCAAACTTGCTAGTGTCGCGTCATGCGCGACCTGCCGCATAGATTAAGCTATACTTTTGTCCTCTTTTTCAAGAAGGCGAAGGATACTCGGTGAAGCTATATAAAGTGACGTTGCTTGCGGCAGAGCGGGCAGAAT
>JBASWK010000093.1:0-5487 GCA_049276435.1 Gallionella sp. | reverse complement strand
TGAGAAAATAACGAGCAAATAACGAGCAAATAACGAGCAAATAACGAGCAAATTCGCCACTTGCAATACTAGTACGCGCTAATTACATGATTAAGATAGGTATTTTTTGGTGGATGTTAAAGAGGGGATAAGGCAATGCCAACGACAATTTCTGCTTCAAGTGTCACGGAAAGAAGAAAGATTGTTTCAGGAAAGAATATGTTTATTTGCACCTTTCCCCAACCAAGTTTTGTACATGGCGACGAAAAGAGCGAAAGTGAATGGGGAGAATACAACCATAAAATGGTTCAAGCATTCAACAAGTATAGTGAATCGTTGGGGCGAAAACACCTCGGCGCAGGTTGGAGCGGAGATAACTCCATTTCAGTTGGGCAGATAAGATTTGATACGGGATTGCTTGAACAGCCGCAATTCCAACAGTTGGTTTCGTTTATAAAACCACAAAATATAGCCACGACCCCATTACCTATTGAGCAACCAGCACAGAATTTACCAACTGAATACTTTATTTCTGTCAATGACGACCCAAATAACCCACTTAACTCAGTGGAAAATTTTGACAAAATCACCACTGTATTAGCTCGACGGTGTACATGGTACTTTCATTATGAACAAGCAAAAGAAATGCTAAAGCAAATCGAACTTGAAGAAACAGAGTCAAATATCCTTGATCTTTAACTTGCAATAAGCTGTGGGGCAGACACGAACCTCAGAAATCGTAGCCCGCGTAGCGCGCAATCGTTATTGCGCCGAATATAAGATTTATTTTAAATCAAATACTTGTCACAATTCGCTTCGCTTATTGTCGCCCTACCGTAATTTTGCATAATCCATAAACTCACCAGGACCCGCACCGAAACCCTAAAACTCCTACACCAACACAAAGCGCACTTAGTGGCGTAGTTTGGCGTTACTCGCCTTGCGTTGTTTGGCTCGACGGCGCGGGATGTGGCGCGGGCGGATAGTGATGTGGATGTGTTGGTGGCGTTTGACGGGGCGGCGACCTCGAAGCGGTATTTTGGGGTGCAGTTTTACCTTGAGGATTTGTTGCATTGCTCGGTGGATTTGGTCAATGTCTGAACGCGAGAAGCGCATCGCCCGCTTTTAATCTCTATCCTCCCAACACCCGCCGCATCAACAACGTCTGCATATCTCGCCGTCCATCGACAATCAAATAAATCAGCACTTGTTTGCCAATAACCTGATAAATCAGCCGATAGGATTTGAAGTGGACTTGGCGATATTCGCGTATGCCTAGGACGAGGAGTTCTTGGGGATATACGCCGCGTTCGGGGAAGTGCGCCAAAGTTGCGGCGACAGCCGTTAATTTATCCAACAAATAGTTGGCATTTGCTTGCGTGTCATTTTCGGCAATGTAATCATAAATGGCTTCTAAATCACACTCGGCACTGTGCGTGAGCGAAACTTGGTAGTTCATGCGAAGGACTTGGCGCGTAGGCGGTGGGCGACGGTGGCTAAAGGCGTGGTTTTGCCTGCCGCAATTTCTTGGTTGCCCAGTGCCAGAATTTTTAGCAGTGCCAAGGTTTCTTGGGTGTTTTCATAGCTGGCGATGTCTTGCAACACCGCCCTCGCTTCGCCGTTTTGGGTGATTAAAAAAGGTTCGCGGTTGTCGGCTAGGTTTTTCAGCACCTCGGCGGCATTGGCTTTGAGGTAGCTAATGGGTTTGATATTGGCGGCAAGCATGGTGAACTCCTTGAAATGATTCGGACTGAATATAGTCTTTTAAGAGGCTTGTGGCAAGTTTTCAATGAGGATTTTCCGTGTTATCCGAGACAGTACATAATGCGCCTCGAATTGCATCCGTTTTTGTTGAAAAGGATTGGTCAATGCCTGAAACGCGCATAAAGTTTTGCGATTCGGCATTTTGTATTAAAATCCACGCACGACTCCCCCTTTAACCGTTTGGTTTAGCCGATATGCTTTTAGGGCGACAGACCGCTGCAAGGCGGTCTTGTTATTTTGGATGATTGCGTTGAAAACAATTGCTTGTGTGGATGGTTGTAATTTTTACGATGGATTGTTGAACGGTTCAGCAATCGTAGCCCGTATGCAATACGGGGAATGCGCGCTCACATACCCATCCCGTATTGCATACGGGCTACAACCCTTAACCCTTCCCCCTTCCCAAAAAAACCATGGACTACCCCCGCGCCCTAAACCCTAAAAACTCCGTCGTTGTCGAGGCATGTGCGGGCAGCGGGAAGACTTGGCTGTTGGTGTCGCGCATTGTGCGGCTGTTGTTGGAGGGCGTGCCGCCGAGTGAGATTTTGGCGATTACCTTTACCCGCAAGGCGGCGCAGGAGATGCAGGGGCGGTTGCGGGATTGGTTGTATGCGTTGGCGACTCAGGACGATGCGTATTGCCGTGCATTTTTGTTGCAACGGGCGGTCGAGCCGCACGAACTGGACGCGCTGTTGCCGCGTGCGCGCCAGTTGTATCAGCAATTTTTGTTGGCGCAGCCGCCGTTGACCATCAACACCTTTCACGGCTGGTTTATGCAAATTTTGAAACGTGCGCCGTTGAACGCGGGGGCGGGCGGAGTGTCGTTGTTGGATCAAACGGGGGCGTTGTGGCAGGAGGCGAATCAGCTCTTTTTGGAAGGGCTGCAAAAACAACCAGACGGTGAAACCGCGCAGGCGATGTTGTGGTTATTCAAGGCATTAGGCTTGAGTAACACCCAAGATTTGTTGGCAACGTTTGCCGCTAAACGCAGCGAATGGTGGGCGTTTACGGCGGGGCAGGACGACCTCGTGGCGTTTGCCATGGCGCAATTGCGGGCGGAATTGAACGTGCCGACGGGTGATCCTGTCGCGGCAGCATTTGCCAGCGCGAGCTTTGCCGACACGGTGCGCGGCTTTGCGGGGGTGTTAAACGCCAGTGCCGCGCAAAAAACCAAGTCGGATAGTTTGTTGACCGCGTTAGAGGCGCAGGATTTTGCCGCGTTGTGGGAGTTGTGTTTCACGCAACAGGGCAAACCGCGTTCGCTTAAAGCCAATAAAGGGCAAGATGCGGAGGCATTTCTGGCGGCTGGCGAGGCGTTGGTCTCGGCGTTGTTGGCGGTGGATGAACAACTGACCGCACAGAAAATTGAGCAACTCAATGCGGCGGGGCTGCGTTGCGGCACGGCGTTGTTGGATTGCTATCAGCAGTTGAAAAGTCCCGCGTTGGACTTTACCGATTTGGAATGGCGGGTGCGGCAATTGTTGGTGAATAGCGACCACGCGGAGTATTTGCAATACAAGCTGGACAGCCGCTATCGCCATGTTTTATTGGATGAATTTCAGGATACCAATCCGCTGCAATGGCAAATTTTGCAAGCGTGGTTTGATGCGGCGCAGGCGGCGGGGAGTTTGCCGACGGTGTTTGTGGTGGGCGATCCCAAGCAGTCGATTTACCGATTCCGCCGCGCCGATGCGCGCTTGTTTGGCGTGGTGCGCGAGCAATTGCGAAAATCGGGCGCGATTTGTTTGTCGCAAAATACCACGCGCCGCAATGCACCCGCGATTTTGGCGGCGGTCAACGGCGTGTTTTTGCCCTTGGCGCAACGGGGGGACGGCGAAGCGCAATATGACGGTTTTGAAAATCATCTGTCCGCGCAGCAGCATTTGGCGGGTTGGGTGGAGGTGTTGCCCTTAGCCGAAGCCGAAGATTCGCCCGAAGTCGCGCCGACAGGCGAATTGCGCAATCCTTTGTTGGCAGCCTATCCCGCTGCGGCTGCTGGCGCACGCGAGGGTGAAGCGGCGCAGTTGGCGGACAAAATTTTAGAAATTGTCGGGCAGTGGCAAATCAACGACGAAGGGCAGCTTCGCCCCGCTGAATTCGGCGACATCATGGTGCTGGTGCGCCGCCGCACGCATTTGAAAATCTACGAAGCCGCGCTGCGCGACCGCCATATTCCGCATCTGAGTTCGCGTCGTGGCGGTTTGTTGGACACGCTGGAAGCCTTGGATATTCAGGCTTTGCTGACATTTTTAATGACCCCGTTTGCGGATTTGCCGCTGGCGCATACGCTGCGTTCGCCGATTTTTGGCTGTACCGATGACGATTTAATGGCGGTGGAAGCGGTTTTAGATACGAAAACGTGGTGGAAAAAGCTGCAATTTTGGGTCGAATCAGGCAATGCCGCGCCGAGTTTGCAACGGGCGCATGACTTGTTGGCGGACTGGTTAAACTGGGCGGAAAAACTGCCCGTGCATGATTTATTGGACAAAATTTATTTCCAAGGCGATGCCCAAGCGCGTTATGCCGCTGCCAGTGACGACGCGCTGCGCGCCACGGTGTTGGCAAATTTGCAGGCGTTTATCGAAATCGCGTTGGACATCGACGCGGGACGCTATCCCAGCTTGTCAGGCTTTTTGCGCGCTCTGGCGGAATTGCGTCAAGCGGACGACAACGAATCGCCCTGTGAGGGCACGGTGAGTCATGCGGGCAACGCGCTGCGCATCTACACCGTGCACGAATCCAAAGGCTTGGAAGCCCCCATCGTGTGGCTGTTGGACAGCAACATCAAACCGCCCGCTGACCGTGGATTTGACGTGTTGGTGGATTGGCAAACCGACTCCACTCGCCCCACGCATTTTTCGCTTTACACCGACAAAGCCAGTCAGGGTGCTGCGCGTGCACCGCTTTTCGCCACCGAAGCCAAACTCGCCGAACGCGAAAACCTCAATTTGCTCTACGTCGCCATGACCCGTGCCAAACAAATTTTATTCGTCAGCGGCAATGGCAAATTGCTGGAAAACAGTTGGTATCAGCGGGTGAGTGCGGCGGTGGGGGACGTAGGTGCGAATTCATTCGCACGGGTTGGGTTGAGCGAAGAACGTGCGAATAAATTCGCACCTACGCTGCCTGTTGATTTTGACGTTCGCCTGACCCAACCTTTGCCGACGGGCAACCTTAAACCCCATCAAACCGATGCGCAACGCTATGGGATTTGGCTACATAATTTATTGGAAAAGCTCACCGAACCGCACAATGATGTAGCTGATTTACAAGCTGAATTGCTGATTCCTGAACCGCATTTTTCCGAAGTATTGGCGCAAGCAGAACATATTTTAACCGCCCCGCATCTGGTCAAATTTTTCGATGCCACGCTACACCAAACCGCCAGCAACGAAGTCGCTTACGTCAACGCCGACGGCGAAGTGCGTCGCATGGATCGCCTAGTGGAATTTGAAAACGAAATCTGGGTGCTGGATTACAAATCAGGCAATCCCAACGAAGCCCCGCGCTATCACCCCCAACTGCACGAATACCGCGCCGCCATGCAAAGCGTTTATCCGCATAAGACTGTGCGAAGCGGCTTGATTTTTGGCGGGGGTGAGTGGGTGGAGGTAGGCTAAGCACCCGCGCCTAAATTTTCGGGTATTTTAACCCCTCTTTAACATCCACCAAAAAATACCTATCTTAATCATGTAATTAGCGCGTACTAGTATTGCAAGTGGCGAATTTGCTCGTTATTTGCTC
>JBASWK010000092.1:0-60929 GCA_049276435.1 Gallionella sp. | reverse complement strand
CCTTCAAGGGGAGGGTTGGGGTGGGGATGGGGGTGTGTGCAGAGAACGAACCCATCCCCATCCTAATTGCCCCCTCGCTTCGCTCTCCCCCTCTGAAGGGGAAGGAACGGTAGTTCAGCTCGCTTTTAGAGGATGGTGAAAAAATGTTAATCCGTGCCGCATCGGGGGTTTTGAGCTTAAGTAAGTGCCATTCAGGTAAGACGGGGAGATTTCACCCAAAAGCGTACGAATTTGTCGTACCCACGGTTGGTTTGATTAGATTAAAAATACACGATTACTTATACGCTACTACTTAAAACCCGACCTACGAAAGTTGTGTAGATACTAATGCCTTATCAACAGGAGTCATAAACAGTGAGAATTACCCAACATCAACGATTAGCAATTGTCGCGTCCGTCAGCGAATTGTTTGGTGCTGATGCAACGGTTCGATTGTTTGGCTCGCGGGCAGATGATACGGCTCGCGGTGGCGACATTGATTTATACATTGAAACCCCTTGCCTTGAAGCTAATAAAGCAGACAAAGCCAGCAAATTAGTGGCACGCATTGGGTACAAATTAGGCGATTTATTACCGATAGATGTGGTGGTACAAGACCAAGCAACGCCCTTGCAGCGCATCCATTTAGAGGGGAAACAAGGTGTATTGCTATGAATGTAAACGAACACTTGATGGTGACCCTGCAACACGGCATGGCAATTAAGCGCGAACTAGATTTTTCTTACAGCTGGTTATCCCAAGAAAAAATTGATGCGCAATGGGTCGAAGATTTGTCGCATGATGAAATTAAAAAGGAACGAGTAAGTGGGTTTTGCGCTCGGTTTGCCCGCTTTCAGGATTACCTTGCCGATAAAGTGTTGCGGCGATGGTTAGCTGCATCAGGAGAGAAGGTGAATACCGCCATTGAGAATTACGCCATTGCTGAAAAGGTGGGCGTATTGGCGATGTCATCAGAAGAAATGCTAGAACTCCGAGCTGTGAGAAATAAACTGTCGCATGAATATGAAGCGGATGCAGAGGCTTTTGCATTTAATTTGCGCAAAATGATTTTAGCGACGGAGGCGTTGGCGATGACCTATGAAAATATCGTTGCACATGCCAGAACTTCGCTAAAGATAGAGATGTAGTCACCTCTAAGTTTTAGGGTCGTAGGTCGGGTTTTAACCCGACTTTCACGCCTGCACTGCAAGTAGCTAAATTTCAACCCCCACCCTAACCCTCCCCCTGCTAGGGGGAGGGAATGTTGAACTTGTGGTTAACGCTTTCCCTCCTCTCCCGCTTGTGGGAGAGGGAATTGAAGTTTCGCATCAAACTGGTCTGCCTGAACAAAGACAGCCTTTATCTAATCAGAGTAAGCAGTGATAAACAACGCACATCATGGCGATGAATAGCGTAAACATGACATGGAACGTTAGACAAATGAATATATTTCGTAATTTTAAAACTTTGCTCGCGGCTGTTTTGGTTTGGGGCTTATCCAGTGCGGTGTCTGTTTATGCGGTATCGTTAGGCTCTGGATTCTCGCCCTCTACGGTCAATCCTGGTGATTATAGTATTCTGTCTATGTATGTGTTTAATGACAGTAATGCCCAGTTGACCAGTGTTGGTTGGACCAACAACCTGCCTGCCGATATGACGATTCAAAGCTCACCCGCTATCACGACTGATTGTGGCGGTACTTTGACGGCAACGCCTGGCACCAGTACGATGTCTTTGACAGGGGGGACTGTCGCACCTCAAAGTCAATGTACCGTGAGTGTGCCAGTCAGAAGCTCCCTCCCTCCTAACTCAGTGAGTGTCAATGCTGTACCCGCGCTTACTTTAACTTCCAGCCCGTACTATACGAATTCGGCATTTGAAGCGACATTGACCATCAACATCTTTGCCGCACCGACCTTAAGCACCAGTTTAGATCATTCTTTGATTTACTTAGGCGAAACTGCCAACCTGACGATCAGTGTCATTAACACCGATGTCACCAAAACATTGACGCAAACAGGTTGGGCGCACACCTTGCCGACGGGGCTGCAAGTCAATGGGGTGGCAACGGATAACGGTAATTGTGGCACACCCGCGATCACTGCTACCACAGGCACGACGGCAATTGCGTTAAGTGCTGCCACGATTGCACCGAATGCAAGCTGTACGATTACCATCCCTATCACGGGTAATGCACAGGGTAATTACAGCATTGATTTACCCGTGGGCGCGATTACCAGTTATCAAAATGCGACGAATGCCTCTCCCTCTAGTCAATCTATTGCGGTTCAGTCATTCAGTGCCAGTAAAGCTTTTAACCCTGCTAGCGTCAAAACCAATCAAGTCTCCACGATGTCGATCAGCATCACGTCCAAAGCACCCTATAGCAACTTGGCGTTTACCGATGATTTTTCCCTGCAAACAGGATTGGTTGTCGCCCCCACGCCCAATGCGGTGGTTACAGGAGTGGGTTGTTCGGGGACGGTGACGGCGAATCCAGGGAGTCAGGTCGTTTCTTTAAGTAATGGGGTTATTCCTGCTGGGGGAACGTTTCTTGCACCCAAGGTCTGTACGGTGTCGGTTGATGTGGTTGTGCCTTCTGGCTTGAATATCGGCACGAAAACCAATACCTTAGCCATTGGTGCGATTGCCTCAGGCACCGCCAGTAATATCAATGTGGCGAGTGCTGCCTTGTCGGTGACAGGTTACACTGCACCCACACTGAGCAAAACTTTATCTACGGCAACCAGTTTTGTGGGGCAAGTCATTAGTTTGGCTATTCGTGTTAAAAATAACGATGCGACTACCTTTACCAATGTGGGTTGGGTAGATGATTTGCCAGCAGGGATGATCGTCACGGGGGCGGCGGCTTTTTCGGGCTGTACAGGGACACCCGTGGTGACGACGACCTTGAGCAACACCCGAATCACCTTGAGCGGCGCATCTATTGTCTCGAACGCAACCTGTATTGCAACGATTCCCGTGACGGCAGTGCAACAAGGGACGAACTTTGTCAACACCATGCCGATTGGCATCGTGACCAATGACCAAGGTACGAGCAACACGGCCGCAGCTTCAGTCACGCTCACGACGGTCAGTGCTTTTACGGTCGTTCAAAAGTTAGGGGGTATCAGTTCACCTGCCACGATGAGTACTAATACCGCGACCAAGCTGCGGATTGAAATCACCAACAAGTCCACTGATAGCTACCATAACCTCAGCTTTTCCGATAGTTTTGTCGCGGGGGGATCAAACTTGCCCGTCACCTTTACGGTGATCAATCCTGGCAATGCAGTGACGACCTGTAATGCGACAGGCACACCCAGTACCACGGGCGTGACCACGACCGCATCAACGGTTGCATTAAGTGGTGGGGTTTTGGCCGCAGGGAGTGCTGGGAATGCAACCCCCACTTGTTATGTGGAAGTCGATGTTCAAGCCACCGCAGCGATTACCAGCAAAATAAATGTGATTCTAGGGGGTGTTACCGCTTTGGCAGATGGCACGGGCATATTGACGGGCGGACTCGATACTCCAGCTAATGCTACGGTGGCGAACTTGACGATTTCAGCCTCTGCACTGGCAGCTCCGACGATTTCCACCAAAACCTTTACGCCCAACTCTATTGTGGTGGGGAGTGGGAGTACGCAGCTGAAAATCAGCGTTAAAAATAATGATGGAGCCACCACTTTAACCAATGTCACATGGACGGATACATTTCCCACTGGCATGGTATGGACGGGAGGGGCGATTACCTACACTAATTGCGGTACGGGGAGCGTCACGTTTGATGTGACCAATAGTATTGCGACCTTAGGCGGTGGTGTTTCTTTAGCCCCTGGTGGGATTTGCGATGCTTTTATTCCTGTTAAAGCAACCTCGCAAGGTCTTTTAGTGAATAACATTCCTATAGGTAACATTGGAAATGACCAGAACAAGTCTAACGCCGTCGCCAAAGCGGCAAACTTAACTTCCACCAGCCTGACCGCTGGCAAGGTATTTAGAAATGCCCTTGATACTGGCAATGTGACCGATATGAACGTGGGGGATACGTTCAAGCTTAAAATTACCATCACCAATCCCTCGCTCACAGAAAGCTACAATTCGTTATCTTTTACCGATGATTTCGCCAATTATGTCGCCACCGTAGGCGGCGCACCTGCCTTGCAAATTGCGACCATACCCAATGCCTTGACGACGTGTGGTGCGGGGGTTGTCACGACGGGTGCGCAAAGCGTTTCCTTGACAGGCGGCACACTGGCGGCAAATAGTTCATGCTATGTGCTTGTGAATGTTACTGCCTTAGCCGCCATGGCATCAACGGCAAACACCATTGTTGCAGGTACATTAGCAGGGGTGGCGGGTGAAATTAACGCCTTGTCCGATAGTAATGGGAGCAAGGCGTGGAAGGGGGCTACGACTACCACGAATTTGATCATTAGCACCATTGCGCCGCCCACTTTTTCAGCAAAAAATTTCTCGCCAAATTCGGTTTTTATGGGGCAATACAGCACCTTAACCATCTCAGTCAAAAATAATGATGCGACTGCGACACTTAATAATGTGACCTGGACGGACACCTTTCCATGGGGTTTGGTTGTGGTGGGATCACCTTCAAAATCCACTGGGTGTTACTTCGGAAAGGCAGCTGCGAGTGCAATATTCGCACCTGTAGCTGGGGATGCGAGTTTGAATTTTAGTGGTGGCACAATAGGGCCTAATGCAACTTGTACGGTCACGGTCAGAGTGACGGGGACTTCCTCGGCGGGGTCTTATCCTAATTCTATTGGTATTGGGGCGATTACCACCACGGAGGGTGTCACCAATGCCGTTGCCAGTCCTGCCCCAGCCCTTTGGTTGGAAGGCTTGCAAATGACCAAAAGCTTTTCGGTTTCTCCCGTGGCGATAGGGGCGGTCACTCAGCTGGCGATTAACGTCACCAATAATACGACAGTCGCTTTTTCGGGCATCAATGTAACCGATGATTTTTCGACGCAGACAGGGATGGTGATTGCTAATCCGCCCAATATTATCAACACGGGTGGTGTGGGTTGTACGCCTGGCACGGTGAATGCAACTGCGGGTGGCAATGTTGTGACCTTGAGCGGCTTTGCGTTGGCGGCGGGGACTTCAGCCGCACAAAAAATCTGCACAGTGCGGGTCGATGTTGTGGGTAATGTATCAGGGGCGAAAACCAACACGATTCCTGAACTGGGGATCACCGCTACGCCCGCCTCGTTGTGGACTGCGCCTGCAACGGCTTCTTTGGTCGTCGGTGCTGCTACTTTGACCGTGGCAAAAACCTTTACCGTGAATCCTGCCAATGTGGCAGGCACAATTCTTGCCGACGGCGCGGATGTGGCGTTGATGCGCATTACTATCACCAATCCGAATAGTGTGAGTGTCAATAGCCTTAATTTTACCGATACGTTCCCTGCCTCCATGACGGGGTTGGTGGTTTCCAGTGCGACTACACCTGTGAATACCTGCGGTGGAACACTCACGGCAGCTGCGGGTACGAATGTTGTTGGACTGGTCGGGGCGGTGACGGATACGCTTGCGGTGGGGGGGAGTTGTTATATTGAAGTGTCTGTGGTGAGTACCACGGCGTTTATGAATAGAACAAACAGTGTGGCAGTTACCGCCAAGACCAGCTTGACCGAGAATATCACTGCGGTGACGGGAACGGCAAATTTAACCGCCAATGCCTTGAGTGTGGCGAAGTCCTTTTCGAGTGGCACGGTGGTCACAGGGGGGAAAACCAGATTAACCATTACGATCGTCAATCACACTGCGGCTCCTCAAACTGCCTTGGCGTTCACAGACACCTTCCCATTAAATTTGGGGGTTGGTTATATACTGGTTGATACTATTCCAAACGTCAGCACCACGTGCGGCAGTGTGACTGCGGTTGCAGGGGCGAATAGTGTCGCTTTATCAGGCGGTACCTTGGCTGCCAACGCAAGTTGCAGCGTGAGCGTGGATGTGGTGGGTAATTTGGTCACGGGTGTGCCAAAAACCAATAATGTCTCCATCACCAGCAGCCAGCAAACGACAGCGGTTTCGGCAAGTGCGAATTTTTCAGTGATTGATCCATCGGTCTTGATCACGCCAAGCAAATCGTTTAGTCCTACTACCATTACCTTGTTGCAAAATAGTACGGCGACTATTAGCTGGGTATCGAGTAGCGTGGGGGATACGGTCAATCCGATTGTGACGGATAATTTGCCTGTTGGCTTGACCGTTGCAGCGGTGCCTAATGTGACCGCAAGTTGTACCGCACCTGTTGCCACGCCCGTCATTGCCAGCACCACGGTTTCGCCTACGCGCAATCAAATTGTGGTGGCACTGACGATGAATCAAGTGCCTAACCAAAACTGTAGTATTACTTTTGATGTGACACCTACTCAACCAGGGACATTGACCAACACGCTTGCTAAGGGGGATATTCTTTCCAGTGATGGTGCTGCGGCTAACACGGTCACAGCCAGTGCTGATCTGACGGTCACCAATGTACTCACAATCGGTAAAACCTTCCAGCCAACGGATCTGAGTTTTTCGGGGGTTGCGATGCTAACCATTACCGTGACTAATCCAGAAGCGATCCCTTTAACAGGGGCAAGTCTGCGGGATAACTTGCCTGCGACTACGCCGAATGACTTGATCGTGGCAGGCGCACCTTATACCACGGCAGTGGCGACCACGGATTGTACGGCGGATGGTTCGCAAAGCACCGCGCTGGTGACGGCTGTTGCAGGCACGCGCATTATTCAGCTCACGGGCGGGGTGATTCCTTCAAAACAAGGTGCGGTGGATGGGGTTTGTCACATTACCGTTCCTGTTAAATTGGGCAGTGCCAGCCCAACAGGACCTGCAACCAATACCATCCCCATTGGCACTGGGGTGGTGGGGACAGGGTTGACCAGCACAGAAGGGCGTTTTAACATTAACGCGGCTTCGGCGACCATCAATTTTGTCGCCCCCACCTTGGGCATAGGAAAAGCCTTTAGCCCTGCCAGCGTCACGGGGGGGTCGGTCAGTCGCTTAACGGTCACCATTAACAATCAGAATAACTTTATCCAAACGGGGCTGGCTTTTACCGATAACATGCCGACGGGCATGACCGTGGGGGCCCCCGCCGATCCTCAAACAACGTGTACGGGTGGCACCTTTACAGGGGCTGCGACGGGTTCTGCATCATGGTCGTTTAGTGGCGGGGTGGTCGCTGCATCAGGGTCGTGTACGGTATCCTTGAATGTCACCATGAATGTGAGAAATGTATTAACCAACACCATTCCTGTGAATGCACTCACCAGTGCCAATGGGGGGAAAAACACCCTGCAAGGGGCGGCCAATTTAAATAATTTGGCGGGTGTGAGTATTGCTAAAGCCTTTACACCTAATCCTGCGGTGGTGAATCAGCCTATTCGTTTAACCTTTACGATCACCAATGCCAGCGATACACCGTTAACTCAACTTGGTTTTGTAGATGATTTGACCCTGGGCGGCACACAAACGGGCTTGACGGTATCGCCTACCCCGAATGTCAGCGGTAATTGCGGTGGGGGGACGGTTGTCGCGAGTGGCACATCCATTACGCTATCAAATGGTTTTCTGGGTGTGGATTCGGCGTGTTCGATCTTGGTGGATGTGATGACGGATACCGCACGGTCTTACGTGAATACCGTGCCAATTCATGCCATTACCTCTTTGGAAGGAAAAACCAATGCGGCAGCAGGCACGGATACATTACCTGTTTATGTGGGGATTCGTGCCGTAAAACAACTTTCCCCAACCAGTGATGCGGGACGCTTTGTGCTGACTTTATCACCCGCCGCACCTTCTGGGGTGTCTAGCCGTACCAATGTGGGACACGATGCAACCCCCTCGGCGGTCGCCTCGTTTTTTGCAACCGAAGGTACAACGTATACCGTCACAGAAACAGGGCAGGGCGCGACCAGTTTGGCGAATTACCTCACCACTTGGGCGTGTCGTAATGCCGATAACACCCTGCTTGCATCGGGTTCGGGGGCGGCTGCCACCGTGACAGCGCCGACCACGGCGGGGGGTGCGACCAAAAACCAGCAAGACATCAGCTGTACTTTTACCAATGTGAATAAAATCGCGTTGGTGACGGTAAACAGTGTGTCGAATGGCGGCGTAGGGAGTTTTACGTTTACAGGGACGAATGGCTTGCCTATCAGTGCGACCACCATTACCACCACGACAGCGGGAGTGAGTGCCACGACAGCGGCGTTGACTGAAGTGGTGTTGAGCAGTAAAGGGGTCGCCACGGTCATCACGGATGGCGCGTTATCTGGCGGATTTGTGTTGAGTGGGGCGAGTTGTACAGGTTTACAGGGGGGCGATACTGCGACTCTCGTGGGCAGTGTGCTGACGATTCCTTCAACCAGTATTGTCGATGGTGCGCGCATTAGCTGTACCTTTACGCATTTGCTGCCGTCTGCAAAAACACTGACCTTGCGCAAGCAATGGGTGGGGGCAACACTGAATGATGCCGTGAACATCACCGCAACAGGCTTAACGCCGCTTGCCTCAATTGCGACGACTGCGGGCAAATTGGACACGGGGACGGCGCAAAGCGTGAGCAATGGGGCAGTGATTACGATTGCCGAAGCCTTCTCGGTGGGGTCGGCTGCGAATTACACCGCGACCTTGGCGTGTACAGGCACAACAGGGTTGAGCGGCAATGTCTTGACCGTTGGCGTGGCGGACGGAGCGATTGTGTGTACCCAAACCAATACCTTTACGGGTGCAGGTGGTTCTAGCATCACAGGGACGGTTTTCAAAGACACAGGTGCGGGCGGTGGTACGGCAAACAACGGCGTTCAAGATGGGGCGGAACTTGGCATTGCAGGGGTGACCATCACCGCGAATCAAGCCAGTTGTGCGAGTACCGTGTGCGGCACGGCCATCACAGACGGGGCGGGCAATTACACCTTAGTGCTGCCTAGTACGGTGACGGGCGTCATTACCCTGACGGAAACCAACTTGAATGGCATGTTGAGTACAGGGGGTAGTGCTGGCACGAGTGCGGGAACGTATACGCGCAGTACCGACACGGTGACCGCGTTCAATGTGGTGGCGGGAACGACTTATACGGGGTTGAGTTTTGGTGATGTACCCGATAACCAGTTCGTCACCGATGGTGTGCAAACGGCTTTCCCAGGCTCAATTGTGTTCTATCCCCATTATTTTGTGGCGGGGACGGCGGGGAGTGTGGCATTTAGTTACACCAAATCATCTTCACCCGCACTCACAGGATGGAGCGAGCTGATTTATGTCGATGCGAATTGTGATGGTGTGATTGGGGCGGCAGATGTGCTGGTGGCGGCTTCCGTTGCGCTGACAGCAGATCAAAAAGTGTGCTTGTTAGTGAAGCAGTTTGTCCCCGCTAACGTGCCTGTTAATGCACAAAATGCCTTGACTTTGACCGCGCTTTTCACCTCAACTTTCGCCAATCCAACCGCAGGAGTTAGTTTTAGTTATGTACGGCACGATACCACCACGGTAGGGCAACCTACGGCGGCAGGGTTGTCGTTGGTCAAGCAGGTCAACACCCCAACTGCGTCGCCAGGGACGAACATTGTCTACACGGTGGTGTACACCAACAGCAGCACAGGACCGCTGTCTAATGTGGTGATCCACGATGCAACACCTGCTTACACGACGTTCCAAAGTGCGGGTTGCGGTACTTTGCCGCTTAACTTCACGGTGTGTAGCATCACCAATCCAGCAGTGGGTGCATCAGGGTCGATTATCTACACCTTTACGGGGACGTTAGCCCCCGCTGCGAGTGGTGCCGTGACGTTTACGGTGCAGGTGCAACCATAGGGGCTGCGGTTGATGGTAGGTCATTCTGTGGGTGCGACAGCTTCGTGCTCACAGTTCGGTTTTTGATTTGTAGTAGACCATTATTTCATTTCAAAATCAAAAGGTAGGGTGCGCTATGCGCACCATGGTGCATGAAATGTACCCTACGTAATGATTATTGTATTGAAATGAAAACGGAATTAGGGTTGGCTTACTGCAATTTCGCCCGAATGATGTAGTTGTTCACCTTGAGGTGTATGCAGGCGGAGTTCACCTTGTGTATTGACCCCGCGTGCAATGCCGTGACAGCGGCTGCCATCAGGCATTTTTAATTGGACAGGCTGGTTTTGTTGGGCGTGGTGCTGTTCCCATTCGGCATGAAAAGGGGCGAATCCTGCTAAGCTAAATTCGTCCAGTACCGCGACCAATTGCGGCAAAATCTGTGCGAGCAGCAGGTTGCGGTCAACGAAGTGGCGGGTGAGTTGATCCAGTGCGGCGGCAGGTTGGTCTATTTGCTGGGCGAGGCTGTGGGGCAGGGTGCAATTTAATCCGATACCGATCACCACCGCGCATGCGCCTGATATTTCCCCGCGCGCTTCTATCAATATTCCCCCTAGTTTGCCACCATTTGGACTGAGTAGATCATTGGGCCATTTGAGTTGGACACCTTCGATGCCACTTGCGCGTAATCCACGTAATACGCCTATCCCTACCGCCAAACTTAATCCCGCTAAGCGGCTAAACCCGCCCTCGAATCGCCACAATATTGAAAATGTTAACGCGTTGCCTAAGCCTGAGTGCCAAGTTCGCCCCACCCGCCCGCGACCTGCCGTTTGCAATTCAACTGCTAAGACACTGCCACTGGGTGCGCCTAGGCTTGCTTGTTGTCGTAGTGCAAGATTGCTAGAGGCATTTTGCAGTTGAATGTCGAGCGATAGGCGCGATGCGGTGTCACCCAATGCCGTGTTGATTTGCGGGGCGTTTAGCGGCCGCCACGCTTGGCTCAGACGATAACCCCGTCCGCGTATGCGTTGCAAGGCTATGCCAAGCTGAACAGCGATTTGTAAGTCATTGCTGATCGTTGCACGTGACACGTTCAGTGTTCGCGCCAAGTTTGTGCCAGAATGGAAGTGACCATCAGCGAGTAAGGTGAGTAGCTGCCAGCAGCGTGGGTTCAGGGGCATGTCAATTGGCGTGGGTTAATTTAAGCGGGTTGTCATCCATGATTCAACCTTAAACGTTGAGCGGGAGTCTGCGGATTTGTAAAACTGCTAGTATAATTCGCCCATACTTTAACCCTTACTTAATTATTTTCCTAAAGGAATTATCTTGGAACTCTCTACACGCGTGCAAGCCATTAAACCTTCTCCTACGCTTGCAGTCACCGCGCGTGCCGCTAAGCTGAAAGCAGAAGGTAAGGATATTATCGGACTGGGTGCAGGCGAGCCTGATTTCGATACCCCGCAGCATATCAAAGATGCCGCCATTGCCGCGATCAACAACGGTTTTACCAAATACACCCCCGTCGGCGGCACGGCTAGTTTGAAACAAGCGGTGATTGCCAAGCTCAAGCGCGACAATAACCTGACCTATAATCTCAAGCAAATTCTGGTGTCCTGTGGCGGTAAACAAAGCTTCTTTAATTTGTCCTTGGCATTCATCAATCCTGAGGATGAAGTGATTATTCCCGCACCATATTGGGTGTCGTATCCCGACATCGTGATTATTGCGCAAGGTAAGCCCGTGATTGTCGAAGCAGGTATCGAGCAAGGTTTTAAATTAACGCCTGCGCAACTGGAAGCCGCGATTACGCCCAAGACCAAAATGCTGGTGATTAATAGCCCTAGCAATCCATCTGGCGCGGTTTACACTTTGGAAGACCTGCAAGCCTTGGGCGCGGTGTTGCGCAAACATCCGCAAATTTTGATTGCTACGGATGATATGTATGAACATATCGCCCTGACCGACGCTAAATTCGTGAATATCTTGGATGCGTGTCCTGATTTATACGACCGCACTATGGTACTGAACGGCGTATCCAAAGCGTATGCCATGACAGGCTGGCGTATCGGTTATGCCGCAGGGCCTGAATACATCATCACCGCGATGGAAAATGTGCAATCGCAAAGCACGTCCAACCCCACGTCCATTTCACAAGTCGCCGCCGAAGCCGCCTTAAATGGCGATCAAGGTTGTATTACCCCCATGTTGGCAGCCTTCCGTGAACGTCATGTGTTCGTGGTCAATGCCCTGAATACGATTCCAGGGGTGAGCTGCATCATGGCGGGTGGCGCGTTTTATGCCTTCCCTGATGTGCGCCCTGTGATTGCCAAACTCCATGCGCGAGGCACGATTGCGGCTGCAACGGATGTTGCGTTGTCTAACTATTTATTGGAACAGGCGGAAGTCGCCGTGGTGCCAGGATCCGCTTTTGGTAGCGAAGGCTATATTCGCCTGTCTTTTGCAACGTCCATGCAAAATTTGGAAAAAGCCTTAGCACGCTTGGCAGCCGCGTTGGTGTAGTGCCATGAGTCCATTTTTATTTCAATGCAGCGATAATGACGTAGGGTGCATTTTATGCACCATGGTGTACACGGCGCACCCTACGATATTTTTAACCTCGCTTTGATTTTGAAATGGAATGTAAAGAGCCGCACCATGCGGCTCTTTGTTTACCACCCTCACTCATTTTAGTGTTTAGGAGAATGTTTTGATTTACAAAATTGAAATAGCAAGCGGGCGCGATGCGGTGCAAACGCGGGTGAAAAAGCTGTTGTGGATAGTCGGTTGCTGCGCGTTGGGAATGGGCTGCGTCGCCGAGACGATGCCACAGAATCAGCTTGCCGCAACCCGTACTCAACCGTCTCAGACGACGGCAATCGACATTCAAGCGGCACAACTGTACTTTTGGGATTTTTTTACCGCGACTAACTCGCGCGAGACGGTCTTGGCATACATCGACCGCGAGTTTGAAGAGGACGCGCATCGCAGTGCTTTCATCGCTATGATGCGATTTTTGGTAGAGAAAAATCAATATTTAGACGCGGAGACTCAGAAAACGTGGCTGAAGACCCTTGATCAAGGTGTGACCGCTGCGCAACTTGCGCAGTCATTGATCCCTTTGTTGGTTTCAAGGCAACACCAGCCCGTTTGGATGATGCCAACAGATGGCTTATTGGTTGACGCATTGACAGAAGACCCTAAGCGAGTGGGCGTTGAGATTTTGGGGGAGCTTGGGCAACCGATCGTGGCGAGTGCTGCGGGGGTGGTTGAATATAGCGGAACGTCGGACAGTGGGGGGCTGATTAAAATTAAGCATCATGCCAATATCACCACCACTTATGCTTACAACCACCAATTGCTGGTTAAAAAAGGACAGCATGTTGCCCAAGGTGAAAAAATTGCCACCATGGGCAGTCGGCGCGAGGACGAATCTGCCGCATTGTATTTTGAAATGCAGCGTTTCGGAAAGCCCGTGCAGCCTATGCAGTACCTGTACGCCCCACAAAATATCGTTTGTTCCCCTGCCAATGCACCGCCCGCCGAGGCACCTGTTATTGATGCGAGTGAGGACGATAATTTAAAGTGGGTAATGCCTACACAGAGTAAGTTCCTCACCCTTGATCCTGTCAAGATACGGCAGAATAAAGGCGTGGATTTCCTAGGTACACTGGGGCAGCCCGTGTTCGCTGCGGCATCAGGCGAGGTGGCGTACAGTGACAATGGATTAAAGGGCTACGGCAACTTGGTGCTGATCAAACACAATGCCAAGTATGTTTCAGTCTATGCCCACAACAGCGTGTTGTTGGTGAAGGTAGGGCAGCGGGTCGAAGCGGGGCAGCAGATTGCGGAAATGGGGAGTACCGACACCAATCAAACGCGCCTACATTTTGAAATTCGCCGCTTTGGCAAACCTGTTGACCCAAGCAAGTACCTTAAGGCGGAGTAATTGCGTGGGGAAGGAAAGGAGATGGGTATATACCTTGCCGTCACAAATTAGTAATCGGTATAACCTTGCTCGCCTGGCGTATAGAACGTACTGAAGTCGGATGCTGTGAGTTCTGTGCCGTGCTTCATTTTTTGCACCAGGTCGGGGTTGGCGATGAATGAACGACCGAGGGCCACCAGATCGCCTAGGTTGGCATCAATGTCGGCATTGGCATGTATGGCATCATAACCGCCAGAGAGGATGTACTCGCCTTTGAATAGCACGCGCATCCTGAGCTTCAGCGCGGGGCTGACTTCTGGTGCGCCCATTGAGCTGTGATCGACGACATGGATATACACTAGGTCGAGGGAATTCAGCTCCGCAACTAATCGTTCATACAGCGCATCCATTTCGGCATCGGGAGCCATGCCGCTAAATACGCCGTAGGGCGAGATACGCATACCGATTGCACGGCAGCGCGTTAACGGTGCCATGACGATACGGTTCTTCAATTGCAACTTGCCGAGTGTGGCTGGGGTGAACAGGGTCGGTACTCATTGAAATCAAAACAATCCGATAGGTAGGGTGGACACGTTTTTTGTGTCCACGTGTTTTCCCATTGACGTACAGCGTGGGTACCCAAAACGTGCCCACCCTACGCATGAAATTACTGCTTCACCGACTCCACTGGAATCGTCAGCGTCACTTCGTCACCCACATAAGGCGCGTACTTGCCCATATTGAAATCAGAGCGTTTAACCTTAGTGGTTGCAGTCGCGCCACAGGCATCCTTCTTCATCATTGGATGCGGCATGCACAGGAAGGAATTGACGGTCAGCGTCACGGGCTTGCTGATGCCTTTAACCGTCAGATCACCATCCACGGAAACCACTTTATCGCCCTCAAACTTCACCTTGCTCGACTTGAACGTGATAGTGGGATATTTTTCGGTGTCAAAAAAGTCTTCGCCCTGAATATGACCGTTGAACAAAGTCGAGCCCGTGTTGACCGACTTGGCATCAATGGTCACCTCCACCGAGCCAGATTTGGCGGCACGATCAAGGGTAATTTTTCCGTCAACTGAGTCAAAGCGGCTGAGTTGCAAAGAGTAGCCAAAGTGGCTGTACTCGAAGCGCGGCATAGAGTGCGAAGCGTCGATCACATAAGTTTCTGGTGCGGCATAAGCCACGGAAGACAATAGGGATGCGAAGGTCAGGGCAATGATTTTTTTCATGGTGTTATCCTAAATAATGGTTGAAAGTAAAATTACGGCTTACTGGGTACGGCATTAACGACAAGGTGAAACTTGATTTGAATTTCATTGGCGACGGTGCCGACATCCGTCCACTCGCCCTCGCCGATGGCGTAGGTGCGACAAATTCGCACGGTTTTCGCCTCATCAATCATTGCCCAAAAAGCGTGCGAATGAATTCGTACCTACGGGAGTGGGCTGCGTTACACCTGTTCTTCAAAAAGGTCTATTTCATCATATTCATTTGTGTTTCCCTCCCCGTAACATGCTGGACAAATTTACGCAAAACGCCCAGAACGAAAATCATCCAGTGCCCGATGTATTTCTGCCTGCGTGTTCATCACAAACGGTCCGTATTGCACGATGGGTTCGTTGAGCGGTTTGCCTGCGATCAAAATCAAGCGCGCATCCGCACGAGCGGTGAGCGTCACACCATCGGCTCCCGCCGTATTGCTCAAAATCCCCATACGCTGCGCGTCCACCTGCACACCGCCCACCTCCACCGCACCGCGATAAACATAGATGAAGGCGTTATGCGTAGCGGGTATCGCCGTCGAAAACGAAGCCCCCGCAGGCACATGAATATCCAGATACAGCGGCTCGGTGATTTCGCGCGAGACCACGCCCGCCACGCCGTTGCTGCTGCCCGCGATTACCCGCACGGTGACCCCATTCGCGGTGATGTATTCGGGAATCGACTCGCTGGGAAAATCCTGATACCACGGCTCGGTCATTTTGTTTTTGGCGGGCAGGTTGAGCCAAAGCTGGAAGCCTTCCATCACCCCGTCTTCCTGTTCGGGAATTTCGGAGTGAATCACGCCGCGCCCAGCGATCATCCATTGCACTCCGCCGTCGCCCAGCAAACCTTCGTGCCCCGCGCTGTCGCGATGGCGCATGCGGCCAGCCAGCATGTAGGTCACCGTCTCAAAACCGCGATGCGGATGGTCGGGAAAGCCCGCGATGTAATCGTCTGGGTCGTCGCTGCCGAACGCATCCAGCATCAGAAAGGGATCGAGGCGGCGTTGCAGCTTGCCAGTCAATACGCGGGTCAGGCTTACGCCCGCGCCGTCCGAGGTGGCAACACCTTCGACCAAATGGTCAATGGTGCGCGAGGGGGGTGGCGTTGCTTGAGTTAAGGAATTCATAATTTGTTCCTGGGTAAAAAATGAAGTGAGCGCATAGTAATCGTCTCAAAAAAATAGATAAAGCCCGAATTTCGAGATAGACTATCCCAATTATGGAACAAACCAACCTCTCCGCCGACGACCTTATTTTGTTCGCCACCATCGTTGAACAGGCAAGCCTCGTCCGCGCCGCCGAATACTTGGGCATGCCCAAAGCCACGGTCTCGCGCCGCCTGAGCAACCTTGAAGAACGAATCGGTCAGCGGCTATTGCTGCGCACCACGCGCCGTTTAACGCTCACTGATTTCGGGCAGGAATTCTTTGACCACAGCCGCCGCGTCGCCGAAGAAGTCGCCACCGCGCAGGACTTCGTGCGCAGCCGAGACGTGCAGCCGCGCGGCAGGTTGCGCGTCTCCATGCCCGAAGATTATGCACGGCGCACCCTGTCGCGCGCACTGGCGACCTTCATCGAGAGGTATCCCGAAATAGAACTCGAACTCGATCTAAGTTCTCGACTGGTTGACTTGATCGGCGAACGTTTCGACCTCGCCATCCGCATGGGCGCGCTGGCAAACGACTCGACCTTGGTCGCCCGCAAACTGGACGTACAACATATAGGGCTTTATGCCAGCCCAATCTATCTCGGTCTCCATCCCGCCCCGCAACATCCCGACGAGTTACAGCAACATGTCGCCGTGCGCTTACTTTCCGCTCTCGGACAGCCGCTGCCTTGGCGTTTATTACGCGGAAATGAAGTCTGGGAAAGCATACCGCCAGGACGCATGGGACTGAATTCGCTCAGTGTCATCCATCAATTGCTGCTGGACGGTGCGGGTATCGGCATGTTGACCGTACCCTTTGCCGAAGAAGATGTGCGACAAAAACGACTGGTGCGCATCTTGCCAGAATGGTGCTTCCCTTCCGTCACGGCTTGGGCTGTCATGCCTATGCGCCGCTTCCTGCCCTCCAAGACGCGCGCATTTCTGGAACACATTGAGCGTTACTTAGCACAGAATGGATAGGCTTGCCTACTGCAACGCCCCGACATCACGCCCGCCCAGCAAGCCTCGCGCGGCGTGGCGATGCCCCTTTTCCAACTTGCAGCAAGTCATCATTACCGACGATCCACGCGTGGCTTTTCGCGATGCAGAAGTTGTGCTAATGGTTGGCGCGCAACCGCTCAGTGCAAGGAATGCACCCTATGTAATGATTGCGGTATTGAAGTAGAAACGGAATAACCGACTCGTTCGCTCGCATCGGTGACAAGGGATGGTCATGATGATGGCTGTGCTGTCAACAGGGGAGTTGTTGCGCTATAACGAAATCAGCATATCTCTAATGCTGACATTCAAAAGGTTATAACAGGATGGCTCGGTGAGTCGAACGATGTGCCCGACCATCTCGCGGCGTGTGAACTATAGAACTGACAGATTTGGGAAAAAGCTTGTTTTACTGTTACGCGCCCTGTACGACTGGGGGGAGCAGTATCGTCAATGTCGTTCCAGCAATGCTCATTTTGGCTAAACAGCAGGTTTTTGTGGGTACGACAGATTCGTACATCGCCCGAAAGGGCGAAAAACAAGCCTTACTCACCCAAAAGCGTACGAATGAATTCGTACCTACGGTCAAAATGAGAATTGCTGTTGTTTATTCGGGTGTTGATGTATTTCCCAACGCCCTTAAGTACACTTGACGATAAGCTTCTGCACTGGTTTCCCAGCGGAAGTCTTTGCTCATACAGAGTTTGCGTAGTGTTTGCCATTTGCGGTTATCTTGGTACACGCTGATGGCACGGGCGATGGTTTGATACAGGTTTTCGGCGGTCATGCCGCTGAACACAAAACCACTCGCCGTGCCGTTTTTTAGCGTTTCAGCGGTGCAATCCACCACCGAATCAGCGAGTCCGCCCGTGGCGTGTACTACAGGGGGCGTGCCATAGCGTTGGCTATAGAACTGATTTAAGCCGCAGGGTTCAAAGCGCGACGGCATGATAAATAAATCAGCACCCGCTTCGATTTGGTGGGACAAAGTTTCGCTAAAGCCAATTTTAACCGCAATTTTGTCGGGATACTGTGTCGCTAAATCACGCGCGGTTTGTTGCATGACGGCATCGCCGCTCCCCAAAATTACCAGTTGAACAGGGAGTTCAATGAGCCTAGGGGCAATTTCCAACAATAAGTCCAAGCCTTTTTGGTGGGTTAGACGACTGACCACACCGAGCAAGGGAATATCTTCATCAACGGTTAATCCCATCTGAGTTTGCAGGGTGACTTTATTGACTTTTTTGCCTGTCATTTTGCCCACTTTGTAGTGCGCAGGCAGATGGATGTCCGTGGCAGGATTCCATTCGTCCATGTCTATGCCGTTTAAAATCCCCGTAAAATCTGCTGCGCGCGTGTGCAACAGCCCTTGCATCCCGAAACCTAGCGCGGCTTGTTGTATCTCTTGGGCGTAAGTCGGGCTGACGGTGGTCAATTGGTCGGCATAGAACAATCCCGCTTTGAGGAAAGAAAAGTGTCCGTAAAACTCGGCACCATTTACGCCAAAACTGGCAGCGGGTAAACCTAATGTCGATAAGGTGGTTGGCGCGAAATTACCTTGAAACGCAAGGTTGTGTACGGTCATTACACTACGAGCGCGGGCTTCCAAGTCAAAGCGCAGATAAGCTGGCACTAGCCCTGTTTGCCAGTCATTGCAATGCACCACATCAGGTATCCATGCCAGCGGGGAGTGGTCACTGCCCAATAGTGCGGCGACTTTGGATAGCAAACCAAAGCGTAAGGCATTGTCTTCCCAATCGCTGCCTGTCATGTCTTGGTAAGGTCCGCCAGCACGCTGGAACAGGATAGGGCAATCGAGAATCAATAAAGGTACGTCATTGTTGGGCAACGTACCTTGAAATAAGCGCGCAGCAGGAAAACCCGCTAGGGTCAATTCTGCAACGGATTTAACTGCACCCACTTGTGCCCAAACTTTGGGGTAACCTGGAATGAGTACTTGGACATCTACACCGATGGCGCGTAATGCCGCAGGGAGTGCGCCACTGACATCCGCCAAGCCGCCTGTTTTAATCAGCGGGGCGACTTCTGAGGTTGCAAATAGAACTTTAATCATGGGATTTCTTTCGTAGGTGCGAATTCATTCGCACAAAGTTGAATGACGTGCGAATGAATTCGCACCTACGCCCTTTTTCCATTGCAAAAGTCGGGTTAAAACCCGACCTACGCTTAGGTGAAGGTGTGGCGTGAAAAGTGAAGTGTGAAAGATGAAAGGTGACGCGTGAAACAAACCATCGCACGCCAGCACCCTTCTCCCTTCCCTCTTTCCCCTTCACTCCCCTATCTTACAGCCAACGCATCATGCCCATTTCTAAAGGATGGGTGAGCATGTCGTTGTACGGATAGGTGCGGACACGGTATTCCAATTTGCCACATTTTTCAGGTTGAATATGCACCGCAAAAATATGCTCGCCTGCATTGGTCAGATTGCCCGTATTTTCAAATTGATAACGGTGGGTGCTTTGTAGTTTGTCACGTTTGCTCGATAGACCTAGCAGCAGTTCGACCACGACATCGTTTGGATTGAGCCCGTTGAGTTTAACGGCCATTTCCAAACGCACACTTTCACCGTAGTTGATTTGCGCCGCAGGCACGTCCAAGCGACGGAGTGCCACACCTGTCCACGCATCGCGTACCCGCGCTTTCCATGCCGCAATGGCATGTGAATTTTCGTATTGATTTTGTTTGTACAAGCGATATTGTTGGCTGGCAGGCAAGTAGCACTTCGCCAAATATTCAGCCACCATGCGCTTGGAGTTGAAGCGCGGCATGATGGTTGCCATCGAGCGTTTTGCCATCTTGACCCAATCAGGCGACAAACCGACTTTATTGTGGTTGTAATACAGCGGCACCACTTGATCTTGCAATAACTCAAACAAGGTACGCGTTTCTTCGCGAGTACGGATTTCGTCGCTGAGATTTTCTGATACAGGTTTGATTGCCCAACCATTTTTGCCGTCGTAGCTTTCGCCCCACCAGCCATCCAGTACGGACAAGTTGATCGCACCATTCAAGCCCGCCTTCATGCCCGATGTGCCGCTGGCTTCTAATGGGTACAAGGGGTTGTTCAGCCACACGTCCACGCCAGACACCAGCTTACGCGCCAATGCCAAATCATAGCCTTCTACCAGCAAAATTTTACCTTCAAATTCGGGCATTTTGGAAATTTGGGTAATATGACGAATCAAGTCTTGACCTGGAATATCGGCGGGGTGCGCTTTACCCGCAAAGATAAACACCACGGGACGTTCTGGATTGTGCAAAATTTCACGCAACCAATCCAAATCGCCGAACAACATGGTGGCGCGTTTGTAGGTGGCGAAACGACGGGCAAAACCCACGGTCAAGACATTCGGATTTTCAGGATTGGCATATTTCAACAGACGATCCAGATGCGCCTCTGAACCGTGGTTGCGGAAATGCTGCGCTGTAATACGTTCACGCACCAGATTGAGCATCTTGGATTTCAAGGATTGACGCACACTCCAGAACAAATGATCAGGAATATCGTCCACCCCAGACCAGAATTCCACGTCATTCAGGCGCGCACTCCATTCTGAACCCAAGTGGCGATCCAATACTTCTGTCCATTCGGTTGCCAAGAAAGTCGGGGCATGTACGCCGTTGGTAATGTACGTCATGGGGTTTTCTGCATGTTCAATCGCAGGCCACATATCGCCACAAATATCCGCAGACACATCGCCATGGATGCGTGATACGCCATTGTTGAAACGTGTGCCGCGAATCGCCAATGCCGTCATGTTGAAGTCAGGGCTGGTCGGTGTGCGTCCCAAATTCAGGAAACCTTCACGATCCAATTTTAATTCAGGGTAATAGTGCGCAAAATACTCTTGCATCATCCCTTCGCTAAAATGGTCATGTCCCGCAGGAACGGGTGTGTGGGTGGTGAAAATAGTATTGGCGGCAACACATTCAATCGCGGCTGCAAAATCCAGATTTTCAGCCACCATTTTTTCACGAATACGCTCTAGCACCAAGAACGCCGCATGGCCTTCATTGATATGCCATACGGTTGGTTTCAAACCTAGGGCTTGCAGTGTACGCACCCCGCCCACGCCCAACACGATTTCTTGCTCGATACGCATGACTTTGTCACCGCCATACAAACGATGGGTAATGTCGCGATCATGCGGATTGTTGCTGTCCAGATGGGTATCCATCAGATACAAAGTGATATGACCGATTTGGGCTTGCCAAACTTTGATATTTAATTTGCGACCTGGCAAGTCCACCCAAGTGTAAACCTCTTCACCCGCTGCGTTTTTAGCGGGGGTAATGGGCAAATCTTCAAAGTTGGAATCGGTGTTGGTGGCAATTTGATTGCCTTCGCCATCTATGGTTTGATGGAAATAACCTTGACGATAGAGCAGCCCCACGCCGATGAAAGGCAAACACAAATCACTGGCGGCTTTGCAATGGTCACCTGCCAAAATACCTAGCCCGCCAGAATAAATCGGGAAGCTTTCATGAAAACCAAATTCTGCGCAAAAGTACGCTACCAAGTCATCTTTGCGCAACCAGTTGGAACCTAACACAGGTTGACGTTGTTCATGATAGGTATCATAAGCCGCCAAAACACGGTTAAAGTTGCCGATAAAGACGCGATCTTCTGCGGCTTCCGTTAAACGTTGCTCATCAATACGCTTTAAAAATGCCTTGGGATTTTGTCCCGTGACGCGCCATAACCCAGGGTGTAACCGTGCAAACAAGGCACGAGTAGGGCGATCCCAGCTATACCAAAGATTGTTTGCCAATTCTTCCAAACGTGCCAGTCTGGCAGGTATTTTGGGGCGGACTTGTAAAACGTAAGCAGTACTTTTTTCCATAATAAATTCACTCAGTTAATAATCAGAATCAAAATTGCAGCACAGCAAAGGGCGCAGTATAACGCAAGCGAGTGATTTTCCGAATTGCCTAATAAGGGGAAGGGGGAAGAGGGGAGGGAGAAGAGGGAAATGAGCGCGCAAGGGGTTTGTCTTTTGTGAAATGTGAAACAAACCGTCGCACGCCCGCGTTTTCCCCCTTCGCCCTTCTCCCTTCTCCCTTCCCAAGCCCGCTAGGGCGCACCCTCAATCATCCAACAACCTCACCACGCCAAAGCCACCCCCTGCGGTGCGAAAATTAGTGGTTTGTCCTTGATACAAGCGCGCGGCGACCAGTTGAATTTGCCCGTCATAGACATAACAGCGCACATCAAATTTCAGTGTCACGGTTTCGCCCTTGTCCAAGGTGACCGCCCGTTCGCTGGGGGCGGCGAGTTGTTGCGCGACATAATCGCCTTGTAAAATTTCCGCAAACACCCGCTTAGTCAATTTGTCCCCACGATACGCACCCTTGCTGCCATAGCCGCTATTGGGTTTAAAAAATAGCTGTTTACGCTGTTCCCATAGTGTGGTTTCTAGCTCAGGCTTGACTAAAAACGTGTGCGGTACACCTGCTTGCAAGGTGGTAATATCGGCAATATTCATGCCCGCCAATTGGTCAGCTTGCGAAAATTTTGCCAATAGGCGTTTATCCGCATAACGGGCGTAAGTGTCAGGGTGAGGGGTCAAGACCACTTGTCCTGCTTGATGTGCGTGCAACAGGGCAGGGGAGTGGGTTAGCGTAAAATCTGTCAGGCGGTTATACACCAAGTCGATTTTTTGATCCGCCACGTACAGCCCATCTTCCCGCACCTGTAAATCGGATGGATCCGCGATATGCGCCGTGATGCCCGCCCGCGCAAACATCGCTTGCGCCAACAAAAATTCAGGATACAAATACTGCTGTTCAGGCTGTTCATCGACAATCGCCACGCAGCGCAAGGGTGCCGCGCCGCGCGCCAACGCCCATTCCGCCTGAAACATCGCCAAAAACGTGTTCGTCAAATCCGCCTTGGCGACGGCTTCCCCTGACAAAGATACCTCGCGCTGACTGTCCAACAACAGTGCGTTTAAAAACGCCCCGCCCGCATTGGTGTTCACCTCAATCAAATGCGCGCCGCTGGCGTTCAAATGAAAGTCATAACCCAAAAACACCCCTTTTGCCCCTGTCGTCGCTTCGGGATTTACCACGCGCTCAATCGCCGCGATGATGTCACGCATTTGTTGCAATTGTGCGGTGCTGATAAAAACAGGGGAGGGCGAGAAAACATGTGGGCAACGTGAGGTGAGTAACGCAGCCCAATCTGCACCTTGTGCTGCAATCGCTTGTTGTAACGCGGCTGGGTCTATCCGCGCCGATTCCGCATCCAGATTGAGATGCTCAATTAAGGCAAAATCTAAATCAAAGTGTGTCGTCATATTGCTCCTTCCTGTGCATTGCTAAAAATCCAAAACTCAACCGTGGGTAGGACAAATTCGTACGTTTTTGGGTAAAGTCTCCCCAACCTATCCTTATTTTTCGCCCTATCGGGCGATGTACGACTAACGCTTTTCTCCCTTCTCCCGCAAGCGGGAGAAGGGTTGGGGATGAGGGGGTTTGAGCTGTAGTAACATTATCCTAGAAAAAGCAGTCTCACGCGGAGAACGCTGCGAACGCGGATAAAAATCAATACGTTACGCTGAACAGGTAGTCACCGAACGGGTGAAAAATAAATCAACGCTATCTTTTTGTTTTTCTTGGTATCTTTGCGCCTTAACGCGATCAAATGAGGTTTTTAGGATTATTTAGTACTCAATGCCCCTCACCCTAACCCTCTCCCGCTTGCGGGAGAGGGAATTAAAGTGTGTAGATACTTATGCTCATTTAGCGTGGTCATGCCGTTCAAAGACCATCTCCCGTTTGCCGTCGTCCGCGTTTATCGGTAATATCGCCGCCCAACGTTATCTCGTCGTGTCGCAGTGTCACGAACCTTCTCTCTAATAGGAATCCATCATGGAACAATTGAAGCAAATTATCGAACTCGCTTTTGAACGTCGTGCGGACATTAACCCACGCAATGCGGATGCGCAACTGAAAGAAGCCGTGGACAATGTCATTACCCAGCTCGATCAAGGTAAATTGCGCGTGGCGGAAAAAATCGACGGGGATTGGGTGACGCATCAGTGGTTGAAAAAAGCGGTGTTGTTATCGTTCCGCTTGCAAGACAACGCTTTTATCAAAGGCGGTTTCACCAATTACTACGACAAAGTACCGTCCAAATTTGCCGATTACAACAGCCGCGATTTCCGCGAAGGCGGCTTCCGTGTGGTTCCCCCCGCTGCCGCGCGCAAAGGTGCTTATATCGCTAAAAACGTGGTACTGATGCCTTCTTACGTCAATATTGGCGCGTATGTCGATGAAGGCACCATGGTCGATACTTGGGCGACCGTGGGTTCTTGTGCGCAAATTGGTAAAAACGTGCATCTGAGCGGTGGCGTAGGCATAGGTGGGGTGTTAGAACCCGTGCAAGCCAACCCCACGATTATTGGCGACAATTGCTTTGTCGGCGCACGTTCTGAAATCGTGGAAGGGGTGATTTTGGAAGACAACGTGGTGATTTCCATGGGTGTATTTATTGGTCAAAGCACCAAAATTTATGACCGCGAAACAGGCGAAATCATGTATGGTCGCGTGCCAGCAGGCTCTGTCGTCGTGAGCGGCAGCTTGCCTTCCAAAGATGGTAGTTACAGTCTGTATTGCGCGGTGATTGTGAAAAAAGTCGATGCCAAAACCTTGAGCAAAGTCGGTATCAACGAATTGTTGCGCGGGATTTGATTTTTTAGTCGTTAGTCGCTAGCGATGAGTTGATGCGATCCAAGTTCAACCACCAACTAACGACCAAAAGCTAGTAGCTAACGACTCACAAGGAGATACCATGATTATCACACCGTTGTTGCAGCTTGCCGCCGATAAAAGTGCGTCGGATTTGTTTTTCTCGGTCGGCGCACCCGTCAATATCAAAATTGATGGCATTGCCATGCCCATTAACGCCCAGCTGCTGGATGCGGAGATTATCAAAAGCATTGCTTACGAGATGATGACACCGAAGCGGATTTCAGAATTTGAAGCGCGTATGGAGATGAATTTTTCTTTTCGTGCGGAGACGGGGGGTAATTTTCGGGTGAATATTTTCCGTCAGCGCGGGGATATTGCGATGGTGATACGTCATGTGCGAAGTGCCATTGAAAAGGTGGAATCGCTGAATTTACCCAGTGTGCTGAAAGAGCTCATCATGGAAAAGCGCGGATTGATATTGGTGGTCGGCGCGACGGGGTCGGGTAAATCCACTACCCTAGCTTCCATGATAGAGCATCGCAATGCCACCAGAAGTGGACACATTCTCACCATTGAAGACCCCGTTGAATATATTTTCAAGCACGGTAAGTCGATTATCAACCAACGTGAAATTGGCACGGACACTTTGAATTATGAAAGTGCGTTGTCCAGTGCCATGCGCGAAGCACCTGATGTGCTGATGATCGGCGAAGTGCGCGACCGCGATACCTTGAAGCATGCGTTGATTTTTGCGCAAACAGGGCATTTGTGTTTGACCACCTTGCACGCCAATAACAGTTATCACGCGCTGAATCGCATCGTGAATTTCTTCCCTTATGATGCGCGTCAAAGTGTGTTATCCGATTTGGCGATGTGCTTACGAGCGGTGATTTCGCAACGGCTGGTGCGTGGCGTGGATGGCAAGCAAATTCCAGCGGTTGAAGTGTTGTTAAATACGTCGCTGATTGCCGATTTGATTAAAAATGACAATATCGACAAGATACGCGATGCGATTGACAGTAGCGTGGCGGCGGGTTCGCAAACGTTTGAACAAGCTTTGTACAAGATGTTTAAATCCAAACGCATTTCGCGCGATGAAGCCATGCGCAATGCCGATTCGGCGAATAATCTATCCAATTTGATTGATTTCTCGGAACGCACCAAAACCCTTAAAGTGACGGCGTTTGATCCTGCCCACCCCTTGGCGGTACCCAAACGCTCGGATTCTGATTTAGATAACATTAAGTTGGATATGGGCTAATGCGCACACTTTATGGTATTCCCAATTGCAACACGGTTAAGAAATCCCGCGATTGGTTAGCGGATCATGCGGTGGAGTATGCGTTTCACGATTTCAAGAAGCACGGCTTGACCGCTGAAATCGCCCAAAATTGGCTGACCCAATGCGGTTGGGAAGCTTTGATTAACCGCAAAGGGCTGACGTGGCGCGGTCTGACTGACGCGGAAAAAGCTGCTGTATGCGATAACACCTCCGCCTTATCGCTGATGTTAACCAAAACCAGCGTCATCAAACGCCCCATTTTGGAACAAGACGGCAAGGTGTTATGCGTGGGGTTTGATGAAGCGAAGTATCTGGCTGTTGGTCGTTAGTCGTTAGCTATTAGTCGTTAGTTGCTAAGGGGAACGCTGCGCGCACTCATAAATACTTACACTTTCCACCTTGCTAACCAACCGCTAACGACCAACGACTTAAAACTAACGACTAACGACTAACGACTAACGATTAACCACCATGCCCAACACCCTACCACTCGCCCAAGATTTAATCGCCCGCCGTTCGCTCACGCCTGATGATGCAGGTTGCCAAGAAGTGCTGATTGCTCGCTTGGAAAAGCTGGGCTTTGTCATTGAGCGGATGCGCTTTGGCAATGTGGATAATTTCTGGGCGCGGCGTGGCACAGCCCGTCCCGTGGTGGTGTTCGCGGGGCATACCGATGTGGTGCCTAGCGGGCCTGTGGATCGTTGGGTCAGCCCACCGTTTGAACCCACTATTCGCGACGGGATGTTGTACGGACGCGGTGCGGCGGATATGAAAACTTCCTTGGCGGCGTTTATCACCTCGATTGAAAGTTTTCTCGCCGCGCATCCCGATCATCAAGGTTCGATTGCGCTGCTGATTACCTCCGATGAAGAAGGCGTGGCGGTGGATGGCACGGTGCGCGTGGTGGAAGCCTTGCAAGCACGCGGCGAATTGCTGGATTACTGCATCGTCGGCGAACCGACCTCCAACCAAAAAGTTGGCGATATGATTAAAAACGGGCGGCGTGGTTCGCTGTCTGGCACGCTGATTGTTAAAGGGGTTCAAGGACATATCGCCTACCCGCATCTGGTCAAAAACCCCATTCACCTGGTTTCCCCCGCCATTGCCGAACTGGCGGCAACGGTCTGGGATGCGGGCAACGAATACTTCCCGCCGACTTCGTGGCAAGTCTCCAACATCAACGGCGGCACGGGTGCGACCAACGTCGTCCCTGGTACGGTGGAAATTTGGTTCAACTTCCGCTTCTCCACCGCCCGCACCGAGCAAGATTTAAAAGACCAAGTCCACGCGATTTTGGACAAACACGGGCTGGAATACGACTTGGCGTGGGAATTATCGGGTAAGCCTTACATCACGCCCAAAGGCAATTTGGTCGAGGCGATTAGTGCGGCAATCGAAGAAAGCTACGGCATCACGCCCGAACTTTCCACCAGCGGCGGCACCTCGGATGGACGTTTTATCGCCGATATCTGCGGACAAGTCATTGAATTCGGGCCGTTAAACGCCACCATCCACAAACTCAACGAATGCGTTGGCGTGGCGGATATTGAACCTTTAAAACAAACTTTTGAACGCACGCTGGTGAAATTGTTGGTGGCATAGTTTCTGTAGGTGCGAATTTATTCGCACGATCTTGGGTAATGCGTGCGAATAAATTCGCACCTACGCCCCTTACCCTTTTTACCTGATTACCCCCATGACCTATTTCTCCGAAGCCCCTCAACACCTCCACACCGTGCGCGACTGGCTGCGTTTTGCCGTCAGCCGTTTTAATCAAGCCGAGCTTTTTTTCGGGCATGGCAGCAGCGAAGCCTATGACGAAGCGGCGTATTTGATTTTGCACACCCTGCACCTGCCGCTGGATCAACTCGCGCCCTTCCTTGACGCGCAACTCACCCCAGTAGAGTGCACCGAATTGTTAGCCATGCTGCAACGCCGTGTGGAACAACGCATCCCCGCCGCCTATTTGACCCACGAAGCGTTTTTAGGCGACTTTAGCTTTTATGTCGATGAACGCGTCATCGTGCCGCGCTCGTTTATCGCCGAATTGCTGCGCGAACAACTCAGCCCGTGGATCGCCGATCCCGACGGCATCACCAGCGTGTTGGATTTATGCACGGGCAGCGGCTGCCTCGCCATCCTCGCCGCCGATGCTTTTCCATACGCCGAAGTCGATGCCGTGGATTTATCCCCCGACGCGCTCGCCGTCGCCAACCGCAATGTGACAGACTACGACCTGCACGACCGTCTGACGCTGATTCACTCCGACTTGTTCACTGAATTGGGCGACCGTCAATACGACCTGATTATCAGCAACCCGCCGTATGTCGATGCTAAATCTGTAGCGGCTCTACCACCCGAATACCTGCACGAACCCGAATTGTCGCTTGGCAGCGGCGAAGACGGACTGGATGCCACCCGCGTGATTTTGGCAAACGCCGCGCAATATCTCACCGAAAACGGCATCCTCATCGTTGAAATAGGTCACAATCGCGAAGTCCTAGAAGCCGCCTACCCTGATTTACCCTTCACTTGGCTACAAGTCAGCGCGGGCGACCAGTTCGTGTTTATGCTGCATCGCAATGATTTATTAGGTTAAACCATGTCCGCCGTCAAAGCCCTCTCCGTTTCAGGCTACAAATCCATCCGCGAACTACGCGACTTCCCGCTGACCAACCTCAATGTGCTGATTGGTGCTAATGGCGCGGGGAAGAGTAATTTTATTAGTTTGTTTCGATTGCTGAATGAGATCGTTGAACAACGCTTGCAACTGTATAGCCAAGTTCAAGGGGGAGGTGATGCGTTGCTGCATTTTGGACGCACAACAACAGAGCGAATGCAGGCGGATTTTCGTTTTTCTCACAACGCCTACCAGTTTGAACTACTTCCGAGTTCCGATAATCGGCTTGTTTTTGGCGATGAAACAAGTCTTGTTGGAGATTACTATGCTGCGATGAGCGGAAAATTCGATCTTGAAAAGAGCTATGAAGTACAAGCGAATTTTCGGCAAAAGAAGACTGTGCATAACTACCCAGAGAAAGTGACTTCACACGACGGAACGCTCATGGAGGTCTTTGAACTTGGTACAGGACATAGTGAATCAAAGCTAAAAGATACACAAAATGAAGGTTGTATTTACACCAAAAAATCTGTCAGCAATTGGCGTGTCTATCATTTCCAAGACACTAGCGATACGGCAAAAGTAAAGCGTGTCCATGCCTCAAACATCAATCTGCGTTTGTTGCCTGATGCGGGTAATTTAGCGGCTTACCTGCGGATGCTGCATGAGAAACATCCCAATGAATACAAACACATCGTTGAAGTCATCCGTCTCGTAGCACCTTTCTTTGATGATTTTGTCCATCGTCCCAATAATCCCGAATATGTAGAGCTAGAGTGGACGCAGGTAGGCAAGCCCGATATGCCGTTTAAAGCGCATTACCTGTCTGACGGCACGTTGCGCTTTATGTGTTTAGCGACTTTATTGTTGCAACCTATAGCCCTGTTACCCGATACGATTTTGATTGATGAACCAGAATTGGGCTTGCATCCTTACGCCATCAGCATTCTTGCCGATATGCTTAAACAAGTTGCCGAGAAAAAACAATTGATTGTTTCTACGCAATCGGTTGAATTGGTGAATGAATTTACCCCTGAAGATATTATTGTGGTTGAGCAATATGACGGCGCCTCTACCTTTAATCGCTTTACCACCGAACAATTATCGGGTTGGCTAGAGGCGTACAGCTTGGGAGAACTCTGGTTGCAAAATGTGCTTGGCGGGAGACCTTGAATGTTAGAGGTAATTATTTTTGTCGAAGGCAAAACAGAAGAAAAGTTTATTAAGGAAATGATTGCGCCGCTTTTCTATCCTCAACAAGTTTTCCTCAAACCCAAGCAACTTAAAACCTCCCAAGAATCAGAAGGGGGGGCACTTACTTTTGATCGACTGAAATTTAATGCCCGAAATAAATTACGCGAAAATCCCAAAGCAATTTTGACCACGTTTATGGATTTGTACAAACTAGATACCGATTTTCCTAATTTTGAACAATCAAAAGGCAAACCAGACGTATATTCCCGCGTTGAATATCTAGAAAATGCGCTGCATCAAGCCATTGTCCAGTATGTCGATTGTAGTCCTGAACGCTTTATTCCTTACATTCAGCCTTACGAATTTGAGGGGTTGTTATTTTCAGATGTGAATGCCTTAGTCAGTGTTGTTTCAGGAGGACAGGCTGCATTCAAAAAATTGCAGAAAATTCGGGACGATTTCCCTTCGCCAGAACACATCAACGATAGTTATGAAACAAAACCATCAGAACGGTTAAAAAACGTTTTTAAAGCGGAATATCCGAAATACAAAAAGACCACACACGGCCCTCTTGCCGCCAGGAAAATCACCCTCCCCGTCATCGAACAACACTGCCTACACTTCCATCAATGGATGGACAAACTTCGCGCTTTAGCCGCCACCCAACCATGACCGTCAACCACTACGAAAACTTTCCTGTGGCATCTGTTTTGATGCCGAAATACCTGCGCCGTCCCGTATCGGCGATTTATCACTTTGCGCGCGGGGCGGATGATATTGCGGATGAAGGCGACGCGACCAATGAGGCGCGTTTGGCGGGGCTGGATGCGTATCGCGCTGAATTGGCGCGTATCGAAGCGCATGAGCCGCCGCTCACGCCGTTGTTTCAAAATCTCGTCCCAGAAATTCGTCAGTACCACCTGCCGATGCAGCTGTTTTACGATTTGCTGGATGCGTTTTCGCAGGACGTGGTGCAGAAACGTTATGCGGATTTTGCGGAGCTGAAAGAGTATTGCCGCCGTTCCGCCAATCCTGTGGGGAATTTGTTGCTGCATTTGTATGGCGAAGCCTCACCTGTGAACATTGCTTATTCCGATGCGATTTGCACCAGTTTGCAGTTGATTAACTTTTGGCAGGATGTGGCGAAGGACGATGCCATTGCGCGGATTTATATTCCGCTGGATGATATGGCACGTTTTGGGGTGCCAGAATCGCAAATCCCCCAACAAATTTGCAATGATAATTGGCGACAATTGATGGCGTTTGAAGTCCAGCGTGCGCGAGAAATGATGTTGTACGGCAAGCCGCTAGGTACGATTTTGACAGGGCGCATCGGCTTGGAAATGCGCATGATTATCGCAGGCGGGCTGCGGATTTTGGATAAAATCGAAGCGGTGCAATTTGATGTCTATCGTCGCCGCCCCGTGCTGCGCCCACTGGATTGGCTCATCATGTTGGCAAAATCTGCACCAATGTAAGGAGTTGTTAGTCGTTAGTTTCTAGTTTGTGGTTTTGGCTACGCAAGCCATCTAGCGTGCTTTGAAAGATGTTCAACCAGATAATACTCAAATTTCCCCTAACTAACGACTAGCAACTAACGACTAACAACCCAAATGTACGCAACACTTTAATCCTTGTACCCATGACCCCTGAACAATATTGCCAAGAAAAGACCGCTGCGAGTGGTTCGAGTTTTTATTACAGCTTTTTCTTTTTACCCGCTGACCAGCGTCGCGCCATGACCGCGCTGTATGCGTTTTGTCGCGAAGTCGATGATGTGGTGGATGAATGCACCGATGAAAATGTGGCGCGCACCACGCTCAATTGGTGGCGCGAACAGGTGGCGGCGATTTATACAGGCAAGCCGCAACACCCCGTCGCGCAAGCACTGGTGCCCATCGTGCAACAATTCAACCTGCCGCAGGAACACTTTTTGGAAATCATCGACGGCATGGCAATGGATTTAGAACAGCCGCGCTATGCCGACTTCAAAGCCTTGCAGCTCTATTGCTATCGTGTCGCTTCGGTGGTGGGGCTGTTGTCCGTGGAAATTTTTGGCTACCAAGATCGCCAAACGTTGAAATATGCCCATGATTTAGGCATCGCGTTTCAGCTCACCAATATCATCCGTGACGTGGGCGAAGATGCCCGCCGCAATCGCATCTATCTGCCGATGGACGAGTTAGCGCGTTTCAATGTGCCAGCGGCGGATATATTGAACAATCAAGAATCTGAAAATTTCCAAGCGTTGATGGCTTTTCAAATTGAGCGCGCGCAACGTTATTACGACCAAGCTTTAAGCCAGCTGCCTGCGGTGGATCGTAAAAACCAGCGCACGGGACTGATTATGTCCGCCATCTACCGCACCACGCTCAACGAATTGGTCGCCAGTGGCTGTCACGTCCTGAAAGAACGCGTCTCGCTGACTCCGCGCGTTAAATTGTGGCTAGCACTGAAAACATGGTGGCAGAATTAGGACGATCACGATTGAATCAGGAGGAAAAATGTCAGAAAAACAACAGGCTAAGCAGCACTGGGAAACCGTATATGCAACCAAATCCACGGATGCGGTCAGTTGGTTTCAACCGCAAGCCGAGACATCGTTAAAGCTGATACAAGCAACGGGTGCCGCACCTACGGATGCCGTCATTGACGTGGGTGGTGGCGCATCGACTTTGGTGGATGGCTTGCTGGCAAATGGTTTCGCTAATGTGTCTGTATTGGATTTGTCAGGCGCGGCACTGGCAGCCTCGCGTGCGCGCTTGGGCGAACAAGCGGCTGCTGTGCAATGGCTGGAAGCCGACATTACCCAAGTGGCGTTGCCTGCGCAGCGTTATGCGGTTTGGCATGATAGAGCGGTGTTTCATTTTTTGGTGGAGGCGGAAGATCGCACAGCCTATCGCAATCTGTTGTTAAACGCCCTTCAGCCGAACGGACAAGTCATTATTGCGACTTTTGCGGAAAATGGCCCAACCCAATGCAGCGGTCTGCCAATACGCCGCTATTCCGCCGAAGCATTGCACGCCGAGCTAGGCGAGTCATTTGAATTGGTCGATAGCCACACCGAGGCACACCGCACCCCTTCAGGCGCAATCCAGCAATTTGTGTATGTGCATTTACGCAGGGTGTAATAACAGCTGAAAATCAGATCAATTATTTGATTTTATAGATATTTTAATGTGTCACTACACGGGCTGCTTCGCGGCAGCCCCGCTCGAACGTTAGGTTGGCCCTAGTGCGCTGCAAATTGCTCATAGAGTGAATTCGCTATTGCGTCAAACCACATGTATGAAAGGGAGCCTGATTCAGCTCCTTGTTCGTTAGCAACAGCATTCCCCTTTTCGCATACCTTTGCAATCGAAGGCTTCATCAGCCTGTAAATTTCTTTCCATATTTGATACTCCATTTCCGAAGTCATCTCCTGAGAACGATAGAGCTTCAATTCCTCATTTGCTTTGCCAAGATCATAGCAGTGCTTCAATAATAGGTGCGTCCAAACGGTGCGCACATTTGCCACCCAAAAATTGCTTGGTTTAAGCATCATTGCCATTTCAGACCCAACACTTACCTTGAGATATTTAATATTTGCCGCATAGATTGAACCGACCATTTTATTTGGATCAGTCTCGCTGAGAAATGACTCGGCAAGTTTAATAATTGACGCAGGCCGATTGGCTGAAAGAACCATCGGGCCAAGACCATGTTCTCGTGCGCTGAAGTTCCCAATTGGGTCTGATATTCCAAGCGCGAGGTCGAGAAAATCAGTGGCTTTGCCAGTTTTTAGCAACGTACAAAGGTGTTGATGGCACTCAAAGCGCGCGTCGTAGTGCCCTCGCACTTCATGCATATTAAGGTTTTCAATCATAGGGTGAGTTCCGAATGTGCTTGTAAAGGGCTAACGTTGGAAATCAGCGACGCTGGTACGGCGTCCGCTGGATTGACTTGTTAGGCGCAAAATGATTTTCCTAAATTGATTAAGAAAGAAAATCAAAAACGACTTTCCCTCCGCCTGATGAAGCAATGGCACGTAGGTCTGTAACATTAAAGCCAGAAAGATGACGCAAAGTAATCTGACCACCGCCAGAGTTGGCTGACGATGCGATTGCACGTAAATCAGTTGTGGTAAAGCCTATGGCGCTAAGAATCATGCCGCCACCAGAGGCGGCGATTGCTCTTAGGTCAGTAACGGTATGCGACATTATTTTCTCCTTGCCTAACGTTAAATAGACACCAAACGTGTCTGATAATCAGGCGTTGATTGTCGCATAGTTTGGTGAGAAACTGATTTCAAAAACAGTGTTTTTCATGCCCCCGCAGCAACCCCCATTACCGCCACCAACGTCTCCTTGCAATACACCAACGGCAACCTTTCCCGCAACCAAGGCGGTACGTTGTGTTCTTGTAGTAAATTTTTCACGGTGCGAGTGGGGGCGTTGGGGTGGGGGCGCAGGGTTTCGCCGCCTTGGCGTAGGCGCAGGGTTAAGGATTCGTCGTGATCCAAGGCGATGACGATGGGCTGTAGGTGCGACAAATTGGCATGATTTTCGTCGAATTGTACGAATAAATTCGTACCCACAGTTTTGAAAATCAGGCGGGCATTGAGCGGTGGCCAATCTAGTTCGCTTTCCCCTCTCCACGGTAATACAAAGTCTTTTTTAAATTTAGGCAAGGCGGGGAGGGCGTAGATGTTGCCTTGATAGCGGCGCACTTGCCAATCGCCATATTCCACACATACCGCCGCATCTTGGCGCGCGGTGGGCAGTTGGTGCAGCATTTCGTCCAGTTGCACGCTTTGCGGCATGGGCGCGCCGTGTTGGTCTAAAAAGTAGCGCAACAAATTTTTGGCACGAGCGGGGTTGAGGCTTTGCAAACGAGGGATTGCCAACGTGGAACAGATTTCGCCCGCATTTAGTTGTGAAAATTCATCCAATAGCGGTGTGGGCTATAAACAAATACTGCGTCCACCATCCACGGCAAGTATTTGTCCTGTAATGTAAGGCGCGTCTTGCATCAAAAAGGTCACCGTGCGGGCGATGTCGTTGGGTTCGCCCTCACATTTGAGTAGGGTGTGTTCGATGATGTCGGCGCGTTTGGCTTGGTCTTGCCAATCGCCTTCAGTGGGCCACAGGATTGCGCCAGGCGATACGCCGTTGACCCGTACTTGCGGGGCGAGTTCTTGGGCTAAGGCTAAGGTGAGTCCCCGTAATCCCGACTTAGCCACGTTGTAGAGCAAATGACCTTGCATGGGGCGGTCGGCGTGGATGTCGATGATGTTGACGATGCTGCCATGGTTGCGGCGCAATTCATCCGCTGCGGCTTGTGCCAGAAACAGCGGAGCTTGCAGATTGCTGCCGATTAAGTCTTGCCATTGGGCGAGATTGACTTGTGCTAATGGCGTGGCGTAAAAGCTGGAGGCATTGTTGACTAACCCGTCCAGCTTGCCGAAGTGTGCTACGACGTGCGCCACCAAGGTCGGCAACGTCTCCCATTGCAATAAGTCGGCTTGAAACACCGCCACGCTGTTGGCACGGCGCGCGTTGAGTTCCGCTTGGATGGATAACGCGTCTTGTTGCGAGGCGCGATAATGCAGCGCGATATTCGCCCCCGCTGCGTGTAATCGCCGACAAATTGCCGCGCCCACGCGTTTTGCCCCGCCTGTTACCAATACCACTTTGCCTTGCATCGCTTCCTCCACTAAACTTGCACCACTTTTTGATTGTCAGTTGATAGTCGTTAGCTGTTAGTCGTTAGTTTTGATAAGCACAGCGCATCTACAAATTTTTACGATATATTCAGCTAGATATGTTCACATTTTCACTCTACACACTAGCGACTAACGACTAATAACGACTAACCCAATCCCCAATTACTTGCACACAACCGCCCATGCCCACCACACTCCCCCTGCCTGAACCCGCTGCCGCTGAACACAGTGCGCGTCTCACTGCCTTGATTCAACAAGAAATTGCAGCCCTTTGCGGTTGGATTTCCTTTGCCAGATTTATGGCGTTAGCGTTGTACGCACCCGCTTTAGGTTATTACACCGCAGGCTCGCATAAACTGGGGGCGGCGGGGGACTTCATTACCGCGCCAGAATTATCGCACTTATTTGGTCAGACCTTGGCGCGGCAAATGGTGCAGATTATGGCGGGCAGTGCGCCTTTTGTGTTGGAATTAGGTGCGGGCAGTGGGAAATTAGCAGCCGATATGCTGGCGGAATTGGACGCGCTAGGCAGTTTGCCTGAACGCTATTACATTCTCGAAGTCAGTGCCGACTTGCGCGCCCGCCAGCAAGAACGCTTGCAACCACGATGGGCAGATCGGGTGGTGTGGCTGGACAGCTTGCCCGACAGTTTCAGCGGGGCTATCGTGGCAAACGAAGTGTTGGACGCGTTGCCTGTGCATTTGGTGGAATGGCGTGAAAACGGTGTGCAAGAACGCGGCGTGGCGATGGACGAAATGGGGTTTATTTGGCAAACGCGAGATATTGCTGACCCAGATTTGCTCGCCGCCGCGCAAGCCATCGCTGCCCCCGCGCCTTATTTGAGCGAAATTTGCCTCGCCGCCCGTGGCTTGATTCACAGTCTTGCCACGCGCTTGCAACAAGGTGCGATGCTGTGGATAGACTATGGCTTTGGTGCGCGCGAGTATTACCATTCCCAGCGCAACAGCGGCACGTTGATGTGTCACTATCGTCATTACGCCCACGACGATCCGTTCTTTTTGCCAGGCTTGCAAGACTTAACCGCGCATGTCAATTTCACCGACATCGCGGAATGCGGCATAGATGCGGGTTTAGAGCTGTTGGGCTACACTAATCAAGCCTTTTTTCTCATCAATGCGGGCATCACCGACTTATTGAAAAATACCTCGCCCGATGACGTGCGTGCTTACGCGCCGTTATCCGCTCAATTGCAAAAACTCACCAGCCCAGCTGAAATGGGTGAGTTGTTTAAAGTGATTGCGCTGGGGAAAAATTTAACACAGCCCTTAATGGGCTTTGTGCGAGGAGATTTAAGTCGCTTGCTGTGAGGTTGATCTGCAAAATCAGTCAGGGTGGGGCGAGGCACTAACTTCGTTAAGCATTCATCCGTATCCGCAAACGCCCCAGCAAATTCATAAAACTGCCTGCTAAGAGTTTTTCATGTGGATCGGTGATGGGCGCGACGCTCTGGCGTTTTTGCAATGCAGGTTGGCTGTGTAATATCTCAAACCGTTCCAGCATGGACTCCAAATTGCGCTCCAAGGTTTTTTTGCTGACGGGTTTGGCGATGTAGCGGGTAATTTGGGCTTGATTGATCAGTTCAATCAACCGAGAGGTGTCATTGAAGGAGGTGACCACGATACATTGCGTCTGCGGGTTGAGTTGTTTAATGGTCTTGAGAATATAGCTGACATTGGTTTCACCTAGCATCAGATCAGAAATCACCACCGACACATTTTGTTTTGCCAGTTCTTCCATGGCATGTTGTGGATCGCATGCCCATACGATTTCGCAGCGATCTTCCAGTATTTCATGCACCACTTTGGCGGTCTGGGCATCGTGATCCATAATCAAAACACGCGGTTTTTGCGTGCTTTTAATCACAGAAGGGACATTTATTTGTGATTGCACCGCAAAGCTGGCTTCGGCAATCGCCGTTGCCTCGGCAACCACTTTTTTGACCTCATCGCCCAACCACGGTTTAAGCAGGTAGCGGAACACTTCACCTTCGTTCACGCTGGCAATTGACGCATTCAGGTCAGAATAGCCCGTTAGCAAAATCCGCATGGTGGCAGGCGACGTTTCGCGGGCAATGCGCAGCAGTTCTGACCCTTGCATCAAGGGCATACGCTGATCGCTGATAATGACGTGTACTTTTTCATCGCGCAAAATACGAATGGCTTCTTGCGGATCCGTGGTCATTTTGACGTTGTAGTGGGCGAAAAACAGCATACGCAACGAGCGCAAAATGCGTTCTTCATCGTCGATAAATAGTAGGGTAGGTTTGCTCATAATGCTCATGCTCCTCTTGTTAGTTCATGCTTGGCGAGGTCGCCGTGGTCTCTTTGAGGGGTAAACGAATAAAGAAACACGTTCCTTCGCCCACCGTGGATTCCACTCGAATGTCGCCACCATGCTTCTGAATAATTTGGTGACTAATGGCAAGCCCCAGCCCTGTACCCTCGCCCACAGGTTTGGTGGTAAAGAAAGGGTCAAAGATATGCGTTAACACTTCGGTGGGAATTCCTTTGCCGTTATCTGCCACGCTGACGTGGATGGCATCATCCGCGTACCAAGACTTGATGCTTAAGCGGCCGTGTTTTTCCATCGCCTGTGCCGCATTGGTAAATAAATTCAAAAAAACCTGATTCAGTTGTGAGGGGACGCATTTTATTTTGGGCAATTCCGCTAAGAGCGTGGTGACTTCCACTTTGTTTTTCAGTATGTTTCGCCCGATATTCAGCGCGCTTTGAATGCAGTCATTGATGTTAAAGGCTTCAGTCGCGGCGGAATCCATACGAGAAAAATCTTTTAAATTCAACACTAACTCAGAAATTTGACCTATTCCATACAACGAGTCTTCCATCAAGCCCTGCATATCACCTAACATTTCATGGGCATTGAGTTCGGTGCGCAAAGTCGCAATATGTTGCATTTGGGCGGCAAGTTCCGCCTCGTTGGCATTTTCATTCAACAAGTTATCGACCAAGGCTTCATAGCCCACAATCATGGTGCGTACCTGCATAAATAAATCTTGCCCAATGGCGACATTGTTTTGCACATAGCCCAATGGGGTGTTAATTTCGTGTGCGATACCCGCCACCATTTGCCCCAGTGAAGCCATTTTTTCGGATTGCACCAAGGCTAATTGTGAAGACTTTAAGTGCGAATAGGCTTTATTGAGTTCATCGGCATGGGCGCGCATACGGAATTCCATTTCCTTGAGCAAATCCATCACAAAGCCCACGCCTAAATACTTGCCGTGACGCGTGACGATAAAGTCTTCGGTGAGCGGGAATTGCATATTCTGGGTAATGTGATGCGCCGCCTCGGCTAACGGTTGGTCGATTTCCACCAGCAAAGGGTTGTTATTGAGATACAGTCGAATAGGACGTTTACCGTGCAGTTCGCGCGCATATTGTTTGAGATACATATCCATAAAGCGATAGCGACTGATGACCCCGATGGGCGTGCCATTTTCCACGACAGGCAAAGACAGTAGCTTGCCGTAATCTGGATTCAAAAACAGCTTGGCGACTTCCATCACGGTGCAATCTGGTTCCACGGCGATGATGGGGTGAATCAGGGTGAAAATATCCTGCCCTGACTTTTTGACGTTATGCACCAACCCTCGTAGCGCAAGTACTCGCGCATAATCAGGACTCAAAAAATTCTCCGTGTCTGTCGTATTAGGCGCAATAGACTTGACTGAATGATGAGGGGTCGGGACATCCTGACCCAATTGACTGGTGTTAAACATAAATCCCCCTTGGCCGATATTCTTGGTGAGGGGGAGTGTAGAGAGCTAAGATGACAGGAAAATGACGTGCATGGCTTTATTTTGCCGTTGGTCGTTTTTTTTACATAGCGCGGCTTTCAACCCAGGTGCTTCTAAATCTTTTAAGGGGTTGCGCTGTGTTTACCGTCTCCATGCCTTTTAAGCACCTGTACCTAAATTTTCGGGTATTTTAAGCTGCTAGTCGCTAGTCGTTAGTTAATGCGGGAAAGCTGCCCTCACTATATTTTTTTACAATATATTCAAATAGATGATAAAACATTTCACTCCTGCAACTAAAAACTAACGACTAACGACTAGCGACTAGCGACTAGCGACCAACAACTCAACACCCAATTACTGGTACACAATACCTTATGGGCGGGCAAAATTTCAAATCCCGCCTTGTTCCAGCCATTCTACTAGCGCATCTTGAGCCACACCCGAATAAGCGGCGCGAGCGTGGTTGACGATAAAGACGACTATCCATTGTTTGCCGTTTTTGCCGCTGACGTAGCCTGCGATGGATTTGACCCCCGTGAGTGAACCCGTTTTGATATGGGCATGTCCGCGTCCAGCGTGGTCTTGAAAGCGTTTTTTCAGCGTGCCATCCACACCCAATATCGGTAAGGAAGCGACAAGTTCGGCGGAGATAGGGCTGGTTGCGTTGTATTGCAGTAAGTCGGCTAAGTGTTGCGCGCTGATGCGTTCCTTGCGTGACAAGCCCGCGCCATTTTCCAATATGAGTTCAGGGAAGGATAAGTGCTGGCTGGTTAACCATTGCTGTATGGCGGCGGTGCTGCTTTCAATACTGGCGGGTGTGCGGGTGCCCAAGCTTAGAAACAGTTGCCGTGCCATGGTGTTGTTGCTGAATTTGTTAATGTCGCGGATGGCTTCAGACAGTGGCGGCGAAAAATGGGTGGCAAAAACGGGTTGATTGGCAGGGACGTTGCCTAAACGTAATTTGCCGTGCAAGGTGCCGCCGACTTCTTGCCACAGGGTTTGAAACAAAGCGTAAAAGTAGTCATTGTGCGACAGCAAGGAAAAGTATTTTTCCGTTTCGTCGCAGCTGGATGACAACTTACCTTCCAGCACGATGTTCCGCCCGTCTAGCCGCGCTTGATAATTGCTTTTTTGCGGGCAGGTGGGCTGATGCGTGAAGCGGATGTTGTTGACCAGCGTGTAATTGGCCAGATTGGGTTCTAGCCATGCTACGCCTGTGCTGGGGATAAGCCGCAAGCGCAGCGCGTTGAAGTTGACCAACAAGGCATTGGGCGTGACATTGTAGGCGCGGCTAGGGTCGTCATCGAATTCGGCAGGGTCAATTTTTAAGTCGGCGAAAAAACTTTGATCCAATATCACATCGCCTTGAATCTCGCGCAGCCCGCGCGCGTGCAACTCGTGCAACCATAACCAAAATTGCTCGATGGTCAGCTTGGGATTGCCATAACCTTTAAACACCAGATTGCCTTGCAGCACGCCATTGTTCAGCGTGCCGTCCAGATAGGCTTCGGTTTTCCAGCGGTAGGCGGGACCTAGGATTTCCAGTGCTGATAAAGTCGTCAGTAGCTTCATGGTCGAAGCGGGATTCATCGCTTGTTGCGCATTGACGCTGATGAGTGCTGGCTGGTTAAGCTCGCGTACTTCTACCGCAATACTGCCAAGCGGAATGCGCGCACGTTTTAGCGCAGCGATGACGGTGTCAGGCAAGTCGGCGGCAAATAGGGTAGGGGAAAATAAAAGCCAGAGCAGATACGCCTGCCATTTTTTGAAATGCGTGAGACGGCTCTTCGCCGTGTTTGCCATTTTGCGGGTGGCTACGAATTTATTCGCACCCTTTGTAGATACGGTTATTCCTCTCAATGCGCCTCCTCCTCGTTTTCACCCTTGCCAATTTCCACCCGCAACGGCACGTCTAATTTCGCTACATTGCACATCAATGACGGCAGCATGGTCATTCCCTTTTTTCACTATCAACCCTCTCCAATACTAACTCATCATGCACTCGCATCATCAAGTGACTTGGTATCTGATTGATTTTTAGCTAATTTTGCAGGGCGAAAATGGCGGATTGTTTGGTGGCGAATAGCTGATTTGAGGGGATGGTAGGGTGGGTTCGCGTAGCAATCCACCGATTTTGAAGGTGAAATGGCGGATTGCCTTGCAGCGAATCCGCCTGATGGGTTGACGATTTTACGCTCACAACCTCAACGCTACGGGATGATGTCGAGCCTCAAACGACGCAATTAAAAGCCGAACATCGCGTAATCCGTTCATAGTTAGTCAAAATTGATGGCACTATTATGAATCATAGTGGGTCGTCGTGGCACAAGTGAACACTTCAAGGGCGGAATCCCCCATCCCCTCTCCAACTCTCCCCTTGAAGGGGAGAGTGCGATAATCCCTTCCCCTTCAGGGGGAAGGTTAGGATGGGGGTGGGGTTTCACCCACTGTATTTCACATAGAGTTAAATTGATTTGACGCGAAATTCGACTTTTCGGGTCAAAATCATCCGCGCGGATCACCCGCCACGAGCCTGCCACTTTCGGCCCACTTTGCCAGTTCTGGTGTAAACGCTTCTTTAATTTTCGCGTCATAAGCAGCCAAGTCCTCTGGTCTCGCTACCTCGTGCCAGCGATTGTTTGTGCCTTTGTGCAAAAAGCGCGCTGGACCACCGTCCCAGAAATCGTGTGACATTGCGAGTAAAGTCTCTCCATCGCGCTTCATGGATTCAAAACTCGCCGCTTCAATCAATTCAGGCCAAAGTGATTCGGGAATGTCAATGTCGAGAAATTTCGCAATCCGCCGCATTTCACCCGCTCGGTCGGCTTTCAGATCGTTGTAATGCACCAGGAGTACATTCGGCCGTTGACGTTCTTCCCAATAAGATTGCTCAAACCCGAAGTACGAAAATTCTGGATGTTCGTCGATCACGCGGTTGTTGATCCAGTCGCAAAAAAATTCGGACGGATTAGTCGCTGCGCGCGGGAACGGGTCGCCAAAAAGCGGATCGTTCATACTGATGTCGTCCATAACGGATAATGCCAGCTGCGAAAAATTGGCCAGATGATTATGCAGCGACATGCAAGCATCTCGACCATCGCGTGCCACGTGAACATATTTCACCGATTCGTAGAACGGCAAGCTGGTGAGCGGCAGATGTGTTTTCAAAAAGCGGCGATGCGTTTGAGCCTCAGCCATCGCATCGAGTTCGGCGAGCGGTGGACCAAACCGCGCATCTGGCCAGAGCGAGGTTTCCCACAATGCTCGCGGTTCGGCACTGGCAAAGACCAGCATACTGACGATCCGTTGCATCCACGTCGTGCCACACTTGGCATAGGTGGCGATGACGATGTCGCTAGCGCGCGGCTTGTAATCGCGCCAACGGGCGGCATCGTATACGCGAGAGCGAATCTCGGAAATTGGCGGGCGAATGAGTTTGGGCATGACGATTCCTCCATGAAAGATGTTTATAGTTTTATGTTGTGCTTCATACGATATTTAACTTTAAAAAACAGCTAATACTTTGAATTACATATATTTGTTTGTTTAAAGTTTATTCAAAAACACGCCGACGGTAAGCGGTTGATTCAAAGTTTTTGTGCATTCTCACCCACACAAAATACAGGTGATGGATCTAGGCGCGCACAAATTACGCAATTTAACGTGAAAAATATCACGGAATTTATGCGCGCCTACGTACGGAATACACGCAAACTTAGGGGTGACCGCTGATACATCTCGTTCCTGTTAATAACTCAACCACACTTAGAAGTGTGGTTGAGGAGAGGGACTTTATAACCATTTTCGGTTAATGTAAAGCATGGATTTAAATGGTTCTATGTGAAACACCGACTGTCGTCGTCATCCGCGCCTTTGACATTGCTCGCTTGGGACTTTGTCGCAGAAAGCAGACCTGAATCGCCACGATGTCGGTCGGCGTACTTTGAGTCAAACGGGTGGGACAAGCGGTGTTGGGCAGGGTGGATTGGCTGTATTTTGAGCAGAAAAAGTCGCATCACCCATCCCCAGACAACGGATTTTGGCCGCCGTTGAGTCAGCTCAAGTCGCGGGTTTCACCGAATCCACAATCGCCAACGCCGTGGTCGTGGCGTTTTTGGCAAGCGAAATACTCGTCCCGCGTACCCCCACGATAAAGCCATCCGTACCGTTTCGATGCCCATGCGGGTAAAAAACCGTCCCAAATCAAGACCGTAGGGGCGGATTGCGGCGTGCAGCGCGCCCTTATGACGTAGCCCGTATGCAATACGGGAATTAGGTGCGGCAACCCCCGTATTGCATACGGGCTACGGTCGCACCTGTATTGAGGCGGGAGAGTGAATTTTGGTCGGCAAAAGCAATTGTCCTCGTCTGCGTAGAACTGGTCGTGAGCAAACATGCGTAGTCAGTCGATCCCGTTGCGGTACGTTAGCGCACAGACCCTTGTATTTTTCTAAGTTAACCTGAGGTACAAAGTTATGTACTGAAGGGTGAAGTGATGCAAACAAAAATAATCGTGGCAATTTTCTTCGCTGGTGCCGTGGGTGTTTCATCGCAAGCTGCTGAATTGCCTTCCCCTGATACACCCAGCCCATCACAAGCTGCCGAATTACGCAGCCCTGATACACCCAGTTCACCGAAAGTCGCCGAATTACTTTCCCCTGATACGCTCAGCGAAACCGAGCGCGTCGGTTCAGTGGAGGCCGAGATGAAGGGGGCTTTGGTATTGCGCGGTCAAGTGCTGTTGGATCGGGCGCATTTTTCATCAGGGGAGATCGACGCAGCTTATGGGCAGAATTTGCGCATGGCGATACAGGGGTACCAAAAATCGCAAGGTTTGACGGTGACAGGCAATATCGACGCGCCAACATGGGAGGCACTGAGTGTCGATGTCGCACCGATTTTGCAGCCTTATACCATACTGCAAGCCGACATCGACGGCCCTTATGTGTCGATTCGCAAAACATGGGCGGGCAAGGCGAAAATGGCGGCACTCGGTTTTGAATCGGTCGAAGAAGCGTTGGCGGAAAGATTTCATGTCAGCCCAGCGTTGCTCAAACAACTGAATCCAGACAAAGTGATGAGTCGCGTGGGTGAAGTCATTGTCGTACCCAATATCGCCACAAATGACTTGCCGAAAGCGGAAAAAGTGATTATCGACGGCTCGGATAGCACGTTAGCTTTGGTTGATGCGGATGGGAAAGTCATTGCCCAGTTTCCTGTGACGAAGGGTAGCAAACATGACCCGCTCCCACGGGGTAAATGGAAGGTGACAGGTGTCATGCACAATCCAGTTTTTCACTACAACCCAAGCTTGTTCTGGGATGCTAAACCGAAAGATGCCAAGGCCACTGTGCCAGCGGGTCCGAACAATCCAGTGGGGGTGGTGTGGGTCGCGTTCTCGAAAGCACATTACGGCATCCATGGCACATCAGAACCCTCGACTATCGGCAAGACCCAGTCACACGGCTGTATTCGACTCACCAATTGGGACGCGACTGTGCTGGCGCAATCCGTCGTCACGGGTGTTATCGTGTTGATTCGAAAATAGAGTTGGGTGAAATGTCATGAAATGGATCTATATGGTTTTATCTGGCGTGCTGCTGGCAGCACTGGTGTTTTTTTGGGCAGCGGGCGCACCCGACCCAACCGTGATGTCAGCTATGCCCATCGGTATTTCTAGTCCCATTCATGGCAATTTGGCTGCGCTAAGTTCGACTCAACGGGTTGCAAGACCCGTAGTGGTCATCAACCAATCCGTGAGCCATCGACTGCTGATCCCCGTTGCGGGTGTGCGTGCCAGTCAGTTGAGCGATACCTTCAATCAAGCGCGCGGCAGTGACCGCCGCCATGAAGCACTCGATATTCTAGCCCCCAAGGGGACGTATGTGTTGGCGGTGGCGGATGGAAAAGTTGCCAAGCTGTTTAATAGCAAGCCAGGCGGTTTGACGATTTACCAATTCGATACGGGCGAAAAATTTGCGTATTACTATGCGCATTTGGATCGTTATGCCGAAGGGGTTGCGGAAGGCGTTCTCTTGAAACGCGGCGATCTTATCGGCTATGTTGGCACGACGGGCAATGCCGCAACGCCGCATTTGCACTTTGCTATTTTTGAGCTAGGATCTAAGAAACAATGGTGGAAAGGCTCTCCAATCAATCCCTTCGCGCTATTAGGCGGGGTGTAATTCCTAGATAGCGCAGCGGTGAAAATGCGCTAGGGAGGGGAAATTGCTGCTCACGCGCTTGCAGGAGATGGCAAGTGAGGAATGATTCGCCAAAAAATTAGCGATTGATTCACTATTCCTGATTTTGATCAGGCACTAACGCCAATACCGCTTTTTCAAGGTGTCGATAGCTGGGAGAGTGTACACGCAGGTGGTTTAAATCCAACTGGCTCACGATTTTGACTTGATGCACCGTTTCTTTATAGGCATATCCGCTGGGCATAGCTTTGGATAACCACTCTTTCGCCCCACGTACGCTTTCGGCTGATGGTGGAAATTTCGTGGCTTCGGGAATGTCTTTTAAGACTTTTCGCGTGGCATCTCGATCTGCAAGAAAAAGTGTTTCAAATTCTTTGACCATAAACGCGACTTTGAACGCCCATGCTGGACGCAGCGCATGGGCTTTTGCATAAAACTCGGCTGCAGATTGCGCAACACAATCGCAATCTTTGCAATCAAAATCAATCAGCAACAAAATCGCCGCGTCTTCTTTGATCGCCATTTTGAACACATTTTCAAAATTGGCGTGTATTTTGGTCAAGTCACCGCGTTTATGCGCTAACACCTCCACCCCAAAATGCTGGTGATGATGCAAAATGCGCCTGAGTAGTTCGGGGGCGGCTTTTAAATCACCCTCGCCCTCCACAATCGCCAGCAGTTTTTTCATTGCCCCTCCGCCAGCAATCCTTCCGCCATCATCAACTCTTGCAACGAAATCAAGTTTTCTTTCACCGATTCCATTTGTGAGGTTTTGATCGGCGACACGCGGGTTTTACCGTCGTGCATAGTCACAATGCGGATTTCTTCGGGTTGAAAATGATCGACCAAATACGGGCTGTGGCTGGTAATTAGCAATTGCGTGCGTTCCGACACTTCGCGGAAGGCTTCCGCTAACATCGCCAACACAGCGGGGTGAATGGTTTGTTCAGGTTCTTCTAAGGCAATAAAAGGCGGGGGTGGGGTTTGATACAGGGCAAGCAAAATGCCAAAGACGCGCAATGTACCGTCGGAAAGTTGGACGGGATCGAAGGCGTGTACCGTTTCGCCGTCTTTAACGTGAAATTGTGGAACGAGGTAAGAGCCGACTGTACGGACAGAAATATCCTGCAAAGTGGGCATCACCATTTGCATCATTTCTAAAATGTGCCCCAGTGCACGTCTTCCCTCTTCGTTCTTTTTGAGAGATTTGACCACCGAAGCCCAATTGACACCAGACTCCTTTAGTATGTGATCGGTATCGGGGCGAGAAGGTTCGCGTAACGTATTCGGAAAAATGGACGAAAAACGACACTGTGATAATAAATTGAAAAGACTTTCACCATGCCATCGCATAAATGAATCTGACAATGCGGATTGATCTCTAGGTAGTTTATTCGTGCGAGGCTCCTCTGTATCGTCTTCAATATTGATGTCAAATACAGCCAACCCGTCCGCTTTTCTATGTAGCGATTTTCCTATCCACCGAATTCCAACGATGTTATCGTCGTCGTCAAAACTATAATCTTCCTCATGCCATTCAGCAGATTCCGATTTGATCTGATAGTTGCCTGCTTTAAGACTGCCAATAGTGATTTCATAAAAACCGACCCAAGCTCCAAAAGAAGTCATATCTCCAAATTCAATTCGGATCGTCACATCGTAAGGTTTTTTAGGTGAGTACTGACGAATAGTCAGTATCCCCCCGCGCCGACTCATCGCATGATCCAGTCCATCCACCACCATATCGCGCAAAAATCGCAATGCGTCCACGAGGTTGCTTTTTCCCGTGCCATTTGCGCCAACCAACAGCGTCAAAGGAGGCAAGTTGTCCAGTGTGACTTCGGACAAACTTTTGTAGTGGTTAATTTGAACAGATGTTAAGCGCATCGGAAATTCTCCTTTAAATCCCTTGCTTCAAACTCGCGGTGATAAACATATCTAAATCCCCGTCCAACACACCTTGGGTATTGCCGACTTCCACATTGGTGCGTAGGTCTTTGATGCGGGATTGGTCTAGCACGTAGCTGCGGATTTGGTGTCCCCAGCCGATGTCGGACTTGCCGTCTTCCAATACTTGCTTGGCTTCGTTGCGCTTGCGCAGTTCTTCTTCGTACATGCGCGATTTCAGCATGGACATGGCTTCGGCGCGGTTTTTGTGTTGCGAGCGGTCGTTTTGGCATTGCACCACGATACCTGTCGGGATGTGGGTCAAGCGCACGGCGGAGTCGGTTTTGTTAATGTGCTGACCGCCCGCACCCGAAGCGCGATAGGTATCCACCCGCAAGTCCGCAGGATTGATGTCAATCTCAATAGAATCATCGACTTCTGGATACACGAATACGCTGGAAAATGAGGTATGACGGCGGTTGCCCGAATCAAATGGCGACTTGCGCACGAGGCGGTGTACACCGACTTCGGTACGCAAATGACCATAAGCGTATTCGCCCGTTACCTTGATGGACGCGCCTTTGATCCCTGCGACTTCACCGTCGGACTGCTCCAAAATCTCCACTTGGAAACCTTTGCGTTCGCAATAGCGCAAATACATGCGCAACAACATCGAACCCCAATCTTGCGCTTCCGTGCCGCCCGATCCCGCTTGAATGTCAATAAAGCAATTATTGGGATCCATCGGGTGCGAGAACATGCGGCGGAATTCCAAGGCTGCAACGCGTTTTTCAATGTCTTGAATGTCATCCGCCGTGGCGTGCATACTGTCCAAGTCGTCCTCGGCTTGCGACATTTCAAATAATTCTGCCGCGTCGCTCAAATCTTGCTGAATTTTGCTCAAACCCAATACCACGATTTCTAAGGTTTTGCGCTCGCGTCCCAATTCCTGAGCGCGTTTGGCATCTTCCCAAATGGCGGGGTCTTCCGCCAATTCACAGACTTCGACTAAACGTTCTTGCTTAGTATCGAAGTCAAAGATACCTCCGTAATTCCGCGCTGCGCAAGGCTAAGTCTTGCAATTGGTTGGTGATGAGATTGAGTTGTTCGGCTTCCATGATGTTGTTGTGCTGAAGAAAAGGGGGCGATTATACTCGAAGCTAGGGGAATGACAGGCATCGGGGTACGACAGATTCGTCCCCGCGCTTATTGCCGCTTGGCTTGTTACAGCTTAATGAAATGTTCGCGATAATGTTTCATTTCGTCTATGGATTCATAGATGTCGGCTAAGGCTTCGTGTTTGCCATGTTTTTTCAAGGCTTGCGCGACTTCAGGTTTCCAGCGTTTAGCGAGTTCTTTCAACGTACTCACGTCGAGGTTGCGGTAGTGGAAATAATCTTCTAGCTTGGGCATCCAGCGTGCCAAGAAACGACGATCTTGGCAGATGGAATTGCCGCACATGGGCGAAACCCGAATGGGTACGTATTCTTTCAGGAATTCCAGCATTTGTGCTTCAACGGTCGCTTCATCTAATGTTGAGGCTTGTACTTTGGCAATCAGCCCCGATTTACCGTGGGTGGATTTATTCCAGTTGTCCATGCCGTCCATCACGCTGTCGGGCTGATGCACCACCAGCACAGGGGCTTCGGCAATGGTTTCTAACTGAGAATCGGTGATGACCAGTGCGATTTCGATGATGCGATCGCCATCTGGATTTAATCCCGTCATTTCCATGTCTATCCAGATAAGGTTGTTTTGATTTTGTGCCATAATTCGTGCGCCTTGCGTGGTTGGTGAAATAGGGGCGTATTGTGGCATAGTCGCGTTCTTTGGATAACCTGAATTATCTTGCCACGTGTAACGTTTGTCATCGCAAGCTTGCGTGATGGACACTGAGTGAACTGAATATATATGATGACTGCAACGCAATTTACCTGTTTTTTTCTGTCTGCTTTATTGCTGACTTCCCTTTCAAAACTCTGGCTGGCGCGTCGCCATTTGAGCCATATTGCGGCGCATCGCGCGGCGGTACCCGATGCTTTTCAAGCGCATATTGCCTTGGAAGACCATCAAAAAGCCGCTGATTACACCTCGGCGAAAACCCGATTTGCAATGTGGAGCGTGCTGTTTGACGCACTGGTGTTGGTGCTATTCACCGTGGGGGGCGGCGTGCAATGGATTGCCGATGTGTGTCACGGCTGGTTCGCGAATCCATTGATGCAGGGGATGGCGACCGTGGTGGCGGTGATGCTACTGACTTCCGTGTTGGAAATGCCGTTCAGTTTGTATAGCACTTTTGTGCTTGAAGCGCGCTTTGGCTTTAACAAAATGACGCTCGCGCTGTATGCGAAAGATACCTTGAAGGGCTTATTGGTGGGCGTGTTGTTGGGTATGCCGTTGCTGCTGGGGGTATTGTGGCTAATGGCGCGCATGGGACCGTCTTGGTGGTTGTGGGTATGGGTGGTGTGGGTGGTATTTAATCTATTGATTTTATTGGTCTATCCTACGTTTATTGCCCCGCTGTTCAATAAGTTTTCACCGCTGCAAGATGAAGCCTTGAAAGCACGCATCGAAACGCTACTTCAACGCTGTGGTTTTACCGCACAAGGCGTATTTGTGATGGATGGCTCGACTCGTAGCGCGCATGGCAATGCCTATTTCACGGGCTTTGGCAAATCCAAACGCATCGTGTTTTTTGATACGCTGTTAGCCCGTTTAAGTGTCAGCGAAATTGAAGCGGTGTTAGCACATGAGCTAGGGCATTTCAAACACAAACATGTGGTGAAACGCATGGTGGGTATTTTTGCGATGAGTTTGGGCTTTTTGTGGTTATTAGCGCAATTGATGCAAACTGACTGGTTTTATCAGGGATTAGGGGTCAATACACCAAGTACTGCCTTGGCGTTGTTGCTGTTTTTCATGGTGTTGCCCGTGTTCAGCTTTCTGCTAAGCCCGATGATGTCCGCCTATTCGCGCAAACATGAATTTGAAGCAGATCGCTATGCGGCGCAGCAAACCTCAGCGCAGGAATTGATCCACGCATTAGTCAAGCTGTACCAGGACAATGCCGCAACGCTTACGCCTGATCCGCTGTATTCACAGTGCTATGATTCGCATCCACCCGCAGCAGTGCGGATTGCGCGTTTGCAATGTCTTGCAGCTTACTGAAGGGTGAAAGGCGCGAGGGTGCAACGGTTTGTTTCACCTTTCACATTCTTAAAAGATTCAGCAAAAACACCCGTATCAATTTAATGTTCAAAATTTTAGGAGAAAAACATGCAAAAAATGAGTTTGTTAATGTTGTTATGTTTAAGCACAGGTGCATTTGCGAATCCTTTTCCGACGGGCAATGCCAAAGAGGGCGAGGCTTTGTTTGATAAGCATAAATGCAATAGTTGCCATGCGGCGATGTTGGGGGGGGATGGCAACGCGATGTTCACTCGAACCAATCGTAAAGTGACCACGCCTGCGCAAATGCTAGGACAAATCACGCAATGTAGCGGCAATGTGGGCGTAAAATTATCCCCGCAGGAAGAGCAGCACCTCGCGGCGTATCTCAATAAATACTACAAGCTCAAATAAGGACAACGATGACTCAAGTTTGTGATTTAACCCAAAAGCAATGTAAACCTTGTGAAGGCGGTCTGCCTATATTGACGCAAGCTGAAGTGGATGCGCGCTTGGAAACCTTGTTGGGCTGGCAACAGTACGATCATCTCATTAGCAAGAAATTCTTATTTAAGGATTACTACCAAACCATGGCGTTTGTAAATGCGGTGGCTTGGGTGTCACACTGCAAAGATCATCATCCCGAACTGTTCGTCACCTTTAACAGTTGTCGTATCGAATACACCACCCATGCGATTCACGGTTTGTCGGAAAACGATTTTATCTGTGCTGCGCAAGTGGAAGCCTTGTTTAAATCTTGAGTACCCCGCTAGCAGGTCAAGTGGTGGCTGCCTTTGGGCGGCAATATCTGATCCGCATGGCAGGCGATCGCAGCCTTGTGCCGTGTGTCACGCGGGGTAAAAAGACCGATGTGGTGTGTGGTGATCAGGTGATGATCCAGCACACGGGCGGCGGACAAGGCGTGATTGAAGCCATCGCCCCGCGCACCTCTATGCTGTATCGCTCGGATGCGTTTCGTGAAAAACGCATCGCCGCCAATGTCACACAAATCATCATCGTGGTGGCGGCTGAACCATCCTTTAGCGATGAACTGCTTGCGCGTTGTTTAGTGGCGGCACGACACGAAGCCCTAAACGTATTGATTGTGTTGAATAAATGCGACTTGCAAGAGCCTGCACAACTGGCACGTCAGCGACTGGCTGTCTATGCAGGTTTAGGCTATTCCGTCCTCGAATTGTCTGCCCTAGAAAATGTGACGACGCTGCGTCCCTTGTTGACTGGGCATAGCAGCGTGTTGGTCGGCCAATCTGGTATGGGGAAATCCACGCTGATTAACGCTTTGTTACCCGATGCCCTTGCTGCCACCCGTGAAATTTCCACCGTGTTGGACTCAGGCAAACACACCACCACCCATGCCAAGTTGTACCAATTAGACTCGGAAAGCAGCCTAATCGACTGCCCTGGGGTGCAAGCCTTTGGACTGCATCACCTCACCTTTGGCGAAATTGAACAAGGCTTCACCGAATTCACCCCGTATTTGGGTAAATGCCGCTTCTACAACTGCCGCCACGCCCACGAACCCAATTGCGCCCTACGCAATGCCACTGCCGCAGGCGAAATAGACGCGCGCCGTTTAGCCTTGTTTTTGCAGATTGTGGAGAATAAAGCCTGATTTATCGACCGCTTGCCTTGTTCGCGAGCAAGGCTACGAATTTGTCATACCCACGGTCAAAATGAGAATTGCCGAGATAGCTCTTAAGGGTTGGGTGTAAAGTATTCATATCTGTGTAAAATAGTCAGCTATTGTAAGGCGTGGCGAGTTCTTGTTTTCGTGACGAATGATAAATAACCCTTTAAGGAGCATTAACATGGAATTACCTGCACGTGACGGCGATGGCTATCTCGCTAATATGAATGACTGGACGGATGAAGTGGGCAAAGCCATGGCGGCTGAGGATGGCGTGACGTTGAATGACACCCAATGGGCGCAAATTCTACAAGCACGTGAATACTTTGACGAATTTCAGTCCGTCCCGCCGATACGCAAATTTGCTAAACACATTGACATTGATCAAAAAGAAATTTTTGAATTGTGGATGACAGGACCGATGAAACCGATTACTAAATACGGTGGATTACCTAAGCCGACGGGGTGTGTGTAGGCATTGAAAGACTTTCGAGGGTGGCTTGAGCGTGAACACGGGTCAACAAATGTCGTTGGTTTTTAGGGGATAGTTTTTAGGGTATCAAACTGCGCGAATACATTATTTTTTAATATATTCAATAAGATATTATCATATTCCGCCCCTGCTCACTAAAAACTAACGACTCACTCAATACCTGATGATTGGTACGCAACACCTTAATTTTGGTGTCTTTCACTCAATATTTTGGCTACGCCCAATAAATCGCTTGCCCCCACTTTTTAATCCCTGTAATCTTCGCGGCAAATTCTTTGAAAGGAATTGCCATGAAACGCCACGCATCCATGAACCGAGTGTATCGTCTGATTTGGAGTCAAGTGTTAAACGCCTGGGTGTGTTGCGCGGAGAATGCGCGTGGGCGGGGCAAGTCGATGTCGGGGCGGAAGTTGATTGCGGCGGCGTTGGCGTTAATGGGCGGGGCGTTTTGGATGCCTTTAGCCACGGCGGCACCGACGGACGGGCAAGTCAGCGCGGGGGAGGGAACCATCTCGCAGGCGGGAACCAATACCACCATCAATCAAACTAGCCAAAACTTGGCGATCAATTGGCAAAACTTCAACATCGCCGCCAACGAAGCGGTGCGCTTTATTCAACCCAATGCCATGTCTGTCGCGCTGAACCGCGTGGTGGGACAAGACCCTAGCCAGATTTTAGGCAGCCTCAGTGCCAATGGGCAGGTGTTTGTCATTAACCCCAACGGCGTATTATTTGGCAGCGGCGCACAAGTCAATGTGGGCGGCTTGGTGGCGACCACCTTGAATCTGAGCGATGCTAATTTAATGGCAGGCAAGTACACGTTTACTTCCCCTCGCCCCGTGGGAGAGGGGCTAGGGGTGAGGGTGATCAACCAAGGTAATCTCACCGCTGCCCAACATGGCTATATCGCCCTACTCGCCCCCGACGTGCGCAATGACGGCGTGATTACCGCCACGCTAGGCACGGCACTGTTAGCTGCGGGCAACGCCGTCACGCTCAATCTCAACAACGGCTCACTCCTAAACTACAGCATAGACCAAGGCGCGCTGCAAGCCTTGGCGGATAACAAACAACTGATTCAAGCCGACGGCGGGCAGGTGTTTATGTCTGCCAAAGCGGCGGATGCTTTAAGCACGGCGGTGGTGAATAACACAGGCATTATTCAAGCGCGCACGATTCAGAATGTCGGCGGTGTGATTAAACTCATGGGCGACATGCAGGTCGGCACGGTCAATGTCGGCGGGACATTGGATGCGTCAGCACTCCCCTCGCCCGCTGGCGGGAGAGGGGCTGGGGGAGAGGGTGCTTTAACCGCAAATGGCGGCTTTATCGAAACCTCCGCCGCCCACGTCAAAGTCGCGTCAGATGCGCACATCACCACTGCGGCAGCCAATGGGCTGGCAGGCACTTGGTTAATTGATCCTGTGGATTTCACCGTGGCGGCCACAGGCGGTGACATCACAGGGACACAATTGGGCGCGAATTTGGCTTTGAACAATGTGATTATTCAAAGCACCACGGGAGCGACGGGGACAACGGGCAATGTGAATGTCAATGATGTGGTGAGTTGGGCTGCCAACAAACTGACCTTAAATGCGCAAAACAATATCAACATCAACGCCAATATGAACGCCACGGGGACGGCAAGTTTGGCGTTGGAGTATGGACAACAAGCTGTCGCTGCGGGCAATGTCAGCAACTATTTTTTAAACAACGGCGCGCAAGTCAATTTACCTGCGGGGCAAAATTTCAGCACCAAATTAGGCTCGGATGGCGCGGTTAAAATCTTTACCGTTATCACCAGTTTAGGGGCGGCTGGCAGTGTGAGCGGCACGGATTTACAAGGCATTAACGGTAATTTGGCGGGCAATTATGTGTTGGGCAGCAATATCGACGCGGTGACCGCGACTTGGAACTTTGTACCCTTGGGAAGTTCGGCGGCGTTTACGGGCGAATTTTCAGGCTTAGGGCATACCATCAGCAATTTGATCATCAACCAACCCGCCACGGGTAACGTTGGGGTGTTTGGTTTGACAGGCGTCAGCGCACTGATTCGCAATGTCGGCATCGTGGGTGGGAGCGTCAGCGGCGGTGATTATGTCGGCGGGTTGGTCGGACATAATTATGGGACGATCCACGATAGCTTTACCAGCAATAACGTCAATGGCAACAACAATGTCGGCGGGTTAGTGGGCGGCAGCTACACAGGGTCAATTAACAACAGCTATGCGACAGGGAATGTGACGGGCGTTCTTAGCGTGGGCGGGTTGATTGGCAGAAGTGATGCCAATACGGCGGTCAACAATAGCCACGTGACAGGTGCGATCAGTGGTGAGAACACGGTGGGTGGTTTAATTGGTGTGAATTATGGCATGGTGGATAACAGCTATAGCACGGGCAATGTGACTGGTATCCTCAAAAATATTGGCGGTTTGATTCACTACATTGGTGGATTGATGGGGAGTAATCTTGGTACGGTCAGCAACAGCCATGCCACAGGTGCGGTCAGTGGTGCGAATTATGTCGGTGGTTTGGTGGGGAGTAACCAGAGTAACGGGGTGATTAACGGCAGCTATGCCACAGGGACGGTGACGGGGACAAGCCATATCGGCGGTTTGGCGGGCAATAATTTTGGTGGTACGGCAGCGATTCGTGCCAGCCATGCTACAGGCAATGTGTCGGGTTCAAGCTATGTCGGCGGCTTGGTTGGCTATAACTACAGCGGCGTGATTGATGGCAGCTACAGCACGGGTATAGTCAATGGAACGGACACTATTGGCGGGTTGGTGGGGGGCAATACCAACAGCACCATTAGTAATAGCTACGCCACGGGTGCTGTGACGGGGACAGCGAATTATGTTGGTGGTTTAATCGGGGTGAGTTTGAGTGGCACGGTCAGTAATAGTTATGCAACAGGCAATGTTAGCGGAGCAAGCTATGTCGGCGGATTAGCAGGGCGTAATGATGGTGCAACCAGTAATAGCTATGCGACAGGTAGTGTGAGCGGCATCCATAAAGTCGGGGGTTTATTGGGCGAAAGCAACCACGCTACAGTCAGTAACAGTTACGCAACGGGCAGCGTTAGTGGTAGCAATTATGTAGGCGGATTATTGGGCAGTCATTACGGTGGGGCGATTAATAATAGCCATGCCACAGGGGCGGTGCGTGGCGGGATTTTCACGGGCGGACTGGTAGGTGGCAGTAGCAACAGCACGATTAGCAACAGCTACGCGCAAGGTGCGGTGACCGCGACAGGGCTAGATGGCGGTGGTTTAATTGGTTCGAGTACGAATGATACGATTAGCAATAGTTATGCGACGGGTAATGTGCAAGGCAGTGACTATGTCGGTGGATTGGTGGGCAAACAATTTGGTAGCACAATTGACCTCAGTTATGCCACAGGTAGTGTGACAGGTGGGATGACTGTGGGCGGTTTAGTGGGCGCAGGTGCGGGCGGGACGGTCAGCCGTAGCTATGCCACAGGTGTTGTGACAGGCGGGGATTATGTGGGGGGCTTAATTGGCATGGGTTCGAGTAATACTGCGGTCAGCGACAGCTATGCCACAGGTGCGGTCAACGGGGTAAATTATGTGGGCGGGTTATTAGGGGGACACTACGGTGTTGCGATCAGCAATAGTTATGCCGTGGGGCGTGTGACAGGTACAAGTTATACAGGCGGGCTGATAGGGGGCGATATACTGGGCGTTGGCACAGTGACCAATAGTTTTTGGAACCTCACCACCTCAGGGCAAACAACTTCCGCAGGCGGATTGGGGCTGACCACGGCGCAAATACAAACCCAAACCAACTTTACCACCGCCACCGCTGCCAATGGCAATCTCAATCCCGCGTGGGATTTTGCGGGGACGTGGGTAATGTATAACGGCTTGACCAACCCATTGTTACGGGCATTTATGACCGATTTAACCGTCACCGCTAACAATGCCGCCCAAACTTACAACGGGGTGAGTTATGCAGGCGGCAATGGCGTGGTGTATTCGGTGGCACCGAATGCCAATTTATTGGGCACATTGGCGTATAGCGGCAGCGCACAAGGTGCAGTGAATGCGGGCAATTATGTACTGGCTGCGGGCGGTTTGTATTCTCATCAACAAGGCTACATCATTCATTACGTTAACGGCGCGCTGACCATTAACCCTGCCAGTGTCAATGTAGCTGGCACGCGGGTGTATGACGGCACGGCAAATGTCGCCGCGAATGCGTTGGGTATCACAGGATTGGTGAATGGCGAAAGTCTAATCTTGACGGGTGTAGGGACGTTGGTTGATAAAAACGTTGGCACTGCTAAACCTTTGACTTTGAGCACCTTAGCACTCAATAACGGCACAGGCTTGGCAAGCAATTACATCTTGGTCGGCGGCAGTGCGATGATTACGCCCGCCAGTCTCACCGTGACAGGTGTGACCGCCGCCAACAAAATATTTGACAATACCACCACGGCAACGCTGACAGGCACGCCCACCGCCACCCCTTTATTAAACGACGTGGTCGTGGTTGCCCCCAACACGGGGGTCGGCAATTTTGTTGATGCCAATGTCGGTATGGCAAAAACGGTAAATGTGACGGGATATAGCTTAAGTGGCGCGGATGCGGGCAACTACAGCGTGGTACAGCCCACAGGGCTGACGGCAGATATTACTATCCCCATTGTCGTGTCAGCACAGACCGCCGCTGCCGCCATTGCCGCCTTGCCCAATGGTGGAACGTTACTACGCGCCTACCCTGTCACCACTATTCCCCCTGTGAATTTTGTCCCGCCCAGCGCAGAAAAACCGTTGCTGATTTCGTTAGAGGCAGATGGGATGCAATTGCCTGTTGGCGTGAGGAAATCCTCAAAGGATCGCTAACTGTCATAACCAACATCATAAAAAGTGACAACGACATGAAACCTTTTAGCCCCTCGCTTTTAATGCTGGCATTATTGTCCAGCCTGTCAGCCTACGCCGCTCCCGTCGCGCCTGATGCGGGGCAAACGATACGCGAATTGCAAAATCAGCCTGTATTTACCCCGCCCGCCAAGGCGGCAACCCCTTTGCAATTAGAGGCGGAAAGCAAGCGGACGGCAGGTGGGGATGCGGTGCGAATTGAGGTGAAAGCAGTGCGGGTAACGGGGAATCGCGTTGCGACCACGGCAGAATTGGAAACCTTGGTGGCGGATTTGGTGGGGGAGCGTTCTTTGGCGGAATTGGATGCAGGCGCGGCGCGGATTACCGCATGGTATCGCCAACGGGGGTATGCGGTGGCGCGGGCTTATTTGCCCGCGCAGGAAATCAAAGATGGCGTGGTGGTGGTGAATGTGTTGGAGGGGGTGTTGGGGCAAGCACGGGTGGTGAATCAATCGCGTTTGTCGGATGACCGTGCCAATGCGTATTTGGGGATGTTGTCCGCTGGCGATGCGGTGCAAGAAAAATCAGTCAATCGCGCTTTGCTGTTGTTAAACGATGTGTCAGGCGTAGGCGGTGCGCGGGCTACCTTGCAACCAGGGGCGAGCGTGGGTACGTCAGATTTAATTGTGCAACTTGATCCGTCCGCACCCTATAGCGGTAGCGTGGAATTGGATAATTACGGTAATCGCTACACGGGGGAGAATCGGCTAGGCGGCGAATTGACCTTAAATAGCCCGTTGCAATTAGGTGACCAACTGAGTCTGCGGGCATTGACCAGCAACCAAGATATGCAATATGTGCGCGTGGCGTATCAACTACCCGTTGGCGGTAATGGGCTTAAACTTGGCGTGGGCTATTCGGATACGCGCTATTATTTGGGTAAGGAGTTCGCCATATTACAAGCCCACGGCACGGCAAGTAACACCAGCTTATTTGCCACTTATCCTATTATTCGTAGTCCAGCCACCAATCTTCACGCTACCCTGACATGGGAGCGTAAAGCCTTAGTCGATCAAATAGACGTGCTGATCGATCGCACCGACCGACAAGTGCAATTATTCAACTTAGGCATGGTGGGCAAGCAGCAAGATGCAAGGGGTATTAGCCTCTTAGACCTTGCGCTAGTGTCGGGTAACTTGAGCATGGATGCCGCCACTTTGGCGACTGACGCGCTGACCGCTGGCAGCAACGGCGCGTTTACCCGTTTGCGTTACAGCTTAATCAGAGTGCAAAAGCTGACTGAAAAAGTCGGCGCGTCGTTGCTTTTTTCAGGACAACAAAGCAATATGAACTTGAATTCATCTGAAAAATTTGCCTTAGGCGGGGCGAACGGCGTGCGCGCCTATCCGCAAGGGGAAGGTGCGGGTGACCAAGGTTGGATGGCGAATATGGAAGTGCGCCGTTATTTCAACAACAACACGGTACAAGGCATCGCGTTTTACGACATGGGTGCGGTGCAGCTGAACCGCAATCCGTTTAACACCGCTGCCAATAATCGCAACATTGCAGGGGTGGGATTCGGCTTAAACGCCGAGACAGGCGCGCTAAAATTCAAAACCTACGTGGCTTGGCGCACTCAAGGTGGACAAGCCCTCACTGAATCCGCAGCCGCTAGCCGCAATCCCAGAATCTGGTTGCAGATGAGTGGGGCGTTTTAATTTATGACTAAGGAATGTGTGCGATGTCTCCCCACTTTGTTGGTGTAACAGGTTTACCCAGAGCAGGCTCAACCTTGTTGTGTCAATTGCTCGACGAGCATCCAGACATTAAGTGCGAAGGGCATAGTTCGCCGTTATGCAATACCTTATTGGGTATACGGCGCATGATGAGCGACGATAGCTTTTTTTTGGCTCAATTGGATAATAGTTTTGAAAGCAGCTATGCCCATCTAACCTCCGCCATGCAGGGGTTTTTGCGTGGCTGGAATCAAGACTGTCAACAAGCCGTGGTGGTGGACAAAAATCGGGCGTGGTTGCACGCGGTGGAGTTGTTGCTGCATATTGAGCCTGAAGCGAAGTTGATTGTGTGTATCCGCGAACTGGGGCAAATTTACGGCTCGATAGAAGCGCAACATCAACGCACCATTTTGTTGGACTTTATAGACCACTTGGCGGATTTTGATCGTTTTGGGCGGGCGGATATTTTATTTGCCAAAGACAAAGTCATTGGCGCGCCATTGATTTCGTTGCACGCGGTGTTGGACTTGCCTAAACACGTTCAAGATCGGCTATTTTTTGTGCGCTTTGAAGATTTGATGGATCGCCCTGTGGCTTGTATGTCGCACATTTACGCGTGGTTAGGACTTGCACCGTTTGAGATTGATCCCAACAATTTGAAAATCGGCAACCCAGAAAGCGATAGCCATTACCGCCAAAAATACAGTCACAAACAACATTCCAACATTGTTAAACCCAAAAAGCACGAGTTTTCTCCACGCATACAAGCGCAAATTGAATCGGCTTATCCTTGGTTTTATCAGCTTTATTATCCCCAAGGTTTTTAAGAAGAGCCGCAATGTTCAATTTGTAAACGTGTCAAGAAGGGGTGAGGGTGTTGTTGGAAACAAGTGCGGTTAATATCCCTTCCAACACACTTTCTAACTGCTGCATCACGTCATTGTTCCAAAACCGCAGCACCCGATAACCTTGCCCGCGCAACCACGCGTCGCGCACTTGGTCATATTGCATTTGCTCACCATGTTGCCCACCGTCCAGCTCCACAATCAGCTTCTTTTCAAGACACACAAAATCCACGATGTAATTGCCAATCGGTTTTTGCCGCTTAAATTTAAAATCCAAAAAACGATGCGCCCGAAGATGATACCAAAGCCGCAACTCCGCATCAGTTTGATGTGAGCGTAAGGTTTTGGCGTAATTTAAAATTTTCGGATTCGTCATTTGATTTTCTCCTAAAAGCACCCTCTCCCCCCAGCCCCTCTCCCCCAGCCCCTCTCCCCCAGCCCCTCTCCCCCAGCCCCTCTCCCCCAGCCCCTCTCCCACAAGTGTGAGAGGGGAGTTCGTGCGTCAGTGTATATGAGTGAATCGCTGTAACTACTCAGCCCCCTCTCAAGCAAAGCGGGGTGGGGGCGGGGATTCACGGAAGGTTTGGATTAGCGCATCGAAGATATTTGCACCTTGTTTGTGCAGGGTGGCTAGGTAGGAGCGTATGGTGC
>JBASWK010000091.1:0-2970 GCA_049276435.1 Gallionella sp. | reverse complement strand
TGCTAGTCGCTAGTCGTTAGTTAATGTGGGAAAGCTGCCCTCACTATATTTTTTACAATATATTCAAATAGATGATAAAAACATTTCACTCCAGCAACTAAAAACTAACGACTAGCGACCAACAACTCAACACCCAATTACTTGTACACAATACCTTACACCCCAATCATCTCGCTAACCCCCACGCGCGGGGGTCGTCCTCGCCAGACGAAAACCAATTAAATTGAGTCGATTCGTCGCTGAAAGCTCCCATCGGTTTGCAGCACGAGTATCCATCGCGAAACCACTCCACGACCCGCCCCGTAGCACATGCCGATCTTCTAACCCCGCCCAGACACTCGCATCACTCGGCGCGCCCGCATAATTTTGATGATAACCATCTTGCACCCACTCCCATACATTACCGCTCATGTCGTATAGTCCAAAAGGGTTTGCCTGCTTACTACCAACAACATGCGTTCGATTGTTACTATTTTCATCATACCAAGCACTCACCCCCACCTGCTTTCCGCCACAATAACTCGCACTCGTCCCTGCGCGACAGGCATATTCCCACTCTGCCTCGCTGAGCAAGCGATAGCCTCCTCCCGCGATTTGATTCAGCCATGCCAAATAGGCTTGCGCATCATTCCAACTGACGCAGGCAACAGGGTCTTTATCTGTTTGCGTAAACCCAAGATTGCGCCAGGAACTCCCCTTAACATCAGCCCAGCGACCACCTACCTTTTTGGAAAAACACGAACCTTCTTTTTCGGCGGTCGTTTGATAGTTCGTTGCCGCGACAAAAGCGCGAAATTGCCCAACGGTCACCTCGTATTTACTCATCTGAAACGCACCCACCTGCACTTCATGCAGCGGCTTTTCATCCTCTTGACAAAGACCATCTCGCGCCTCTTGACACCCCATCATAAAATGACCTGCGGGGATAGCCAGCATCGCTGAATCCAACAATTGAAGCTGCGTCACCTGAGTATGTATCACCTTGACCGACTTTTGAGGTGTCAAACTCACGCTTGACACCCCATAGCCTAGCCCAACAACGACGCTGCCCACGACGAGCATATAGGCGATTTTCTTAAATGGGGTACGGGATAGTGAGTGACCACTGTCTGAGGAGGCAAGTACGGTGGGTATTTCTGGGCTAGCCACAGCCACAACGCTTGGCGCAATATCTACAGCAAGCGGCGCATCGGGTATCAGCGGCGAAGACAATTTCCCCCATTGCAACACAAAAGCCAGCGCGTCTTTACGGATAAAGCATTCACTAATCAGCGCGTCCCGCGCTTTGTCTTGAGCGGTGAAGTCTTTAACGGGCTTAGCCATCACACACAATGCTTCTGTCAGAATCTCATGTGAAATTCTGCGATCTTTAGCGAGGTCATATAGATACGCAATACGCTGCTCTACGCGCTCTTTGCCGACTTCTCGCCCACTTTTGGCAAGTATCAATTCACCATTTTCGTCTTTGAGAAAGCGTTTAGGGACTTGGTCTGGATTGTCTGCCGTCACTTTTTCACGCACATAATGAAAAAGTTCGCCCAACGTGACCAACCCGCTGCTATCGCGGTCAGCCTCGCCACGCAGTCCGTGAATCAAATGTTTAGTGAACAAACTATAGCCGCCGTCCGATTGATCAAGTGCGACTTGGTCATTGGAAGCGGCCGTAATCAAACAGGTTCCAATCACTTTATCATTGAGACTTTGTAGCTGCGAGGTCAAGTCGCTTTTGAAAACCTGCCCCGCCATACCGCTGTAACAACAGTCAAGAATAATGACGACTTTTTTACAATACGATTGTCCTATCCATTTATAAATCTGCTCAAAGGACAACGCGGTGGACTCTAGCAAATCAGCTTCCGTGTCTGCCGTTGCTAAATAGAGGTCATTATTTTTATTGTTAGGCAGCCCATGACCTGAGTAATAAAGCAAAATTAAATCGTTCTTGCCAGACTCTTTAAGCAGGCGATTCAATGTCTTGCGGATTTCCACACTAGATTGATTCGCAAGGGGAATGACTTTATCAAAAAGTCCCCGATCTTCTGCTTTTAATTCAGCGGTCAAACCCTCGACATCTTTGAGGGGCGAGGTGAGGGGCGAGAGTTTAGATTCGAGGAGAAATTGACTATTGCCAATTAAAACGGCGTAATGGGTCATCTTACTTATTCTGATTGTCGATCATGTTGATTTCGATACTTAATAGTCACTTGGCATTCTCGCATGAAAATTTGCAAATCTTCGCCCCCTGTTTTATCACGCCCAACGCCCATTGTACCTGCCCTTTATGTCACGTTACCGCACCGCTGCGCGAGGGCAGCAATTCTCAATTCAAAAAATCAAGGAGCTTCTTGTCGTGGGAGCGCACAAATTACGCGATTTAACGTAAAAATCATCGCGTAAGTCGGGATTTATCCCGACATTCACCCCAAAAGTCGGGTTCAAACCCGACCTACGGCGGCATATTGGACGAATAAATTTTAAACTGAAAATTGCTGGCGCGAGGGCGAAGAATACCTGATTTGCAGCGAATCAATCGAGTCTGACCCCAATACTGCTACCGCAAAATATAAACACTTAATAATCAATACGATACAAATAAACGCTAATTCATTGCTGATGTTTTTTATAGCAATTTGAAGCCGAAATTTGATACTAACATGCTTAATCTAATTGATTTTCGCGTAAAGAGTTCTTGGTTTTGATGGGCAGATTAATATGCAACATATTGATAATAATGCATTAAGTTATTTGCGGTAGCAGCATTAGAGTCTGAATCTATTGATTTTAAATTATGTGCGTAGCTGTCGGTGTGCGGCGTGAGCAAAGTAAGCTAGGCAGACCGATAGTTCGTAGATACTGTTATCCCCGTCAAGCTAAATGTAGTGCTGGATCGAATTTTTTACCTGATTTCAGCACACCAAATGCGACGTGAATCAGTTTACGCATCATTGCGCCGATAATCAGTTTGGCGGG
>JBASWK010000090.1:0-25997 GCA_049276435.1 Gallionella sp. | reverse complement strand
GCCCGCCAAACTGATTATCGGCGCAATGATGCGTAAACTGATTCACGTCGCATTTGGTGTGCTGAAATCAGGTAAAAAATTCGATCCAGCACTACATTTAGCTTGACGGGGATAACAGTATCTACGGATTGGCGCAGCGATCAGGTCTAGCATCGTAGCATTGCGCATCCCCGCCGCTCACCACCCCCATCAAACCCAATGCGCAGCACAGCACTTTTTTAAATTTTCGGGGGTGAATTTTCGTTGTCTCGTGCATCGTTTCGCCTCTCTCGCGATTCGTTCTACGGTTGTGAAATGTACACCAAAATGGGATGGGGCAGCATAGCGCATCCACATGATTTAAAAATGGAATGGTGGATATGCAAAAAAATGGGGAAAGTCTCATATTCCAATATTTTCTGCTACGGTGCGCACGGCGCACCCTACCTAGTTTTTTGCATTAGTGCCTCCATCGCCCGCACCTTTACCCGTTGTCCGATAGGGTGCGAACTGTATCAGGTATTTTAAAGGTGGGGATGTTCGGCAAGAAGGAAAGGTCAAAACCCTCTAGCCAGCGAATTTATATGCGGCAGCACAGCACAGATTAGGACTGGTTCATCATCCCCCTTGCGGTTATAATGCCGCTCCTGCGAAAAACCTGCGGGATATAACAATAATTGGAAACGCTCAGGGAATGTCAGACAAAGAAGTTGATCAGCAGTTAGTCGAGCGCGTTCAGCGTGGCGATAAGCATGCCTTTAATTTGCTGGTATCCAAATACCAACGCAGATTAGGGCGGTTAATCTCGCGCTTTGTACGGGATTCGGCGGAGGCGGAGGATGTCACGCAAGATGCGTTTATCAAGGCGTATCGCGCACTACCAGGGTTTCGGGGTGAAAGTGCGTTTTACACTTGGTTATATCGTATTGGGATCAATACAGCGAAAAATCATCTGATGGCAAATAAGCGTCGTCCGATTAGCAATTCGGATTTTGATGCGGAAGAGTCAGAGGGATTTGAAGAAGCGTCGCTGTTGCGTGAAGTTTCTACGCCAGAAAATGAACTCATGAGCAAACAAGTTGTCGATGTTGTGCAGGCAACACTACAACAGTTGCCTGAAGATTTGCGCAGCGCACTGACATTGCGTGAAATCGAAGGCTTGAGTTACGAAGAAATCGCGGAAGTGATGAATTGTCCAATTGGTACGGTGCGATCTAGAATTTTCCGTGCGCGTGAGGCGGTCGCGGAGAAATTGCGCCCCTTGTTAGAAACCAGTAAAGGTAATCGTTGGTAAAAGTATATGAATAGTAAAATTTCGGCACTAATGGATGGAGAGCTGTTTGAAGATGAGGCAGACATTTTGTTTGACCAGCTTAAACAGGATCATAAAAGTCAGCGTGACTGGATCACCTATCACCTTATTGGCGATATCCTACGTCAACCCGAATACATACACCGTGATGTGAGCGAGGTCGTCGCAGAACAGATGGTACAAGAACCTACCGTCTTCGCACCACGCACCCACGCCCTAAAACAAAAAATGCGTATTTTTGCACTATCCGCCGCTGCATCGGTGTTGGCCGTCAGCGTGGTGGCTTGGATGTCAGTGCAAATGAGTCCAGAAGGTGCGCCCGCACAAATGGCAATCCAAGCAAGTGCAATGCGCACTGCCAGCTGGCAGATACAGCCCAAATCCAATGATTACCTAAACGCCCATCAGGAATACTCTACCAACTCAGACATTAGCAGTGCCGCCTATCACCCTCATATTGACCGCCAAGATGGAAATTGCCAATGAGGTTAGTTGTTGCATTGTGCGGTGTGATCTTTGTTCATACTGGAATTTTAGCCGCAGAAAACCCTGCTTCACAAGCATGGCTAAAAACCATGGCTTTTGCCAAGCATCAAACCAACTATAGTGGTGTGTTTGTGTATGAGTATGATAAACACATTGAAAAAACCAGAATTACCCATGTAGTGACCGCCGATGGTGAATATGAAAAACTCACCTTATTGGATGGTTCAAACCGAGAAATTATCCGTCATCATGGTTTGTCTTGGTGGTATGGCAACCATAAGAATCAACAATTAAATAGCTCGCAAAAATTTGGGCGTTTCCCTGTGCTGCTCCCAGAGCAACTCAATGCGCTCAACAAAAACTATCATATGCAAGCCGCAGGCAATGAAAAAGTGGCGGGGGTTGATAGTCAAGTCATTGTTTTTAAACCTAAAGATAGCTTGCGCTATACCCAAAAAATGTGGGTACACAGCGATTCTGGCTTGTTGCTGAAAACCGTCATTTTGAATGACAAAAATCACGTCATTGAGAAATATGCTTTTATCGAGCTCAACATTGGCGGTGAAATAGATCACTCTTGGGTCACCCCACCTCAGCAAGAGAAATCATTTAATTTCAAACCAGTAGAAACACCCCCCCTTGAACGCGTCTTTAAAAGCGGCTGGGTGGTCGATGCCCTGCCCACGGGTTTTAACAAAATCAAAGAAATTCAACGCCCCATGACAGGCAAGCATGCGCCCGTCACGCAGATGGTTTATTCAGATGGGCTCAGCAGTATTTCGGTCTTTATTGAACCTTGCGATCAAGATGATGATGATCATGAAAACTTGACGGATCGCGGTGCGCTACATCTCTACCATAAAGTCGTTGATGACCATCTTTTTACCGTGGTAGGGGAAGTGCCTGTCAGAACGGTCATTAAAGTGCTGGACTCTATACGCTACAACGGAAAATAACGATGTTGGAAACGCGCGTATTGGTGATGCAAACTTCGCCTGAGGCAACTTGGGTGCAGCCCCTACAAACAGGCAGTTGCGAACAATGCAAAGGACAAGGGTGTGGCAGTAGCAAACTCGGTCAATTATTCTGTAGCAAGCCTCGCCAATTTCAAGTAGACAATCCCATAGCGGCGCAAATAGGTGACGAAGTCATCGTGGCGATAGCTGCGGGTGCGATTTTACGCGGCATAAGCTTGGTCTATTTATTACCCCTTGTTTTATTGCTTATCGGCACGATATGGGTCGGACGCGTCACTCCCAATGAGTTGTATGCGGCGGCGGGCGGCGGCTTAGGGCTTGTGCTGGGGTTTTTACTCGCCAAATGGTTGTCCTCGCGTGCGACACCTAACAATGCCCTGCCTTGTATTATCCGAAAGGCATAGCGCGTCCGTCATCTCATAACCTGTTCACAACTGTTTATTTTTAAGACGAAAGGAAATTTTTCATGTTAAAAAAACTGACCCATTTATTATTGATCTTAAGCTTGTTGATGCTCACACCCGTACAGGCAAAAGAGCTGCCAGACTTTACCACCTTAGTTGAGCAGCATAGCCCCGCCGTCGTCAATATCAGCACGAGCCAAATTTCCCGCAATGCGCAAGGTCTGCCTAACCTGCCAGAAGGGGATCCCTTCTTTGAGTTTTTCCGCCGCTTCGCACCTCAAATGCCGCGTGAACAAGAATCACAATCACTCGGTTCGGGCTTTATCATTAGCAGTGATGGCTATATTTTGACCAATGCGCACGTGGTGGAGAGTGCCGAAAAAATTACAGTGCGTTTAACGGACAAGCGCGAATTCCAAGCCAAAGTCATCGGTGCCGATAAACGGACTGATGTGGCGGTACTCAAAATTGAGGCAACTGGCTTACCTAAAATGACGATAGGGAGTCCTAGCAAATTGAAAGTCGGCGAATGGGTCATTGCCATTGGCTCACCGTTTGGCTTTGATAGCAGTGTGACCGCAGGGATTGTGAGCGCGAAGGGGCGCACTTTGCCCAAAGATAATTTAGTCTCTTTTATTCAAACCGATGTTGCGATTAACCCTGGTAATTCTGGCGGCCCGCTGTTCAATATGGCAGGCGAAGTGGTCGGCATTAACTCGCAAATTTATACCCGTTCGGGTGGATCCATGGGCTTGTCTTTTGCGATTCCAATTGATGTCGCGATGCAAGTATCAGACCAATTGCGCCGCACAGGCAAAGTGACGCGGGGGCGGATTGGGGTCACGATTCAATCTATGACGCGCGAATTAGCGGAGTCGTTTGGCTTGAGTGTCGCCACAGGCGCGTTAATCAGCGATGTTGAAAAAGACGGTGCGGCGGATAAAGCGGGTATTGAGGCGAGTGATGTGGTGCTCAAATTTGATGGCAAGGTGGTTAATTCTTCTGAGGATTTACCACGCCTCGTAGCAGCGGCTCGACCTGGCAGCAAAGTCGTGATGGAGCTGTGGCGCAAAGGTGCCTTAAAACAAGTCACCGTGCAAATCGCAAAAGTGTCCGATGAAAACAAACCCACTCACCTCGCACAAAACAACCCAACAGACGGCGAGAGTATCGCACGCTTAGGAATCGTGGTGGAGGATCCTAGCCAAAATGAAGCAGGCTTGACGATTGTGACCGTCACGAGCCTAGCTGCACGTGCGGCGGGCTTGCAAGCAGGTGATGTGGTGATTGCTATCGGCAATCTTCCCTTGCGTTCAGGAAGACAGCTCAATGACATTCTCAAACCCATCGCCAAAGGACGCAATGTGGCATTGCTCATTCGACGCAGTGAGCGCGCATCCTACCTTGCCCTGAAGCTAGACGAAAAATAAGTCGCCGTTCGCTATTCCCGTATCGCGCGGGAATAGCAAAAACAGCCCGCGACCTTCAAATTCAACCCCCCACAACCCGCAACGATGGCGTAAAAGCGGGGTATTTCTCCGCATTGAGCCATCTTGCTAGGCGAGTGCGGCAGCATACAACCTTGCGCGACGGCATTTTAAATAGCCATCACCACCTCGGCAATTTTAGCTAACAAGTCTTGCATATCCTGTGGCATATCCACGTGCCATTCCATCAACTCATTGGTGACAGGATGGATAACCGCCAAACGTGTAGCGTGTAAAGCCTGACGCGGAAAGCCGTTCAGTAAAGTACGTAATTCGGGGACACATTTTTGTGCGCCTTTGAGATACACACGGTCGCCCACCAAAGGATAGTTCAAGTGCGCAAGATGCACACGAATCTGATGCGTCCGCCCCGTTTCCAAGCGACAACGCACCAGCGTACAACTGGGATACCGCGTGACAATTTGATAATGCGTGACCGCAGGCTTGCCTTCAGGGATGACCGCCATTTTCACGCGTTGCGTGGGATGGCGACCAATAGGGGCATCAACTTTGCCCGAACCCTGTAATTCGCCATGCACCAACGCCAGATATTCGCGTTTAACACTGCGGTCTTGTAATTGGCGTACCAGATGCGTTTGCGCGATGAGATTTTTGGCAACCACCAGCAGGCCACTGGTATCTTTATCTAAACGATGCACAATGCCTGCACGCGGTACTTCTGCCAGTTGGGGTGCGTGGTGCAGCAAGGCATTCAGCAAGGTGCCGTCCCAATTGCCACTGCCAGGATGCACCACCAGCCCCACGGGTTTGTTAATCACCATCAAGGTGTCATCTTCATACAAGATGTCCAAGGCGATGTCTTCGGCTTGATAGGGCTGCTCAGCGGGATGAACTTGCGGCATCACCACCAAGGCTTCCCCACCCCACACCTTTTGTTTCGACGTGGCGGGTAAACCCTCGATGGTTACTTGCTGATGGGTAATCCACGTTTGTAATCGACTACGCGAATAATCAGGAAACAGCTTCACCAAGGCTTGATCCAAGCGCAGCCCACCACATGCCGTGGGGATTTTTAGGGATTGAATTTCAGTGTGTATGGCGGCCATACCCTCATGCGGGGAGGATAAATATTCCGTCTCATCCGCATCAAGTAGCAATTCGTCATCGGGTAAATACAGCACACCATCGGGACACGCGTTATAATCGCGCAAATTTTTTTCTGGATTTGTCATGCGCCATAGTTTAGCCGTTTTTTTGTTGCTTACGTTAGCTGCTTGTAGCGTTTTTGAACCCTTACCTGAAGGCGACCCCAATACCAAAGCCATTTCGGCAGAAGAATTGTATCAAGAAGCGAAAACTAATCTCAATGATGGCGAGTATTCCACCTCGCTAAAACGCTACGAAAGGCTGCAAGCGCGCTACCCTTACGGCAATTTTGCGCAACAAGCCATGTTAGAAATGGCTTACGCTTACTATCGCCAAGGGGAACCCGCACCTGCGATTGCCACGGCGGATCGTTTTATCAAGCAATTCCCGAACAATCCGCATGTGGATTACGCCTATTATCTCAAAGGGCTGGTGAATTTTGAAGGTGAAGGCAGCATACTCAACAATATTGGCGGTCAAGACCCCAGTGAACGCGATCCGCATGCCTTGCAAGAATCCTTTGATAATTTCAAAGAGTTGGTAACGCGCTATCCAAACAGCCGCTACACCCCTGATGCTAAAGTGAGAATGCAGTACTTAATCAATACCTTAGCAAAACATGATTTGCATATTGCGAGCTATTACTTACGCCGTGGTGCGTATCTTTCCGCCGTCAATCGTGCGCAAGATGTGCTGACCAAGTATCCGAATAGCCCCGCCACGCACGATGCCCTAAATGTCTTGGTACAAGGCTATGATGCAATGGGCTTGACGCAATTGCGCGATGATGCACAACTGATTTTAAGCAAAAATGGTGGGGCAACCGTCTCCCTGCTGTCCAATCAACCTGAAAAAATCTGGTGGCAATTCTGGAAATGAAATTCTGCTCTGCTTGTGGCGCGCCCGTCGTCTGGCGCATCCCTCACGATGACAGCCGTCCGCGCTTTATCTGCACGGCGTGCAATATGATCCACTACCAAAACCCCAATTTGGTCGTGGGTTCGATTCCTGTTTGGGAAGATAAAATCCTGCTCTGCCGCCGCGCCATTGAGCCGCGTTATGGCTTATGGACGCTACCAGGAGGGTTTATGGAAAATGGCGAAAGCACAGGTGCTGCCGCGATTCGCGAAACCCAAGAAGAAGCCCATGCAGACATTGCCTTGGGCGACTTATTTTCCATGTACAGCCTGCCCTATATCAACCAAGTGCACTTACTGTTTCGTGCCACCTTGTTAAATTTAGACTTTTCAGCGGGCGAAGAGAGCTTGGAAGTCAAACTTTTTAGCGAAGCTGACATTCCATGGAACGAAATCGCCTTTCGCCCCATCAAACTCAGCTTAGAAAGTTATTTTGCCGATCGCAAGCAAGGTCAATTTACCTTACATATCGGCGAACTCTTAGCCCCCCATCATCCTCATCCGTAATCAAGACCAGCATGAATCTATTTCGCATTCTTATTTTAATCAGCAGCCTCGCCCTCACCGCGTGCGGCAGCGTCCCCAATAAAAACCCCGCCGACCCGTTTGAATCCTTCAATCGCGGCGTTTATTCCTTTAACGACAAAGTGGATAAAGGCTTAGCAAAACCCTTGGCGAAAGGCTATCACGCCGTGATGCCCGACACAGGCAAAATTATGGTCAGCAACTTTTTTTCCAATCTGGATGATGTCCTCGTCACCTTCAATGACCTGCTGCAATTCAAACTGAAGCAAGGCTTCTCCGATGGCATGCGTGTATTAGTCAATACCACCATCGGCATCGGTGGCTTGGTGGATGTAGCTTCAGATAGACTCCCCAAACACAACGAAGATTTCGGACAAACCTTAGGCTACTGGGGCTTTGGTGATGGCCCTTATCTGGTATTACCGTTCTTGGGCTCTAGTACTTTGCGCGATACGCTAGGACTCTATCCTGACAGTCTCGCCAGCCCGATTAGCAATACCCAACATATTCCCACTCGCAATCAAATGATACTCACCAAGGCGATTAACCGCCGTGCCCAACTGCTGGAAAACGAAAAGCTCCTAGACGAAGCCGCACTAGATCGCTACCAATTTTTACGCGACAGCTACCTAGCCAATCGCAAAAACCTCGTCTATGACGGCAATCCCCCGCGTGAAAAATATGAGGAATATGAGGATGAAATTGAACCCGTGTCTGGCGTGGCGGTGGTGCCTGCGGGGGTGAAGTAAGTTTGGTTTGGATTGTGTTTTTCAAGCCAAACTGAACGGCTTTGCCCATGCTTAGATAATTACCTTGGTTAGAAAAATGCTCACCAGACTGCACATCAATGGCTTTAAAAACCTCTCGGACGTAGAAATTGCATTCGGTCCATTTACCTGTATAGCGGGGACAAATGGCGTGGGCAAGTCGAATTTGTTTGATGCCATTATGTTTTTACGTGACTTGGCAGACTATTCACTGATGGAAGCAGCGGCTCGCGTCCGTGACCCAATGGGACGTTCGGGCGATTTGCGGGCGATTTTTCATCAAACCACAGCGACATCCGTTGAAAATATGTCGTTTGAGGCTGATTTCGTTGTACCCAAAGTCGTCACGGATGACTTTGGGCGACAGGCTCATCCATCCACCACCTTTTTGCGATACAACCTGACTTTAAAATACGTACCTAAAAGCACCATCACAACAGAGCGCATTGAAATTATTGAAGAAAAATTAAGCTATATTCAGAAAGGACACGCTCGACGATTGTTGGGTTTTCCACATAGTCCCGCTTTTCGGGATTCTATTCTGGAAGGGAAGCGGAGTACTGATTTAATATCTACCGTATCTGAGAAGGGGCAAGCGACCATCAATCTACATCAAGATGGTAGCCAAGGTCGCCCCTTTCGTGTACCCGCAGCAACCTCACCTAAAACCATTTTGGGGGGAATTAACACAAATTCGCATCCTACGGTATTGGCAGCACGTCGTGAAATGCAATCTTGGGCGTTGCTTCAACTAGAACCTAGCGCGCTGAGACAGCCCGATAATTTTTCAGCGGAGGCAAAAGTCGCCGCAAATGGAGCGCATTTGCCTGCCACGCTATTACGACTGAATGCCACCGCACGCGTTGCCAATCAACTGGCGGAGTTAATTTCAGATGTCAAATCCGTGAGTGTAGATCAAGATGAAGGTCGCAGACTCAATACCCTAATGGTGACGAGTCGTGATGGCGTAACACATCCTGCCCGTGCGTTATCTGATGGCACATTGCGCTTTCTAGCACTTGCTGTGATGAGTGCTGACCCTGATGCAGGGCGGTTAATCTGCCTCGAAGAACCTGAAAACGGTATCCATCCCTCCAGAATTTCAGCCATTCTTAAATTGATTCAATCCATTGCGGTTGATACCGATGAAGCGGCAGACCCAATAGATAATCCATTCCGTCAAGTCATTATCAATACGCACTCGCCTAGCGTGGTCAGTTCGCTACCAGAAGACACACTGATTATTACTCGCCCAGTGAAAGAAAATGGCTCAACGGTTGCCGAGTTTTGCTGCCTCGATGGCACATGGCGTGCGCTGCGAGAAGCATCACTGGTTAAATCCATGCGAATTATTTCAAAATCCGATTTGTTAAGTTTTTTAACCGACGAACCTATTGTAAAGTCCATACCATCTAGTCACAGTCCAATTAAGACGGTCAGAGAAAGCGCGAAGCAAATGGGTTTGTTTGACTATGTATCAAACACTTCTGGGTCATGAATCTCTCTTACACCTTACTCACCGATGGTTCTTCTGACAAAACACTGATGCCCATTATCGACTGGGTGTTGGAGCAAGTGCCCAATATCCGCTTCAGCGGACAACACGCAGACATGACATTGAAGGCTAGTTTAGGGTTGTTTCGACGAGCCGAAGCGGCTGTAAAAGTATATGAATGCGATATTTTGTTGGTACACCGAGATGCTGAGGCGCAGGAAATTTCGACGCGTATTACAGAGATTCATGGCGATTTAGCCAAGTTGAATCAACGCTACGTTCCCATTGTGCCGATTCGGATGACTGAGGCATGGCTACTCATTGATGAACAGGCGATTCGGGCGGCGGCAGGCAACCCCAACGGGAAAATTTCGTTGGATATTCCAAAGCCTGAACGGCTAGAGCATATTCCTGATCCCAAAGAGCTGCTCTTTGAACAACTTAGATTAGCAAGTGAACTCCCCACAGGACGACTCAAAAAATTCCGCCCTGAATCGTGCCGCCATCGCGTGGCAGAGTTGATCAGCGATTTTTCGCAATTAAGGAAGTTATCCGCGTTTGTACAATTTGAAAATGATTTGCTGACTTGTGTAAATGCAATGACTGAAAAGTCACTGCGTAAATGATGCGCGCTTGTCCATGAACAACCATCTACTCGCAAGATGGATTCGCCGTAGCCAAACCACCATTACCCCGAATGGCGGTTTGCTACGCGAAACCGCCCTACCCTTTAAACCGCCTTTTGTCCCTTATTGACTTCCAAACTCAAACTAAACACCTCCGCACGGACTGCAAAAGTCACGGTAATTTCAACCGCTTGCATGATTTTTTCAAAGCCAGCTTCGGACTGGGAGACCGTGAAATAAGGTTGTGCGTTAATCGTCACGGGATGGGAAGTCGCGAGGATGATATGTCCACCCAGCACGCCGTCGTCTAGGGTCAAGCCATTGACATCATTCAATAATAACGGCTGCCCCAAGCCACCTAAGATGGTGTTGTCGGTGGCGACAAATCGTCCTGCGTAACCGTCGCAACTGGGCATTGCCAGCAGCAGGCGCACGGCGACTTCACCCGTTGCCAGTTCGGCACATGTATAGCGCGCTTCGATGCTGTTTTCACTGAGTTGCAGGGTTTTGTGGAGGATGCCGCCGCTTGCCAAATTGGCTTGGAATTGCAGCGTATCTTCATCAAATGCCACCAACTCATAGCAGCTAATCGGCTGACAGCCTTGCGCTGTTTGCAAAGTTTCGGTAAACAAGCCTTGGGGAGTCAAGTCAGTCAATAAATCCGCATGGGAAATTTCGTGTTTAAAAGCCACGCGGTCGTGCGGGTTGGCAATGCCGTCGCCTGCGTGTTCCGATGCCGCTTGGCTTTGTTGGATCTTGGCAAAATAATGTTCGGTTTGACGACGCAGGGTGTCGCCAAAGTTGTGATTCAGGCGGTAGTCGTCCAATTCGCAAATGCCCGCGTGTCCGTCTAATTTGACGATGGCTTGCAAGGCGTGGTTGTAAATCGCATATTCATCCGTGCCATCGCGATCATAATCGCTGAGCGCGGGCACGATACGCGGAGTCAGTAGGTCAAGTTTAGCTTCTAAACGCACGATGGCGTTATAGACCGCACGGCGCAAATGCGGCAAATACAGTCCGCCGAACAAGCCGTGCCAATAGGCATCATTAGCTTGCGCTTCGTATAAATCATCCAGCAAATCCGCGCTGCATTTGCCGTCGGGCAGTTGGGCGACGCGCAGCGACAAGCTTTGCATGCGCTTGTGCATCCAGTTAGATTCAGGATAACGGGTGAAGAAATTCTTCCAGATACCGCCGCGAATGTTGGCTTTATGCTCTTCGTAGCGACCTGATACTTTTTCGCGTGCCACCAAATCGGCATAACGCGCCGCTGCCGTGGCAGGCAACGTCCATTCGTTCATTTCGATATAAGACGTGGTGGGCAAGTACACAATGCCACGGGTTTTCACGGTATCGTGATAATCCTGATAGGTGCGTGGCTTGATCTTTTTGGATGCCAACACGCCAACGATAAAGTTCTCCAGCCATTTTTTCTCATAAACCCATTCGTAGGTTTCGGGCCAGATACCAAATTTTTCGATGTCGTCAAAATACACCGCAGCGGCGTTTTGCCCCTGATCAGCTAACCATTCCATATAGCTGACCACTTCGTGCGCGGGTGCGAACGGGATGCGGTAGCGCAAACCTTCTGAAATAGGGAATAAATCCAAAGGTTTACCGCCTTCTTCGGTGGTGTAATAGCCATTCAAGTCCGCCATTTCCTTGCCCGCACACAGGAAGTGATAGTCATCAACGGTCACATAACGTATGCCCGCATCGGCTAAGGATGGCACCACGGTGGCTTCCCACACGCGCTCGGTCAACCACGCGCCTTGCGGACGTTGCCCGTAGCGCGCTTCCAATTTGTCCGAAAAACGCGTCAACTGCCCGAAGCGGTCTTGCTCAGGAATCACCGCCAACACAGGTTCAGTATCGCCCGCGCCAAACATTTCCACCTGCCCGCGTGCCACCATCTCTTGCAATAACGCCATATCTTCAGGGAATTTAGCTTCCAAATAATCCAGCAACCAACCGCTGAAATGCACCGCGAAACGGAAATCAGGGAAGCGGTGCAACACTTGTAAAAACGGACGGTAGCAACGGAAATGCGCGTCGTCGATGACTTCAGGAAAATTACCGACAGGTTGGTGGGCGTGAACGCCGAATAAGAGAGAAATGGTATTGGACATGATAGATTTGTTCTTTAATTTTTTGATTTAATTGCGTTATTTTACTGCCCTGCCGTAGGTGCGACAGATTCGCACGCGCTTCAAAAAACGTGCGAATAAATTCGCACCTACGAGATAACTACTCCGACCCGCGCCGCATGGCACCGCCTGCTTCGGCGTAGCCACCGCCTCGGCTGATGGGGGTGTCCAGTTCAACAGGGGGTGCGAGCTTCAGTAAGCGATACAGTTCGCGCAAATTATGACGATACAAGCGGTCAAAACTTTGCACCGATTGGGACGGATTATCGTCGCCAAACCACCAGAACCAGTCGGAGCTTTCGCAGGAACACAGCTGTGCTTCAGCCGCTGCTTGTTCATCGACATTGAGTTGCCCACTCGCCGTCACAGTATCAAAACTGTGCTTGGCAGCGCACAATAAATCCCATGCACGGTTTTTGTCCCGACTGCCAATCCAAGTCGCGAAATTGCCATAGACCCAACTGCCCGCGACTAAATTAGGCAAGGCGCGCGGCTTCGCGCTGTCGGTGCGCAAGGTACTGAGACGCAGGTAATCTTCATAAGTATGCGTGTGGATATTGCTTTGTGCCTCCAACGCAGCATACAGCCCATCAAGGAAATAAAAGCCGTTGTAGGGATAGTATTCCCACGCATTTTCGCCATCCAAAATCACGCTCACCACAGGGGTTTCTCCGTGAGGCGCATGACGACCCACTTGGTCAATTTGCTCCACAAAATGGCGTGCAGCATCTTGACCATGCCAATGCGAGTACTCAAAACCAATCAAATCTGATAGTTGGTCGTCCCGAAAGAAACAGCTCATCGTGGCATCGCCTTGCACATATTGATACGGACGATAGAGATAATCCTGTTTATGCGAAGTATCCTGATGACTCTGGCGCAAACTATTGGCTAACACCCCTTGACCGCTGGCAATCCAACGACAACCTTCTGCCGTCATCACCGCCAAACTTTCGTCCGAAATCGACCCTTCCGCAGGCCAAAATCCATGAGGAACCTTACCAAAACGTGCAGCATGACTGCGTTTCGCTTTGGTGATATGCGCTGCCACACGTTGTTTTCCCCCTGGGTAGAAGGCAGTTGCGGGTAATGGTGCGTTGGGCATGGCTTGCTTGGCACTGGCAAAATCAATCAACAAAGGGGCGAGGGGATGGTAATGTGGCGTGGCAGAGATTTCAATTTGCCCCGCTTCTGCCAACTTACGGTAGCGCGGAATCACCCCCGTCACCAACTCACCGATTAACCCCAGCAATAACATACGATCTTGATGGGTAAAACCCTCCCCTTTCGCCATCAATTTCAACAACAGCGGATACTCACGCCGCACGCTTTCGCCAAACCACGCGAGGTGATACCACGTCAACAAATCCGCCATATATTGTCCAGACAGATAAGTCAACGCCACTTCTCCACAGGCTTTCATCTGCGCATGCAATGCTTGCAGACGTTTGTAGGCAGGATACGGTGAAATCATTTTCGCATCATTACTGCGAAAACAAGCCTCCAAAACCAAACTCCGTTGTTCTTGCGTTAATTTACAGGAATCATCATGTGCCAATAGTCGCAACAAAGGATCGCGCAACTGCCCAGTGGCAAACTGATCGGCGTAGTCATCCAGTTGATCGAGCAAAATCGGCACAAAATTGATGACCGCACGCACGTTAGGATAGCGTTCCAAGTGGTACGCCATATCGGTGTAATCCTTGATGGCGTGCAAATACGTCCACGGCAGCACAAAGTCACCTGTGGCGTAATCGCGGTAATCTGGCTGGTGCATGTGCCAGAGAAAAATAAGGTCAACAGGTTTTTTCATAACAAGGAAACCCCGCCGAAGCGGGGTGTAGTGAGTGTAATTTAACGAATGCTACGCACAACCTGCCCTAGCATTTCAGGCGTAATCAAGGTCACGCCGTTGGGACTGACGTGAAAATGTTTACGGTCTTCTTCGGGATTGACCCCGACTTCCAAGCCTTCTGGAATTTTACAATTTTTATCCACAATCACCCGTTTCAGCGTGACATAACGACCGACATCCACATTAGGCAACAACACCGAATCTTCAATCAGCGAGTAGCTATTGACCCGCACATCTGAAAACAACAAGGAATGTTTGACCGTGGAACCGCTCACGATACAGCCGCCCGACACCAGCGAATCCACTGCCACGCCGCGTCGTTCGGGTTCATCAAACACAAATTTAGCGGGCGGAAGCTGCTCTTGATGCGTCCAAATAGGCCATTCTTGATCGTACATATTCAAATCAGGCACCACTTTGGTCAACTCCATGCTGGCTTCCCAGTAGGAGTCTATCGTCCCGACATCGCGCCAATACGGCGTATTGTCTTCGCTCATACCCACACAGCTTTCTTCAAAACTTTGGGCAAACACGCGGTATTTTTCCACCATATGCGGGATTAAATCCTTACCAAAATCATGGCTAGAATGTGAATCATCCGCATCGCGTATCAGTTGTTCAAAGAGGAATTTGGCCTTAAACACGTAAATCCCCATGCTGGCAAGCGATACGCCAGGCTTACCTGGAATAGAAGCAGGCTCGGCAGGTTTTTCTGCAAACTCAACCACGCGGGCATTTTCATCCACCGCCATCACCCCAAAAGCCGTCGCCTCAGCCACAGGCACTTCCAAACACGCCACGGTCATATCGGCTTTATTTTCCACATGGAACGCCAGCAATTTGCCGTAATCCATTTTATACACATGATCGCCCGCCAAAATCAACACGAAATCGGCTCCCGATTGGCGAATAATGTCTAGGTTTTGAAACACCGCATCCGCCGTGCCTTGATACCACTGATCTTCATGGATACGTTGTTGGGCGGGCAGCAAATCGAGATATTCGCCAAACTGCCCGTTAAGAAACGACCAGCCGCGCTGAATATGTTGAATCAAACTGTGGGATTTATATTGCGTGGCGACACCGATACGGCGGATGCCAGAGTTCACGCAATTGGATAACACAAAGTCAATAATGCGAAATTTCCCACCAAAAGGCACAGCAGGTTTCGCCCGCCAATCCGTGAGTTGATGCAAGCGGCTCCCCCGTCCACCCGCCAGCACCATTGCATACGTATTTTTCGTAATCCGACTCACAAAACGGGGTGCAGGGTCACCAGAAGCGTTTTGATATTTTTTTTGCAAATAACTTAATTCCGTCCTCATTTTTGCCCTCTCTTTTTTACTTTGCCGTGATGCGACCATTATCATTTACAATCGCTACATTAGACAAGGACAAAGAGGACGGAAAGATGGAATAGTTAGACTCACCACCACGCTTTTTCCGCATTACGTCCCCCGAAATCATCCTTTAATTCTGCACCATGCCCGTCCCTCGCCAATCTACCTGCTGGATTCCCCGCGCTGCCGAAGCCGAATTTTTACGTTTGCTCTCCGCGCAACAAGCTAAAATTTTGCCGTTGACAGGCGGTGGCGGCATAGGCAAAACCAGTTTGCTACTTTGGTGTTTTGAGCATTGCCAAGAAAAAGGCATTCCCGCCCTGTACCTTGACTTGCCACGACTCACCACCAGCAGTTCATTGAATATGTTATTGCAATTACAAACCGTCAATACCCCTACCTTTGACACACTGCGCAAACAACTCCGCAGTAACGAACGTCTAGCTGATTTATTGAAAAGCTACGGCGACTCAGCCAATACTGCCTCGGAATTATTACAAAAAGATCATAGCTTAGACCAAGAGTTTGGCAAAATCATGGGTGCAGTCGTTGGCTTGTGTAAAATAATCAGTCAGTTATGGCAACGGGCAGACCAGCAACGCCACGAACAGTTAGTCAAGCAACCCGAAGAAACTTTGTTGCGCGCCTTAGCAAAAGATTTTTCAAAACAGGGCGTAATGTTGCTGGACACACTGGAACAAGCGGGCAAACAAAAATTACAAACCCGTTTGTTATTCTACGCGAATGGCGAAATCAACACGCGTGTGGAAGACACACCGCAAGCTGAAACTTTACTGGATTACTGCGCAGGTATGGCAGGCTTGTTGTTCCAATATCCTGTCGTGATGGTGTTGGCAGGGCGTGCGCCTGTACGAGAGCTTAAAGGACGATCCTTCAGCGATTTTGCGCCGACCTTATCTCTACCCGCCTTTGATACGCAAGAAATTCAAAGCTACCTTCAGCAAACTTTGCCGCATCTGCCACCCGCCCAACCTAACGATTTGGCGCAACTCAAAACCATCACTTGCGGCAACCCGTTGCTACTGGAGCGTGTTGCCACCTTGTTGTCTGACTGGGACGGCTGGGCATGGCAACCCAAACAATGGCAGCCTTTACTCAACGCCTATCAGCACGATCCCAATCATGGTTTATTGCTTTACGTCACTCAACGCCTCGCCGACCATATTCAAGCCGATGATCGTGCTTTTTGGCGATTGGCTCTGCCGCGCCACGCTATTCAACACGAGATGGCTGACATCCTTTTTCCCGCCAGCGAGTTTGGCGCGCAATCTGGTTTAGCACGACTAAATGCCTATGCCGAAAAAGGCATCCTATTCGCTGGGCGGGGTGAAAATCTGGACAAGTATTACCTACACGACGAAACCCGCGCCGCCTTGCAAGCCTGGGCGGAACGGGAGAAATGTTGGTTAAATGCCAATGCCGAGCAAATTCATGCGCAGTTGGGGGCGTGGTTTGCACGAGAAGGAAATTGGACAGAACTAGAACCTAAACTGCTAGAGTGGGAATCAGAAGAAAGTATTTGGGAGGCTGCTTTACCTGAATTCGGCAATCCATTGTTATTGGAGGCCTCCCATCACTTGCTAATGGCAGATGCTGACTTTGAGCAACGTTACCCGAAATATCAGCGCAACGATTTTTGGGTAAAACTATCCAGCATAATCAGTTGGAATAATGCCGAAAAAATGACCCTTTGCGCTGCACTACCTAATACACATTCATCCAGAATAAAAGAGGTTAGCAAAATGTGGTCATGGGATGAATCACGGTTACGTGAACTTTTTAAGCCTGCTACACAATATTGGATGCAAGCACTTAGCCGCAAAGGACAATTGCCAGTAGGCTGGGATAATGACGGTAAATTTTTAGAAAATGCCTGCTCCAATTTTCCTGATGAAGCTTTTTTTCTCGGCAATTTTGCGTGGTTTATGCAAACTATCCGCCAAGACTACGACCAAGCGGAAAGCCTGTATCAGCGGGCAATTGCGTCGGATTCCAATGATGCCCGCAACCTCGGCAATTTTGCGTGGTTTATGCAAACTATCCGCCAAGACTACGACCAAGCGGAAAGCCTGTATCAGCGAGCGATTGCGTCGGATCCCAATGATGCCCACTGGCTTGGAAATTTCGCGCTGTTCATGCACACCATCCGTCAAAACTACGTTCAAGCGGGAAGCCTATACCAACAGGCTATTGAGGTCGCTCCCAAACATGCCCGCAACTTGAACAACTTTGCGCTGTTTATGCGACACATTCACCAAGACTACGACCAAGCAGAAAATCTGTACCAACAAGCTATAAAGGTAGAACCTAAATACACCTATGCTCTATGTGACTTCGCGTTGTTCATGCAAGACATCCGCCAAAATTATGACCGAGCAGAAAAGCTGTACCAGCAAGCCATAAAGGATGATCCAAAATGCGCCCATGCGCTGGGCAACTTCGCGGGATTTATGCACACCATTCGCCAAAACCACGACCAAGCCGAAAGCCTATACCAGCAAGCCATAGAAGCCGACCCAGAACATGCTCGCAACCTCGGCAAATTCGCATTTTTCATGGCAACGATTCGCAAGGACTACGAGCGAGCCAAAGTGCTGTATCAGCAATCCTTGGCATTAGACGACAGGAATACAAATTTGATGGGTAATTTGGCGCAGTTATTTTTGCAGGCAGGCGAGTTGGTCGAGGGTTGGACATGGCTGGAGAAGGCGTTTGCCACGCCTTCGCTTGATTCGTCTTTAGAACTGAAATTGTGGTTTTACCTCTACGCGCATTTTCCTGTCGAGTTTCCGAAGGCAGAGGAAGAGATACAAACTTTGCTCGACAGTGGAGTACGTTCGGAGGATTGGGATTTTTCGGGTAATTTGGCGCAGGCAAAAGGTCAGCATCCTGATTTCACCCAGTTGCAAGCCTTGGTGTCGGCAATCAATACGCCCGTTTGACCCGCACGGCTAGGGCATAAATCTGGTATCGTTGCCCCTCGCTGCGAAAGCGGCAAGCTGGGTGTATTGAAACGGGGCGGAGTCGTGGTGATTCCCCTGTAAAATTTGAGGAGAAGCGTGGTGGAAAATTTGATTGATGCACTATTACAGGCGCGGTTGCATGACCCCTTTGGTTTTTTGGGACTCCATCAAACCGAAACGGATTGGGTCATTCGCATTTATCAACCTAATGCCACCCACATTGAATTATTAGGCGAGACCATCGAGGCTTTTCAGCGGGTTCATCCTGCGGGCATCTTTGAATGGCACGGCACCACCGTCCCCGCCTGCCCTTACCAAGTTCGCATCTACCATGGTTCGATCTGCCACGATGGCTTCGACCCGTATCAATTCCCCGCCTACCTGTCCGAACTGGACTTGCATTTATTTAGCGAAGGCACGTTACGCCAAGGCTATAACATGCTGGGTTCTCACGCGCTTGAAATCAACGGCATAGCAGGCGTGCGCTTTACGGTGTGGGCACCCAATGCCGAGCGCGTCAGTGTGGTCGGGGAATTTAACCAATGGGATGGACGGATTCACCCCATGCGGCTACATGGTTCCAGCGGCGTGTGGGAGATTTTCCTGCCCCATATTGCCCAACACGCGCTGTATCGCTACGAAATTCGCAATCGTAAAACGGGGCAAGTCATCACCAAAACCGACCCTTACGCCCAAGGTTATGAACATCGCCCCCACACCGCAGCACTCGCAGCAACCGCGCATCGCCATCAATGGCAAGATGCGGCCTGGATGCAGCAACGTGGCGAGTGGGACTGGCTGCATAGTGCGATTAACATTTACGAATTGCATCCTGGCTCTTGGAAACGTCATCCTGATGGTCGCCCCTATAGCTATCACGAACTGTCAAAAGATTTAATTCCTTATGTGAAAGGCATGGGCTACACCCATATTGAATTGCTGCCCGTTTCGGAACATCCGCTTGATGAATCATGGGGTTATCAAGCCACTGGCTACTTCGCACCCACCAGCCGCTTTGGTTCACCTGACGAATTGCGCGCCTTTATTGATGCCTGTCATCAATCCAATATCGGCGTGATTTTGGATTGGGTACCCGCGCATTTCCCACAAGACAGCTTTGCGCTGGCGTATTTTGACGGCACGGCGTTGTACGAACACGAAGACCCGCGCTTAGGGTTGCACCAAGACTGGGGAACGCATATCTTCAATTACGGACGCAACGAGGTGAAAAGTTTCCTCATATCCAGTGCGCATTTCTGGTTGTCAGAATTCCACTTTGATGGCTTACGCGTCGATGCGGTAGCATCCATGTTGTATCTGGACTACTCGCGCAAAGCCGACCAATGGATACCGAATAAATACGGTGGCCGAGAAAACCTAGAAGCGGTGGACTTTTTGCGTGCCATGAACATCATGGTGCATGAAGACTTCCCTGGTGCGCTGACCATGGCGGAAGAATCCACTTCGTGGCCTGGCGTGTCGCGCCCCACTTACTTGGGGGGATTGGGCTTTTCGCTGAAATGGAATATGGGCTGGATGAACGACACCCTCAGCTATTTCCAACACGATCCCATTTACCGTCGCTATCATCATAACCAACTGACTTTTGGGCAAATTTACGCCTACAGTGAAAACTTCATTCTGCCGTTCTCGCACGATGAAGTCGTCCATGGCAAAGGTTCCTTACTCGCCAAAATGCCAGGCGATACTTGGCAGAAATTTGCCAATCTGCGCTTGCTGATGGTGTATCAAATGACCACGCCTGGCAAAAAACTCAACTTTATGGGCAACGAATTCGCCCAAGGGCGCGAGTGGCAAGATAAATGGGAGCTGGAATGGTGGCAATTAGGTCAAACCACGCATCGTGGGATACACAACCTGAGCCATAACTTAAACGTACTGTATCGCGACTTACCCGCACTGCATGATTTGGATTTTCAATCTGAAGGGTTTAGTTGGATAGACTGTACCGATGCAGCCAAATCGGTGCTGTCTTATCAACGACGTGCGCGCGATGGCCGCACGGTGATTATCGCGCTCAATCTCACGCCCTTACCCCGCAAACATTACCGTATCGGCTTGCCCATTGCGGGAGAATACCGTGAAATTCTCAACAGCGATTCCGAGTATTACGCAGGCAGCAATCTTGGCAACGCAGGCAGTATCACAGCGGAAAATACCCCGTGGATGGGACTCCCCTACTCCGCCGAAATTACCTTGCCGCCACTGGCAGGGGTGATTTTGCAGCCTGTGTAGGAGAAGGGTGAAATGAGAAACGTGAAAGGTGAAACAAACCGTCGCGCTTTTACACTTTTCATCCCAAATCCCTGCTCGCTATTTCCAATAAACGTAGGTGCGGATTTATCCGCACGGTTTTGAGGATGTTGAAAAAAATCAAAACCGTGCGAATGAATTCGCACCTACGCTGGATTCAACCATCTAACTAAAAACTAGCGACTAACGACTACCAACCAACACCATCATGTCCAAACTGACCCAATCTGCCGCTTGGCAAGCACTGAATGCGCACTTTTTGACTGTTCAATCCCTGACGATGCGTCAGCTATTTGACGATAATGCGGATCGTTTCGCGCAATTTTCCATCCAGCTCGACCGCTTATTGTTCGACTATTCCAAAAACCGCGTCACCGCTGAAACGATGAAGCTGCTTATCGCGTTAGCTGAACAATCGCATATAAAACACGCCATTGAACGTATGTTCGCGGGCGATAAAATCAACGTCACCGAGCAACGCGCTGCTTTGCACACCGCGCTGCGCAATCGTTCCGAGCGTCCTGTTTGGGTCGATGGCAAAGATGTGATGCCAGACGTGCGCCGCGTGTTGGCGCAAATGCGGCAATTTTCTGAATCCGTGCGCAGTGGCGCGCATCGCGGGCATACGGGCAAGGCGATCCGCGATGTGGTGAATATCGGCATTGGCGGCTCGGATTTAGGCCCGTTGATGGTGTGCGAAGCCCTGAAAGCCTACGCCAGCCCTGACTTGCGCGCCCATTTTGTCTCTAACGTCGATGCCACCCATTTGGTCGAAACGCTGAAAAAACTCGACGTGGAAACCACGCTGTTTATCGTCAGCTCCAAAACTTTCACCACCCAAGAAACCCTGACTAACGCCCGCTCCGCTCGCGCTTGGTTGCTGGAAAAATTAGGCGATGAAGCCGCCGTCGCGCAGCATTTTGCCGCCGTTTCCACCAACCTTGCCGCCACCTCGCAGTTCGGCATCCATCCCGCCAACGTGTTTGAATTTTGGGATTGGGTGGGCGGACGCTATTCCTTGTGGTCGGCAATCGGCTTGCCCATCGCCCTATTTGTCGGCATGGACAAGTTTGAAGAGCTGCTCGCTGGTGCACACGCCATGGACGAACACTTCCGCAGCGCGCCACTTGAGCAAAACATCCCCGTCATCATGGCGATGTTGGGCGTGTGGTATGGCAATTTCTTCGGCGCAGGCTCGAACGCCGTGCTGCCTTACGACCAATATTTGCACCGCTTCGCCGCCTATTTGCAACAGCTCGACATGGAAAGCAACGGCAAAGGCGTGGATCGCGACGGCAACCCTGTGGATTACGACACGGGCATGGTGGTGTGGGGCGAACCTGGCACCAATGGGCAACACGCGTTTTACCAATTGATTCATCAAGGTACGCGCCTGATTCCCGCTGATTTTTTAGCACCCTTGCGCAGCCACAACCCATTAGGTGAGCATCACGCCATCTTGCTCGCCAACTGCTTCGCCCAAACCGAAGCCCTGATGCGCGGCAAAACCAGTGACGAAGCGCGTGCAGAGCTGGTTGCACAAGGCTTAAGCGGCGATGCGTTGGAAAGCCTGTTACCGCACAAAGTCTTCCCAGGCAACAAACCCACCAACACGATTTTGTTCGACCAACTCGACGCGGAAACCTTGGGCAGTTTAATCGCCCTGTACGAACACAAAGTTTTCGCCCAAAGCGTCATCTGGCACATCAACCCCTTCGACCAATGGGGCGTAGAACTGGGCAAACAACTGGCGGGGAAAATTTTGCCTGAATTACGAGAAGGCGGCATCGCGGGCGAACATGATGGCTCAACCCGTGGCTTAATTCGCTACTTTTTAGCACATCGTTAGCACCCAACCACACCGTTTATACTTCAAAAATGCCATCCGAAACGAAAGCACTGCGTACACGGCAAACGCAGTGCTTGTTGCATTATTCCACTAAATCCAACAAATTCACCAGCCCATCCAAGCCCACAAAATTCAAGGCATAACTGGCGTGTTCGCGCACCACGGGTTTGGCGTGGTAGGCGATGCTAATGCCTGCTTGCGCCATCATTTTTAAGTCATTCGCCCCGTCGCCCATGGCAATGACTTGTTCACGCTTCAAGCCTAATTTTTCGCGCAATTTGACTAAAAAATGGGCTTTGGCTTGGGCATCGACGATGTCGCCTAACACCTTGCCCGTCAATTTTCCGTCGATGATTTCTAACACATTGGCGTGGGCTTCGTCCAAGCCTAAGCGCGCTTTGAGGCGTTCGGTGAAAAACACAAATCCGCCTGACACCAACAAAGTATGAATGCCGTGTGCTTGGCAGCTTGCCAACATCGTTTCAGCACCAGGGTTGGGTTGCAAGCGTTGGTCATACACGCGTTGCAAGGCGGATTCATCCAAGCCTTTTAACAACGACACGCGGCGGCGCAGGCTTTCGGCGAAGTCGATTTCGCCACGCATGGCGGCTTCGGTAATCGCGGCGACTTGGGGTTTTAACCCCTGCATATCGGCAATTTCGTCAATACATTCAATGTTAATCAGCGTGGAATCCATGTCCATCACCAATAAGCCAAAGTCTTTCAGCGACAAATGGCGCGGCACTAAGCCGCAGTCCAATTGGTGTTCAAAACAATACCCCGCTAAATCTGAATGCGCTTGTGCTTGTTCAAAGCGATAGGCGTGCGCGGCGATTTTGACGGGATACTTGCTAGTGGTGAGTTCGGCAATGTGCTGAAGTTGCGCGGCTGGAATATCGTGTAGGGATTGAATAATCAGGTTCATGGGTTTCTTTAGGTTAAACAATTTGATGGTTGGTAGGGTATAAGTATCTACACAACCTTAATTCCCTCTCCCGCTTGCGGGAGAAGGGAGAAAAGCGTTAGCCACAAGACATATTTAAATCATTTAAAAAACAATACGTTATAAATTAAAAAGTGTGGTTATTGGTTAAATTTAAATACGTTAAAAAGTTGTGTAGATACTTTTGCCTACGTGTCTGCCCTTATCGTTCCTCATCCGCCCGCCACAGCTTAAACACCGTATCCAAAGAAAATCCGCGTGACAGCATAAAGCGCATTTGTTTGGCTTTATCTTTGTCATCTTGCGGGGGTGCGGCGAATTTACGTTGCCAGACCGCGCGGGCGGTGTCCATTTCACTGGCTTGGAGTTCGGGCAATACCGTTTGAATCAGCGCATCGTCTATGCCTTTGTGGCGCAATTCTTGGGTAATGCGTTTCGTGCCTAAGCGACTGCGCTTGACGTGGACAAACTGCACCGCTGCCCGCGCATCGGACAAATAACCGCGCTCGGTAAGATCATCTAACAAGCTATCCAAACTGATGTCGGTCTCTTGCCAATGGGGAAACAACTTTTGGCGCAATTCCAAACGGCTATAGTCACGCCGTGCCAAATAGGCAAAGGCGCGTTGACGCAAGGTGGGCGGGGGCGTGCGGGACAATTTGGATGGACAAGTCGTTAACTGCTAGCTTTTAGTCGTTAATTCGTAGGGTTTAGGCTGTACGCATAATAAATTATTTAAATATATTCATATAGATACAACCACACGCCACTAACTAACGACTAGCGACCAATAGCTAACGACCAACGCGTTAAGACGCAGCAGCCTTAACTTTTTCCGCTGCTTTTTCTTTCAATATCACCACAGGATTGATGCCCAACGCTTCACGTACTTTGTTTTCAATTTCACGTGCCAGTTCAGGATTGGCGCGTAAGAAATCGCGGGAGTTGTCTTTACCTTGACCGATTTTATTGCCTTGGTAGCTGTACCAAGCACCTGCTTTTTCAACGATTTTTTGTTGCACACCCAGTTCCAAAATCTCGCCTTCGCGGGAAATGCCTTCGCCATACAAAATATCAAACAAGGCTTCGCGGAACGGGGGGGCGACTTTGTTTTTCACCACTTTGACACGGGTTTCGTTGCCGATGACTTCGTCGCCTTTTTTGATTGCGCCGATGCGGCGAATATCCAAGCGCACCGAAGCGTAGAATTTTAGTGCATTACCACCTGTCGTGGTTTCTGGATTGCCAAACATCACGCCAATTTTCATGCGGATTTGGTTAATAAAAATCACCAAAGTGTTGGAATTTTTGATGTTGGCGGTCAATTTGCGCAAGGCTTGCGACATTAAACGCGCGTGCAAGCCCATTTGCGCATCGCCCATTTCGCCTTCGATTTCGGCTTTAGGCGTTAAAGCCGCGACCGAGTCAATCACCACCACATCCACCGAGCCTGAGCGCACCAACATGTCGGCGATTTCCAAGGCTTGTTCGCCATTATCGGGCTGGGAAATCAGCAAATCTTCTACTTTAATGCCTAGTTTTTGGGCATATTGCGGATCGAGAGCGTGTTCCGCGTCGATAAATGCCGCTGTACCGCCTAATTTTTGCATTTCGGCAATCACTTGCAAGGTCAGCGTGGTTTTACCGCTGGATTCAGGGCCGTAAATTTCCACCACCCGCCCACGTGGCAAACCGCCTACGCCTAAGGCAATATCCAGCCCCAACGAACCTGTGGACACCACGTCAATGTCGCGAATGACCTCGTCAGAATTCAGTCGCATGATAGAGCCTTTACCAAACTGCTTTTCGATTTGCGCTAAGGCAGCCGCGAGGGCCTTGGTTTTATTTTCGTCCATGATTGCTCCTTAAAAAAGTGCGCGGATTATGGCATAGATTCGCGCTCGAAACGACGTACTCATCACCAAGCAACTTGACAAAGGGAGGGAATAGCGACGACATTGCAGCCTTTGGCTGACTCATTTATGCTCTACATCGCCCCCCATCTACAAATCCCCCTGCGAGAAATCGAGTTAACTGCCGTGCGAGCGCAAGGTGCGGGTGGGCAAAACGTCAACAAAGTCTCCAGTGCGGTGCATTTGCGTTTTGCCATTACCCCCTCTTCTTTGCCCGAAGCCGTCAAACAACGGTTATTGCACATCAATGACCAGCGCATCAGCAAAGACGGGGTGGTCATTATCAAAGCACAGGAATTCCGCAGTCAGGATAAAAATCGCGGCGAAGCCTTGCGGCGACTGCGCAATTTATTACAAAGCGTCGCCACCGCCCCCACCCCAAGACGTGCCAGCCGCCCCTCGCGTCGTTCACAAATCGAACGCGTGGATCGCAAAACTCAACACGGCGCGCTCAAAACGTTGCGCAAAAAGATCAGTGAATAAGCACCCGCGCCTAAATTTTCGGGTATTTTAACCCCTCTTTAACATCCACCAAAAAATACCTATCTTAATCATGTAATTAGCGCGTACTAGTATTGCAAGTGGCGAATTTGCTCGTTATTTGCTC
>JBASWK010000089.1:0-12706 GCA_049276435.1 Gallionella sp. | reverse complement strand
CCCGCCAAGTACGCCGATTAGCCAAGTGCTATCTGGCTTTAGGCTTGAATGGGCTGATCAGCAAGAAGCGAGGAGGAGCTTCAAATCGACAATTGGACGAGGTTGTTCAGACAAAGGTTATTGATTTGATTGGTATTCATTATCGCGATTTCGGTCCGACGTTGGCTAAGGGTCAAAAGGGTCAAAAGGGGTCAGCATCACAATATGTTTTCGCATTTCAATTCTCCCGTTCAAAACCCATAATCCCTCTACGCTAATCGCACATACGTCCCTCATTCGTAGCCCGTATGCAATACGGGAAGCGTCCACCATTGCATAAAACCCCGTATTGCATACGGGCTACCTTTAAGGCAACTTCCCTGCCGCCACCATACGATTCATCAAAATGGGCGGGGATAGCCACAACACCAAATCATCATAGGTCACGCCGAACTCTTTGCTGACAAAGGTATTGTTATTGTCCACATTCTCCGCTTCATCGCCTGTTGCACCCGCGAGCTGTTTACCTTGCGGGGTATAAGCTCCCCAGCCATTTTGCCCATGCGACACCACGACCACGGGGACATTATCAGAGACTTTCGCGCCGCCTGCCGTCTTCAATACCGTTAGATTTCCCAAAGAACACAGTTGAAACGACACGCTGCTGGGCATGGCGCAGCTCGCTGCTGTACCGTCTTCGCCATCGGCAAAAGTCGCCGTCACGCGATAACTGTAGCGTCGCCCCCACGCGTCCGTTTCGGGAACGCCTAATGTAGCCCACGGCAACACACCCCGATTGCTGGCACAGACTAAGTTCGCGCCTACCCCACTCACCGCTTCCAAACCCGCATTATTTTCAATGGCAAGACCACTCTCCGCAGGACAGGGCAAGCGACCTTGACTGACGGCAAAGCCTAACAGCGCATCACGTATCTCATTCAACTGTTTGCGGGTTTCAACGATGCGCTGTTGTTCAACTTGCGCCGACAAGGTGGGCAACAGCCCAGTCAACAACAATCCTAAAATCAGCATCACCACCGCCATTTCCAACAGACTAAAACCCAACATGCGCTTGAAGTTTTTCATTTGCAGTACTGCCTCCCGTCTAGGCAAAACACCAAATCGTTATTCAGTGCGGCATTGGCGATGTCGTCAGGGCGATACGTGACAAAGGTCAGCGTATCCGCCGTGGTGCGCACATTGGCCGTTTCCAAATAAGCGGAAACAGCATTGGTGCTGCGCACCTGACCAACTAAGGCTCTGCCCGCATTGACGACCACTGCACGATAGTGAGTACTTCCTGCAACCGTGTGTCCACTGCCCGTAATCGCTAAGCATGACGTGCCACAATCGCCACTGCCGCCAGGCTGAAAACCCTCGGCAATTTGATAGAACAACAAATTTTTCCAGCTATCCCAATAGCCCGCTGAAAACACCGTACAACGCGCCGTCCAAGCCAGTGCCATATTGGGATCAATCAATCCAGCCACGCGCAATTCATCACGCACGCTATTGATCTGACCTTGCACCCCATTGATCCCTGCCTGTATCACCGCCGCCCCCGCACTGGGGGATTTTTGAGATAGATTGGTTGCTAGGTCGGCGGCCGTCAGCGCAGCGCTGATCGCCGTGGCACTCACGGGATCGCTCGCTGCTTGCGCCGATAAATTGAGTTGCGTCGCCGCCAGACTCAAGGCGGGACGGGTGTTGCCATTATTCGCGGCAATATAATGATTTAACGCGACTTGTACGCTCACCAAGGCTTCGATAAATTGCCCTGTACTGGCATCCACCGCGCCTAGCAAAATATTCGGCTGCACAGGGATGCGCCCAAAATAGGTCTGCCACGCGCCCCAATAATGCGCGGTATCACTAACGGGACTTGCCCAAGGATACTTGCCCCCCGAAACCGCCGCATAATCGTCTAAACACACCCTAACTTCACGCAACACACGCTTTTCAACCAAGGGAAAAAGTTGGTCGGCACTCAGGCTAATCGACACATCATTGAACTGCGCGCTGCTCGCCAATCGGCTAAATACCGTGTCGCCATTGCTGTTCTCACCCTCCAAATAGTGCGCAAGGGTATTTTCATTTGCGCTGCTCCGTTCTTGCCCATCCAATGGCACATTGGCGGAAAAAACCATTGCCAACAGAGGACTTTGTGGCATATCTCCTTGCAGCGACAATTGCCCCGCTGTGTCGCTATTCAGCGGTTTGGCAGATTCGTCATCGCGCACATTGGGCGACAACACATACCACAAACGCTCGCCCCAACCATCGCGCACATCGCCTAACCCCAACGTGCGCCAAGGAAAACGTCCGATATAACTGGGGCAGTCATTGCCGTTGAACAAGTCCGCCACCCCGTCGTTGGGCATATTATTGCCCGCAATATGCGTGACCAAATCGGGGCAAGGCAAGCTGGCGGGCATATTGGGATTACTGAGCGCACGTCCGATCAGGGCATCTTTTGCCAACGCTAACGCGGCTTCCGTTTGCGCCTGCCGCGCCTGATGGATGGATGCGGAATTTAGGGTATTGACGAACAGTGTCAGCGCGCCCAATACCAAAATCACCAGCATCACCAACAAAGCCGCGCCGCGCTGCTGCGGTGGAAAACCACGCAACGACACGGATAGGCGGTTATTTTTCATGTTTTTGAATCACAATTGGGCGGGATGCAGGAGGTGCTTGATGCGCGATAGGGGGTTTAGCCGCTGACACAGGCAAGCCGCCCACTTTGTCACGCTGTGCCACGCCGTTAATCCAAATGGTACGCACGCCCCCATCTCGTTGCACAATGCCATTGACCTGCGAGACCACGGGTGCGCTCGTATGCCGCGTATCCCGTTGTGCGCGTTGTGTCGGCGTGAAAAACAAACGCCCCAAAGCCAGCTCCTCGGCAAAAACCATGTGCGAAAAACATAACAAACAACACAAAACAAAGGGCTTCATGGCACCTCCTGCTGTACTTTGAGGCTGATCCAGTCACCCTGACAGCGTGCGTTCAATAGACTCTCGTCGGTATCGGCTAGCCGTTTTAAGGTGCAGCCTGTGAGCTGAAACCAGCCCGTCGATTGCTCGCTGAATGCCTTGAAAAAACGGACTAATTGTGCTTCATGCTGCAAAGAAAATTCCAACTGCATCGGGCTGCGATATAGCGCGAAATGCCCCGTTTCGACAGCAAAGGGCGAGGAATAGCGTTGTTGGGGATCCATGCTGTAATGAAAATCCTCCACCCAAGCTTGTTGATGCAAGGCGGCGGCGGTCTCCAACCAATCCACGCGCTGCTCGTCTCCGATGATGCGACGTTGCGCAAGCTGGGCATATTCCACCAAATACGCCTGCATATTCAAGGCATCTTGCTGCGCGCTGGTCAACTGTTGCCGCGCAAACGTGAGCTGACTTTGCGCCACGCGTTCCATCGTGCTGACACGCTGCTCATACCAGCGACTGAGCCAGATCAAAGCGGCACTCGCCAAGATCGCCGTCACAGCCAGCAGTAAACTGGTGCGCAATACGCGAAAATCTTGCCGAGTTAGTTTCATGTTGATACCTGCCAGCGCAATTTCACTGAAAAAGTAAAAACAGGATGGGGCGCATTCCTCGCATCCGCAAGCGGCGTGGCGGTACCGTCCTGCAACGGCGAAGTGAGTGCTTCTACCTGATAACCTTGTTGCTGCAAAGCCGCTTTGAACTGTTCTAGCACCTGCAAGGCAGCGCGATAATTCCCCGTAAAAGGCTGAAAATGCGCTTGGCAAACCATCTCTCCTTGTGCGACATCGGCGGCATGGATTTGCCAAGTCAGCTCGTCTAACCGAATATCAGGAAAGCGGTCCAGCACACGACTCAAAGGCAATAACACCGCATCAGGCAATCGCCTGCTCTGTTTGAATTGGCGCATCGTCAACACCGCCGCTTTGACATCGGCTGCGGGCAGGGTGCTTTGCGGCAAGCGTTGCAAAATTTGCCAAGTTTGCTGCTGCATTTGGCGTGCGACCGTCTGCACCGCCGTCGCATGTTGCCTGTCAGGCAAGCTGTCCCAGACATTGTGTACCGCCCAAGCCACACACAACAAAAACAACAGCGCGCTGCCACGGTTCAATATCCGCCGTATTTTCCATAATCGAAAATAATGCGTGTGCTGTGCTTGTCCATAATGCACGCGGGGCGGATGTGTGGCTAATTGGTGCAAAAAGAGTGCGCTGGCATCCATATCATCGAACACCGCATTGCAGTTTAGGGTGCGCGCTACGTTATGAAGCAGCAGGAATTCATACTGTATTGCGGCATCATCGGGTAATTTTTGTTGTAGCCATGCTTGGTCGTCCGCATGACATAACAGCCGTACCGTTAAGGTGAGCCCCACGGATAAGTGATTGAGTCGTCGCAGATAATGATAGGTGCGCAATAACTCATTGATTTGATGCTCATAAAATAATGCGTCATGAGAAAGTGCCGTGAGACGTGAAAATTGCAGATGCCCTGCCTTAAAATAGCTTTGCCGTAAACCTGAGCCTTTTTGGTAAGAAACGAACAGCACGTCAGCACTTTCCTGAGTAGAAACCAGCGAGCTACTGAGTTGCGCAACGGAATAAATACCCACCACAGGCACTTTTGCCGTCAATAAAATGCCCAACCAAGGTTGCACCATGCTCGGATTGGTTAAAGCCGACAACAACATATTCACATCTCGTCGCCCATTAGATTGACGTTGCAATTCCGTCGCGAGATGAAAGGGGGTGTCGGGATAAAGTTGCGCAAATTTGCGTTGCAATAGCGCATCCCGTGATCGGCGAGGTAAATAAGGGATGGTTTCCAGACGAAAATCTTCTTCGATGAAATCTGTCAGTAAATAGCAAGGGCAATCCTGCGCCCGCAGAAAATGGGTGAAAGCATCCCGATCAACCGCGATATTGCTAAACATATGCTGCGATAGGATATTTTTCCCTCGCCACAATTGCGCGTGCAGATGATTGGCACTGAGCAGCAACAGTATTTTCATCATAATTTTAACTTGCCAATCAGTTCATAAATGGGCGAGAGTACGGACAACATCACCCAGCCTAGCAATGCGCCTAACACCAAGGTCATCACAGGTTCAATTAACATTTGCATTTTCTGCAACGCCGCCCTGGCATCCCGTTCGTAAAAATAACTGATATTCAGCAAAGCTTCATCCAATGCCCCCGTGGTTTCACCCACACTGAGCATCCGAATCACCAAAGGCGGAAACATGCCCGTTTTAGCAAAGCTCTCCGTGAGGTTATGTCCCGCCTCAATCTCACGTGCAACCGCCTGCAAACTGCGGGCAATCGCACGGTTATTCACCAGCCCTTCTGAATTGGCGAGACAATCCAACACGCTGATGCCTGAGCGATACATCAGGGCAAAGGTATTGGCGAAGCGCGCCAAAATAAGCTTGCGCAAAATATCGCCCACCATCCACAACCTGAGCTTGTAATCATCAAGCGGCTCATAGAGTTCTGGATAACGGTGCAGCAACCACGCCGCCAGTACGCCAACCCCCACGGGCAAGCCCAACAAAATCGCCCAATACTGCACAAAAAAGGCCGACACCCATAATAAAATACGGGTTTGCACAGGAATTTCCTGCCCCATATTTTGAATAAACAGCACGAGCTGCGGCACTAAATACATCAGCAAAAAGGCAATCACGGCGCACACCACACAGCCCACGAGGGCGGGGTACATCAACAACATTTTGGTGTGGCTGCGCATTTCATCCTGCCATTTCAACGTGGTGGTAATGTGAGCAAACACTTCGGAAATACGCCCGCTGATTTCGCCCGCATGGGTCAGGCTCACCAGCGTGGCATCAAACGCGTCGGGGTGTGACTGCATGGATTGAGACAAGGTTTTGCCATTTTGTATGGATTCAATCATCTCCGCCAAAATGGTGCGCAAACGCGGCTCGTGCATGGTGTCACGTAAATCCTCCAAGCAGGTGAGCAACGGCACGCCCGAACGGGTGAGTTGCTCTAAATTAAAGAAGAGCGTAATTAAATCGGACGCGAGTATTTTGGTGCGTTTGCGACGGACACGATCGCTGTGCGCATCAATCAAGTCCAATCCCATACGCTTGAGGTGAGACTCCAGATCAACCAGATTCGCCGCATCTTGCAGCCCTTTGCGCGCATGACCTTCTGCATCTATCGCACGGTAGGCATACAGGGTCATGGCAGTTCAACGCTTAAATCAACCACGCGACACACCTCCGCCAAAGAGGTATTACCTTGCTGAATATGCTGGATACCCGACATGGCTAAGGGTCGAAAACCTTTAGCGAGTGCCGCTTGGCGGATTTGCTGAGCAGGTACGCGCCGTGCGACCAAATCGTCTAACTCAAAATCCATTTTCAACACTTCCATCAAAGCGAATCGTCCTTGATAACCTTGAAAATGGCAGCTGGCACAGCCGACGGCACGATAAAGCTGAATGTCTGAGTCCGCTTCTAGCCTAAGCAAGCGACACGCCTCCGCATCAGGGATATAGGCTTGCTTGCATTCTTGGCACAGCCGTCTGACCAAGCGTTGCGCCACCATGCCGATGACGTTGCCTGCGAGGACATCAGGCAAAATACCCATGTCCAATAAGCGAGGCAGCGCGCCGATTGCCGAGTTGCTATGTAGGGTGGAATAGACCTGATGCCCCGTCATGGCGGCACGGAACGCCATTTCTGCCGTGGCATGATCGCGGATTTCACCGACCAAGATAATGTCGGGGTCTTGACGCATCATGGAGCGAATGCCATTGGCAAAATCCAATTTGGCGGCTTCATTGACCGAGGTTTGCCGCACCAAGGCGAGCGGATATTCCACTGGGTCTTCCAAGGTCATAATATTGACGGACTCATGGTTAACATGGGTCAAGACCGAATACAGCGTGGTCGTTTTGCCACTGCCCGTAGGACCTGTGACGAGTACGATACCTTCTGGTTTGGCGATCAGGCTCAAAAGCGTATGCAGTGCGTGTTCGTCTAACCCTAATTGCGCCAAGGGGACAATGCCTTTTTGCCGATCCAAAATACGCAGCACCAAATTCTCACCCTGCGTGGTGGGATGAGAAGCAACGCGAAAATCAATCGGGCGACCCGACAGTCGCAAGGAAATGCGCCCATCCTGTGGCGCACGGGTTTCAGCAATATTCATCCCACTCATCACCTTTATCCGCACCACCATGCTCGCCCAAAAGCTTTTTGGCAGGCTGCGCACTTGGTGCAACACCCCATCGACACGATAGCGTATGCGCAAAAAGCTGTGTTCGGGTTCAAAGTGGATGTCCGATGCGCCACGCTGCACCGCTTCGGTGAGCAGCGCATCAATCAAGCGCACCATGGGTTGGCTGAATTCATTGACGGCAAATTCCGTCAAATGTGCCTCGTCATCGCTAGGTTCGATTTCATGCAAAATGCCATCAATCGACAAAGCAAAGCCATAATGCTGGTCAATCGCCCGCAGGATGTCGGCTTGGCTGGCGAGTTGAGGGATGATTTGATACGTTTCGTCCAACAAGGCGCGCACTTGATCGAGTGCCAAAATATTGTCAGGATCGGCAATCGCCAGCGTAAAAGTATGCGTCAGTGGATCAATGGACAGAGGCAATAGTTGATAGCGGCGCGCGAACTCTTTCGACACGATTTCCAATGCAGCAGGTTCCACCAACACGGTCGCCAAATCGACACTTTCATGCCCCATATTCTCGGACAACACCGCCCGTATGGTCGCTTCAGAGATAAAACCCAAATCGACCAATAGGCTTTCCAGCGGTTGATGTGCCTGTTGCTGCGCACGCAATGCGATGTGCAGTTGATCTTCGCCAATCACGCCCTTGTCGAGCAAAATCTGCGCCAGCGAATGTTGAATGGGCGGGGTTAACATGGCTGGGTTAGGCGGCGGTAATTGTCGAGCAAGAATGCGCCTGTGTTGGCGTTGAGCAGGGGGGCGTTGGCGGCGATGGCGTATTGTCGATGAACCAGTTATACCCTGCGGCGTTGGTGTCGAGGGTGATGCCGTTAATATTGGTTAGCCCAATCGCACCGCCGTCGAGTGCGGCAAAGGTGACGGAGGTGGAGTTCAGGTCGTAGCCCGATGAACCTGATGCGGGTTTGTTTTGAAGTTTGATGAGCGTGGTGTTTGGTGGGCATAGGGGATTGCGCTCGTCCATGTCCTTGGAGACGATCAAGTTGTACACGATTTTATAACGCTTGCCATTAAACTCTGCCATGAATACCACTTTGTCTTTGCCCACATAGCCTGGCTCGGCCTGATACTGGTAAACAACGTATCCCTTATACTGTGGCTGAAGAATGAGTTTGCCGTGGGCAGGTGCAGCCATCAAGGTGACTTTTACCGCAGCTTCTCTGGCCGCACTCTCATAAAGATTAAAGACTTCTCTACTCCGATTTTGCAATGCGCCCAGAAGCTCACCTCCAGGAGTAATCCAATGCGTTCCTCCGCTTGAACTTTCCATACACGTTTTTAACAAATAGTCTGCCAGTGGCGCAGTGGTGGCAGGGGTTGCGGCTTGCGCTAACACAATAGGAACCATGGGGTCAGGTCTAGTATCGTAGCATTTCGCATCCCCGCCGCTCATCACGCCCATCAAACCTAATGCGCAGCACAGCAATTTTTTGAGTTTTCGGGGTTGAATTTTCGTTATCTCGTTCATTGTTTTGCCTCTCTCACGATTCGTCCTACGGTTGTGAAAAACAAAAAAGGGGTCTGGTCTTTCATTATCACATTCCCTCGTGAAGTGACCTGATAGCGCGCGCCTGCAAGTTCAAGTGGTAAATATCTGGTCATCGTGCTGTTACTTTAATGTACAAATGCGATAACGAAAGACCAGACCCTTTCGTGCTTTCGTGTGCCTTTCGTGCTCTGTTTGTTTAGTCTTCATCTCTTCCCCCATCCCCATCCCCACCCCACCCCTTGAAAGGGAGGGAGCCTAGTTTCATCCACTGTAAGCACCTGCACCTAAATTTTCGGGTATTTTAAGCTGTTAGTCGTTAGTCGCTAGTTAATACTGGGACGCTGCTCGCTACTATATTTTTTACAATACATTCAAGTGGATGAGAAAACCATTTCACTCCAGCAACTAAAAACTAACGACTAGCGACTAATAACTCAATACCCAATTATTTGTATGCAAGACCTTAAATCACATAGAACCATCATTTCTTGCTCCCTTACCGCAACAAGGCTTCAATATGTTGATTGAGCGGTGCCACTTCTATCCTTGCACGATGTTCGACATCCAGTTGTACGGCGCGCTGATAATGTTGCGCCGCCAACTTGTCTTGTCCGAGTTGCTCCAAACTCACCGCCAAATTAAAGGCGATGCCCGCGTCTTGAGGGGCAAGACGGTAGGCGGCGAAATACGCTTGTTGCGCCTCGGCCCAGCGTGCCTCACTGGCGTAATGATTTCCCAATGCAAAATGCAGCGCGGCGGAATCAGGGCGCGTTTGCAACCAATGCTTTAACTGACTTTCACGATTTTCGTCGTCATTTAATGCCACAATGCCCGCATTCGCCCAAACGTTTTGAGGATTGAGCAGCAACACTTGCGCGTAATAGTCCAACGCGGTTTGTACCTCGCCGCGATTTTGCGCCACCACCGCCAGCCCCAACAAAGCATCCTGATTGCGCGGCGCTTGCTTGAGCACTTGCGCATACAACCTCTGTGCAGGGTCAAACTCGCCTTTCAAATAAGCTTGATAAGCCTGATTCAACAAGACATCCAATGCGTCATCGGGGTGAGGGGCGATACGGAACAGCAGCTTGTTTACAACGCTGCTGGTTTTGAGGCGTGGCGGGCATTGCGTCGTGGCGGTATCGGCGGCCGTACACACCCCGTCACTCAGCAAGAACAAGGCGATGATGCAAAGATAGGGCTTCATTGTCTCGCCCCTTGCGCCCTATCGGCAGATTGAAAAAACGTCCCGTCGGGCAAATCGGCTTGAAATTCACGGTAATCCGCCTCTAAACGGGCACTTTTAATCACCACGGGACGTAGAAAAATGACCAATTCTGTTTTTTCCGTGCTGTCGTTGCGCTGCTTAAACAACTCCCCTACCCCAGGAATGTTTGACAATACAGGCACGGCATCGGTTAGATTATTGATGCTGTCCTGCATCAGCCCGCCTAGCACCGCGATTTGATTATTTTCAATCCGCATCACCGATTCCATTTCGCGGGTTTGGGTTTGTGGAATACGGCTAATCACCCCCGCCCGTGCGAGCTCAGGATTGGGATCATTCACAAAAGCCGTCACGCGCGAGATGGATGGTTTGAGGTTAAACAACACCGAATCATTTTCGCTAATTTGTGGCGTGACGCTCATGGTAAAGCCCACGGGCAAGGTATTGGGCGCGCTGGTGTAATTGGTTTGCGACCCTGTTTGATTAGTGACGGTATTCGCCGTCAAGGTGAAATAGACATAGTTATCCACCACTTTAATCATCGCCGTCTGATTGTTAATCACACTTAATTTGGGGCTGGACAAGACTTTCACCTTGCCAAAGGATTCCAGCAAAGAAACCTGCATCCCAATCGTCGCTGCGGTGGGATTGGTCATCACGCCCAGCACGCCTGTGCCAATCGCCGTAGGCAAACCCACGCTATTTTGCAATAGCTTAAAGCTCTTCCCGCCCGCTTTGACCAACATCGACCAATTGATGCCTTGCTTGTATTGATCGCTCAGACGGACCTCGACGATGGTCGCCTCTATCATCACCTGCCGACGCGCACTGCGCATGACGTGATCCAGAAAAGTTTGGATTTTTTCATGCTGCCGTGCCGTGGCACGCACCGTCATCAAGCCTGCTTCTGGACTGACAATCACCGAAGCCGCCTCCCGAAACGTGCTGTGCTTGGTGACCGTCGTGCCGCCTTCCTCAAAATTGATGGGATTGGGGCTGTTTTCCACCCCACCCTTGGGAGTCGCGCGCCGCGTCGCCACAGGCTGAACGCCTGTCCCCGTACTGCGAGCCGCCGCAACTTGTTGTACGGTGGTTTCACTGGAGCCTTCAGGCAAGATTTTGTCCGTTTCGTGCAACAAGTCTTTGACATTTTGCGCCAAGGTTTCCCAGAAACGATTTTTGGAGATGTCTTTGATACTGACCGAGGAATTATTCCCCGCCCCACTCGTCCCCAGCGTGGATGCCGCACCTGAACTCACATACGAACTGGTGACAATCACACTTTCGGAGTCTCGCGTCATATTGACATAATCAATCTTATAGCTATGCAAATACGGTGTATCAACCATGACCATTAAATTGCCCTGCGCCAACTCATAGCGCATATCCACTTGTTTAGCAATGCGCGCAAGAATTTGCGGCAACGTTTGGTTTATGGCGTTAATCGTCACTTCGCCTTGTATCCCCGCATGAATATCCAGATTGATTTGCGCATCACGCGCCAATGCCAGCAAAATTTCCTGCACAGGGATATTGGCGACCACCACGCTATAGGTCGGGGTTTTGTGGATGGGTTGTGGGGGAGGGAGTAGTGCGGCTCCCAAGAGGAGCGGCGGAATATCAGGATGGGGTAAAACAGGGGCTTGCAGATGATGGGGGGAGGGCGAGATAGGCTGTGTACCGCACCCCGCAAGGACGAACGTCATCATGCAAAAATGCCAAACGTTGCGAGAAAGCATCATCATTCCCTGTAAATCAGCGCATCAAAAAAGCCGCAAGACAAACAGAGATTCCTGATAGGCGGCATACCACACAACACTCGCAACGATACCGCTCATGTGCTGCGCAGCATAATACCGAATGAACTTTTATTCAATAGGGGGTATGAAATTTAAATGTAGGAAATGTGGCGAAAAACACAGGTTCGCCCCTACGGTGTGGATAACAGGGATTTTGGGGAATATGTGTACAAGAAATCCCCCCGAAACCCCCGACGTGAGAGGAATTAAAACCAGTCCGCGTGTGCTTCTGTTTCGAGATTCATCTCGGAAATTAACCCTAAAAACACTAGTTTATTGCCATCACAGTGGCAAGGAGAGATGCACCTTGATTGCATCTTCGACTGCTTGCATATCTGTTTTAGAGAGCTTTCCAAGTAAACTTTTAAGTCTCCCCTTATCAGCCGCCATAATTTGGTCTGCCATGGCTTTGCTCGTTTGTCCATCCAACGTCACGATAGCCTCACTGGGGTATTGCCGCCCTGTATTGCTAGTCATTGGAATAACAACTACCCGCGCCAGATTTCGATTCGCTGCGTCATTACTGACAATGACCGCAGGGCGAGTTTTGCGTATTTCACTCCCCACGGCGGGATCGAATTCAACCCACCACACTTCACCGCGCTGCATTGCTCATATCTCCTGCGAGGGCGTTGCACCACTCAATTGCATCCGTTTCGCGCGCTTTATCCGCAGCCATTGCCCTATAGCCATCATCAAGTGAGGTGTCTACTACATGCGCTCTGACGAGATCTTCGATGAATTGGCTCATGCGTCGCTTGCCGACCATCCGATATAAACCTTCATAAACAACTTCGTCTAGTGTGATGGTCATTCTCTTGTGCATCTTCATCTCCTTATGCGTTATACGCATGTGTATATACCTTGCCACGCCACAATTTACCCATTTATTCATCGTCTCGCGGGCGCGCTGCTGCGTTGCAAATTGCTTGTGTGAAGTGACCACACGGCGCAATTTACGCCTTGCATCGCATCCCGCGAGACG
>JBASWK010000088.1:0-10315 GCA_049276435.1 Gallionella sp. | reverse complement strand
CGTTGTTCGTTAAATCGTGCGAATGAATTCGCACCTACGCGGAGAGGGAAACACCATGAGAATCGGACAAGGTTTTGATGTACATCAATTGGTGGCAAATCGCCGCCTCATTATCGGTGGAGTCGATATTCCCTATGAAAAAGGCTTGCTAGGACATTCCGATGCCGACGTATTACTGCACGCCATTTGCGACGCACTGCTGGGCGCGGCGGGATTAGGTGACATCGGGCGACACTTCGCCGATACCGATGCGCAATTTAAAAACATCGACAGCCGCATCTTGTTGCGGCAAACCATGCACTTAGTCAAAGCGCAAGGTTGGCGCGTCAATAATGTCGATGCCACCATCATCGCCCAAGCCCCCAAAATGATGCCGCACATCCCACAAATGGTGCAGCACATCGCCGCCGACTTAGGGGTCGAGCGCAGTGCCGTCAACGTCAAAGCCACCACCACCGAAAAGTTAGGCTACACAGGACGCGGCGAAGGCATTGCCGCGCAAGCGGTGGTATTACTGCTGGCGAATTCGTAGCCCGTATGCAATACGGGGTGAATGGCGCGATTTCCCGTATTGCATACGGGCTACGTTTGTTCAATTGGAGTGTCAGGCGTTATCTGGGATAATGCCGCCCCCATCCCGCCGCCGCCCACCATGCGCCTGACTTCTGCCCAAATCCAAACCATCCAACGCGCTGCTTGCCAATACTTTGGCGCGGACGCGGCGGTTTGGCTATTTGGCTCACGCACCGACGACCGCAAAAAAGGCGGGGATTACGATTTCCTGATCGAAACCTCGCTGGACTCCCCCGACGAACTAATACAACAAAAAATCGCCATGCTGCTCACCCTACAAGCCAGCCGCCCGTTTGAAGACGAAAAAATTGATCTGGTCATCAAACGCCGCCATAGCCCGTTTGAACTGTCGATTTATGCTGTCGCGCAGCAACAAGGAATTAAATTATGAAAATCACTCAGTTATCCATTTCAAATTTTCGTTCTTTTACGCAAACACCTAAATTAAATTTTGGACAACTCAATGTATTGGTTGGGAAAAACAATGCGGGGAAGTCTTCGGTGTTGTATGCGATTGGGATGATTCAAGGGGGATTGACACACCAACCTGCGAATTGGAATTTGAGAGAAAAACATGTTCTAGCCCGTATTGATTTATTGCTGGATGGCGAGTCTCATGTAATCAAAATTGAGGAGAAGGCAAATGTTGAGCATTCTCCAACTTCTGTTCCTGAAATTGGGTTGTATAAACCTAATCAAACGATAGTAAATGTCACTTCAGATGATAGGATTCGTCCTCAATTTAACCAAGATAAGAAAATAGATTTTTTTAAGCGAGAAGAACCAAATCACTGCATTGTTCCTTTTCTCTCCCTACGTCAAACAAGGAATATCAATGAGGATGTTAAAAAAGACAGCATAAAACGTGTTGAAATAGACTGGTCAAATTTGACCGCTCGTTTATCGCAAGTAAGCAATCCTTCCTTCCTAGGACATGAGTTTTATAAAAAAGCATGTGAGGATATTTTGGGATTTTATGTTGGTGTTTTTCCATCGCAAAATGGTCAAAAACCTGGCGTATATTTAGCCGATGGTACTGAGTTGCCTATTGAGCAAATGGGCGCGGGTGTTCCCCATATCGTTGATTTACTAATAAAACTAGCCGTTTCAAAGGACAAGATTTTCCTGATTGAAGAGCCAGAAAATGACTTACATCCCCAAGCCTTAAAGGCGTTGCTGGCGTTGATTATTGAAAGCTCAAAACACAACCAATTCGTCATTTCCACCCATTCCAATATCGTGGTGCAGTATTTGTGCGCGGAACAAGACAGCCGCTTGTTTGAAGTGCGTGTAAAAGATGCCAAACAACAACTTTCCGAGATTAGCGAAGTGGAAGCAACACCTGAAGCGCGTTTGCGGGTGTTGGAGGATTTGGGCTATTCCCTTTCCGATACCGCGCCGTATTTATGGGATGCGTGGTTGATTTTGGAAGAGTCCTCCGCTGAAACCATTATTCGCAACTATCTGATTCCTTGGTTTTACCCCAAATTGGCGCGACTCAAAACTTTTTCTGCACAAGGAACGGGGAATGTGGAAAAGGCGTTTAGCGACTTGCAACGCCTGATTACTTTTGCCCATCTTGAACCCACTTACAAAAATAAAACTTGGGTTATTGTGGACGGCGAGGAGTCTGGGCAAACCGCGATTAAAACCATCAAAGAGAAATTTAAGGATTGGGATGCCGAAAAATTCCAAACCTTTACCGCAGAAAACTTTGAAAACTATTACCCTGAGCGTTTTGCAGAAAAAGCGAAAGCAGCTTTATCCACACCAGATGATGCAAACTCCAAAAAAGGTACAGCGAAAAGAACCGCTAAAGCCGCATTGCTAAAAGAAGTAACGGCTTGGCTGGCAGACAATCCCGATGCAGGCAAAGCTGAGTTAGCAAAATCCGCCAAAGAAGTGATCGAAAAACTTAAGCAAATTGAAAGTACATTGGCATAGCGCGTAGGTTGGGCTAAGGTACGAAGCCCAACGTTTACCGCGTGAATTTGTTGGGCTTCACTTCGTTCAACCCAACATACGACATTTTTTGAATTTTAAACAGGATCAATCATGCGCATTTTGGCGTTAGAAACTTCGACGGAATTTTGTTCGGTGGCGTTGTGGCAGGATGGCGACGTGCGGGAAAAATGTGACTTAGTCGGGCAGAAGCATTCGGAATTGTTGTTAAATCAATTAGATGCGTTGCTGTGCGAGGCGGGGGTGCGGGTGGCGGAGTTGGATGGCATCGCGTTTGGCAAAGGGCCAGGGTCGTTCACGGGGGTGCGAATTGCGTGCGGGGTCACACAAGGCTTGGCGTTGGGTGCGGATTTGTCCGTGGTGGGCGTGTGCACTTTGTTGGCGTTGGCGCAGGCAACGGGCAAGTCGCGAGTGATGGCGGCGTTGGATGCGCGCATGGGTGAGATTTACCATGCAGCTTATGCGTTGCAAGACGGCGCGTGGACGGAAATTTCCGCGCCGTGCTTGTGCAAAGCGGAAACTGCGCCGCCAGTCGATGGGGTAGGGTGGCTCGGCGCGGGCAGTGGTTTTGCCGCCTATGCCGACGCATTGGCGGCGCGCTATGCAGGACAGTTGGACGGGGTGGATGCGCAAGCCGTGCCGCAAGCGGCGGCGATTGCGGTATTGGGCGCGGCGGAATTTTTGGCGGGGCGCGGGGTGGATGCGGCGTTGGCGCAACCGTTGTATTTGCGCGATAAAGTCGCGTTGAAAACCGCCGAGCGCGTCGCCTTGGGGGGCGCATGATTCGAGACATGACCGCCGCCGACGTGAACGCGGTGCTGGCGATTGAGCGATCCGTTCAGCCCTATCCTTGGACATTGGGCAATTTTAACGATGCCTTGCAAGCGGGGTATGTGGCGCGGGTGGTGGTGAATGACGATGAAATTCAAGGGTTTATGGTGTGGTTTGCCTTGCCTGATGAAGCAGAATTGTTGAATATCGGGGTGGCGGCAGCGCATCAACGGCAAGGTATTGCCCGTGCTTTAATCAATGACTTGCTGGCTACGGCGACCACGCAACAGCGGCAACGGGTGTTTTTAGAAGTGCGCGTGTCCAATATCGCCGCGATTGAATTGTATTGCCATGCTGATTTTGCGGTCGCGGGCGAACGGCGTGGTTATTATAAAAATGCGCAAGGCAGCGAAAACGCCTTGGTCATGGTGTGCGAATTAACGGGAGAGTGGCATGAATAGGCAAGAGGCGGTGTTGCGGGAGTTGAATTTGTTTCCGCAATGGCAGCGGCGGGAGATGCCTGTGCAGGTTGCTGTAGGGGCGAATTTATTCGCACGCGGTGAAGCGGGTAGGGTGGATAAACAAAGTGCATCCACCGAAGCCGCAAACTCGTTGGCAATGGTTGAAAATACGGTGCGGCTTGAATCGGTTGAAATGTCCGCCACCCAAGTGGTGGATGTGCGCAGCTTTACCCCCCTAGCGCAGAATACCGACAACGAAAACCGTGCGAATAAATTCGCACCTACGGGCGTTGTGGAAATTCATCGCCCCGAAACTCCCCCTGAATCCCGCGCCAATTGGGCAACCTTGCACCCGCAAATTGAAACTTGCCAACGCTGCGCGCTGCACGCGGACTGTTTGCAAACAGTGTGCGGCACGGGTGATCCAGATGCAGATTGGCTGTTTATCGGCGATTGGTCTAGCGAAGAAGACGATGTACAAGGCGAGCCGTTTATGGGCGCGACAGGTAAGTTATTGGACAATATGCTGCGGGCGATGGGCTTGAATCGTCAGCAAAATGTGTATTTAAGCAATGTGTTGAAATGCCGCCCGCCTGAACAACATCATAGTTTGAGCCACGAAATTGAACAGTGTTTGCCGTATCTACATCAGCAAATTGCCTTGATAAAACCTAAAAAAATCATCGCATTGGGTAATACGGCGGCTCATGCTTTGTTGGGGGGAAATGTACCGCTGAAAACCTTGCGCGGACAAGTTCACCATTACCAAGACATTCCCGTGATCGTCACCTATCACCCCGCCTATCTACTGCGCAGTCCGCTGGAAAAAGCCCACGTTTGGGCGGATTTGTGTTTGGCGAAGACCATCAACTAGCGACGATTAACATGCAATTGTGCGTTGATTTAACAAGTGAATCACGCCTTGCAAAGCAATGTCCACCGATTGTTGACGGATGGAGGAGCGATCTCCCTTGATGAGGTGCAACCGAGTGAGAATAGCCTCGTTTTGAATCCCCCAAGCGAACCAAATCGTACCAACAGGTTTATTGAGCGAGCCACCACCAGGTCCCGCGATGCCACTGACCGCGAGGGCAATCTGCGCATGGCTATGTTTTAAGGCACCCGCCACCATTTCACGCACGGTTGCCGCACTGACAGCACCTTGCTGCGCCAAGGTGTCGGGCGACACCCCCAACATTTCGGTTTTGGCGAGGTTGGTGTAAGTCACAAAGCCGCGTTCAAACCAGTGCGAACTGCCCGCAATATCCGTAATCGCTTGCGCCACCCCACCGCCCGTACAAGACTCAGCCGTCGTTAACATCATACCGTGTTGACTGAGCAGCGTACCGAGCCGTTTTGGGATTGAATCGTTCATTTTTAGGCGTGGTAAAAGTAGAGGTGTATTTTGAGAAAAACAATAGGGGTAAGCTAATCGCATTCACTATTTTTCAATATACTCAAGTGAATGCGCTCAACTTACCCGCTATAAACTAACGACTAGCGACTAACGACTAACGACTAGCGACTAGCGACTAACAGCTAACCACTAAGTATTTTGCACTACAATTTTAGGGAAAACTGCGCTGTGGTCTTGTGCCATCTCTGCAATTTTCACCGCGATGCGTCTGGCAATTTGTTTATACACTTTGGCGATATTGCCCTCAGGATCTGCCACCACGGTGGGCTTGCCCGAATCGGCTTGTTCACGAATGCGAATATCCAAGGGCAATCCCCCTAAAAATTCGGTGTTGTAGTCGGCACACATTTTAGCACCGCCACCTGAGCCAAAAATATGCTCTTCGTGACCACAGTTCGAGCAAATATGCGTACTCATGTTTTCCACGATACCGACGATTTTAATGCCCACTTTCTCGAACATTTTCAATCCCTTGCGTGCATCTAACAGGGCAATATCTTGCGGGGTGGTTACAATAACCGCACCTGTAACAGGCACTTTTTGTGCCAAAGTCAGTTGTATGTCGCCCGTGCCAGGTGGCAAATCCACCACCAAATAATCCAAATTATCCCACTGTGTTTGGCGCAATAATTGATCCAAAGCTTGAGTCACCATCGGACCGCGCCAGATCATCGGTGCGTCATTGTCTTGTATCATGTAGCCGATCGACATGGATTGCAGACCGTGATTGCTCATCGGTTCAATAGATTTGCCATCGCGGGATTTAGGTTGGCCGCTAATGCCTAACATCGTTGGTTGGGAAGGGCCGTAAATATCGGCATCCAAAATCCCGACGCGCGCACCTTCAGCCGCTAATGCCAGTGCTAAATTCACTGCGGTGGTGGATTTGCCTACGCCACCTTTACCCGATGCCACGGCGATAATGTTTTTGACCCCCGCGACCAATTCCACGCCGCGCTGTACCGCATGCGGGATGACTTTGCTGCTCACATTAACGCTGACTTTTTCCACGTCGGGCAAGACAGCTTGCAAGTCGGCGACCACCATCATGCGAATATCTTCCCAAACGCTTTGCGCAGGGTAGCCTAGCAAAATGTCCAAGCTGACATCATTTCCTGTAATTTTGATGTTTTTAACCGATTTCCCCGATACAAAATCTTTATGCGTATTGGGGTCGATGAGTTGCGTTAAGGCATTTTTGACATCAGCTTCGGTAAAACTCATTGGTGGACTCCTAAAAAGGTAAGATTAAAGTTCAAGCCCGATTTTAAACTACTTGAGAAAAATGATAGGCAATTTTTTTGTGATTGATAAGGCAGTGCTCATCACGACACGTGATGGCATGCGATCCTTGCGGACAAATAAACGCATATTCAACACCTGATTCACCGCCCTTTCAGGGCTGCACGAATTACGCATAATTTGTATTATGTAAAATCAAAAAGTGCCGTTTGAGAAGGGTGCGCTAATCGTATGTCGATCGTATGTCGGCAGTACTGTCAATTTGGCATATCAGCTGCGATAATGTGTTCAATCATCTCAAATACAAAGATCCAGCGAATTCGCTCGTATTTGAGCTTAAATCAGATTGGTCGTTAAATCATCAGTCCTATTCTTAAGGCGCGGTTGGTTTTGTTCACAAAACCGCCCTCCCCTACCCCTAGCTTACCCCCGTTGATAGGATGAAATCATGTTAGAAATTGTAATGTTGGTATTGCTGTTGATTGTTTTGGCTGCGTTGGCGTGGCTTATCGTCCAATTTCGCCGTTCGCAAGGGCAAATGTCGGCGGCATTGAACCAAGGGTTGGAGGCACGTCATCGCTTGATGCTCAGTGATTTGCACCAAGGCTTAAACCAGTTAGGCGACCGCATGATTCAAGCCAATGCCGACAGTGCGGCGCGGCTGCGCGATTCGGTCACGCAAGAATTAACCCAAACCCGTGATGCGGTGCAAACCTTGCAATTGGCGCAACACCGCAGCTTGTCAGATACGCGGGAAGCCATCTTGACCCAATTAGCGCAGTTGTCGGCGGAGCTACAAATCAAGCAAGACGCGCTGCGCGTGGAAATCGTCGGCAAAACGCTGGAAACCTTGGCGGAACAAGGGCGTGCCGATCAGGCCATGATCCAAACCACCATGCTGCGCAGCACCGAATCATTAACGCAAAGCATTGCAGGATTAACCCAAAGTACCGCCGCGCAGTTGGAAAAAATTGCCGCCAGTGTTGCCGAGCGATTGGCAGCAGGGTTTAAACAGACCAATGAAACATTTGCTCAAGTCACCCAAGGCTTGAACTTAACCCGCGAAGCCATGCAAGCCCTGCAATTGGCGCAACAATCGGGTTTGGCGACCACCCGCGAAGCCTTGTTGACCCAATTAGCGCAGTTGTCGGCGGGCTTGCAAGCTAAGCAAGAAGAGATGCGCATCGAGCTGGTCAAGAAAACCTTGGAAACCTTGGCGGAACAAGGTCGTGCGGATCAAGCCTTGATCCAAGGCACGATGCAGCGCAACACCGAAATGCTGACACTTAGCATCACGGGGCTAACACAAAGCACGGATATGCGACTGGAGCAAATTTCGGGCAAAGTGGCGGAACGCTTGGACGAAGGCTTTAAGAAAACCAACGAAACGTTTACCAATGTGATGACCCGCTTAGCCACCATCGACGAAGCGCAGAAAAAAATCGACGGCTTGACCACCAACGTGGTGAGTTTGCAAGCGTTGTTGGGCGATAAACGCTCACGCGGCGCGTTCGGCGAAGTGCAACTCGAAGGCTTGGTGCGCAACATTTTGCCGCCCGATTCCTATCGTTTCCAAGAAAAACTCTCCAACGGCAGCCGCGTGGATTGCTTGCTGATTCTGCCCTCCCCCACAGGCAACGTCCCCGTCGATGCCAAATTCCCGCTGGAAAATTACCACCGTATGTTGGAAGCCGATTTAGCAGAATCCGACAAACAAACCGCGCGCAAACAATTCAAGCTAGACATTCGCAAACACATCGACGACATCAGCAGCAAGTATTTGATTAAAAACGAAACATCCGATGGCGCAGTGATGTTTTTACCCGCCGAAGCCGTGTTCGCCGAGATACACGCTTACCACGGTGATTTAGTCGAATACGCCATGCAAAAACATATCTGGATCGTGTCGCCCACGACTTTGATGGCAGTATTGAACACGGCGCGGGCGGTGATGAAAGACGTGAAAATGCGCGAACAAGTACACATTATTCAAACCGAATTGGGCAAACTGAGCAAGGATTTCACCTTGTTTGATACGCGCATGAAAAAATTGGCTGATAACATCCGTCGTGCTAACGACGAAGTGTCACAAGTCGAGATCTCCAGTCGCAAAATCAGCAGCCACTTCGCCAAAATCGAAGCGGTAGAAATGCTAGAAGAGAAACCGCTGCCGATTGTGTTGCAGGATGAAGTGTAGTTTTACGCTAGCAGAGAACATCGTACACCTCATGCGCTTCACAATTCAAATATAATCAGCGCATGAACAAAGATAAGGTCGCCCCTCCAAACGCGACCGCCGCTAGGTTGCCAAATTTCACCAGAGCCATGAAGCAGAGTAGGTGCGATTAGGGTGGCGTAATCGCACGATAGCCACACCACCGTGCGGTATTGTAAGTGCTGCTAACAGGCAGCCACAACATTCCCTCGCTCTGCTGCATCGCTAAACGCATTAAAAATCATGACACTGAGTGGGTGGCTTTACCTCAGCAAACCACCAATGGTTATTAAAATGAGGCTTGTCTTGAGGCGAATCCGCTGACGAGTTATTGCGTTTTCCGTTGCAAAGCACAGTGACAGGGATGCAGTACAAGTTTTGGATACTCGCCCACGATCAGCAACTGTTCTTGTGATAAAAATTCAATCGCCCTGGGGGTACTTTGGGCTTGGTGAGCAAATGACTTATTGGTAGATAATGAAAGCACTTCGACATAACCCTGACCAAAACCGCTGCTATCTTGGGATCCAGTAAGAGCCAAAACGCCTGCATCAGGCAGCCAAGCTGACGCATAAATATGCGCAAGCTTAACGGGCTTGGTGGCAATAGAACGAATTTTTTGCAAGGTATCCAGTTGCCATTCATCGACCGAGCCGAAACGTGCAACGGTGTACACAGTACCCTTCCCATGTGCAAAATAAACGCCTTGGACCCAGTTTCCGATTTCATAAGGATGAATAGATGCAATACGCGTCAATGTCGGACTGGCGGTGTCACTCAGCAATGTCCAAATTTCAATCGAGCCAGAAGCTGTGCCTACCCCAATTCTCCGCTGCTCCTTATCGAAAGTAAGCGAGGTCACCACGCCAGAAACTGGGTATACCGTCTCATGTAGCGTCTTATCGCGCCAATCAAAGATTTTCAACTCCGAGGTATTCGCCACGACATAAATGTTTTCGAGCCAAGTCGCTGAGACGGGATCGCGCATTTTCTGAATAGTGTGTAGCAATTTTCCACTGTCAGTACTCCATATTTGGGTACTGTCCTCAAAATATGAGTTAGAAAATAAAATTTCTCCATTGGGTGAAAATGTTAATTCACTGGCACGGTAGGCGTGCGCCTGAACAACAAGCTTGTCATTGGGTTTACTCGTATCCCACAAGTTAATCCTCCCCGATTCGTAGCCAACGGCAAGGAACTTCGTGTGCTGACGAATACTGGTCACCGCATCATTATTTCCCGCAACTTCCCGCGTGAGATTCGACAAAAAAGCATCATGTACCGCGAAGGTTTGTGGTGAAAACAATGCAAACCATGCCATTACAAACCACAAAGACAAACGATAACTTGATGTCACAATGGGAAAAAGTGCTTTCAACATGGATTCTCCTTGAAGCAGACTAGGTTAATTCGAGTAGCTGATTGAAAAAATGACATTTTTGATTGCATGGGGAACGATAAAACCAACAAATGCCACGCAACCACACGGTAAATGTTGGGCTTCGTGCCTTAGAGACCGTGAAAGTATTCCCTAGACCTCTTCCCCGGTTTTTGGTATAATGATTGCACGTTATCTACATGAATCTTATAGCAAAATGTCCAGAAAATACAAAGCTGGCAGCCATCGCAGTGCGGCGATGTTGTTGCCGCCTAGCGTGGAAGATTATGTGTCGC
>JBASWK010000087.1:0-1523 GCA_049276435.1 Gallionella sp. | reverse complement strand
CCTGCGCCGCGAACTTGGCGCCGAGCAGTCGCTCGTCCTGCTCGTCGGTGCCGACGCCTTTGCCGGCCTCGCCACCTGGCATCGTTGGCGGGATATTTTCGCCCTGGCCCATGTCGCCGTTTCGCATCGCCCCGGTTTCCCGGTCGAAGCGAGCAGTTTGCCGCATGAACTGGCGACCGAATTCAACGACCGCCGGCTGACCGATGCCGGCCGGCTTAAACTCGCGCCAGCCGGGAGTATCACCACTTTTGCCATGACCCAGCTCGCCATTTCGGCGACGCAGATCCGCAAGCTGCTGGCCAACGGCCTGTCGGCGCGTTATTTGCTGCCCGATAGCGTTCTCGACTATATTCACCTTCACCAACTCTATAAAAGTACCTGATGGACATCCGCAAGCTGCAAAAAATCATCGTTTCCGCCCTTGAAGACATCAAAGGCAAGGATATCGAAGTCATCAACACCGCCAAACTGACGTCGATGTTCGATCGCATCGTCATCGCCACCGGCGACTCCAATCGCCAGGTCAAGTCGCTGGCCCAGAACGTCCAGGAAAAGGTCAAGGAAGCCGGCGCCGAGGTCATCTCGACCGAAGGCGAAGACGGCGGCGAATGGGTCCTGGTCGACCTCGGCGACATCGTCGTGCATGTCATGCAGGCCAACGTGCGTGCCTACTACAACCTTGAAGAACTGTGGTCGGCCACCCCTGCCCAGCGGCGCAAGGCCGTGGAGCAGGCCCGCGAAGAATGAAGCTGGCCGTACTCGCCGTCGGCCATCGTCAGCCCGCCTGGGTGAACGAAGGTTGCGCCGAGTACCTCAAACGCATGCCGCGCGAACTGCCGGCCAGCGTCAGCGAAATCAAGCCCGAACCGCGCGGTTCGAAAACCCGCGAACAACTGCTGGCGGCCGAAAAGGGCCGCATCCGCGACGCCCTGCCGGGTAGTTGCCGGATTGTCGTGCTCGACGAAAAGGGCGACGACCTGACCACCCTCAAGCTGGCCAAACGGCTTGAGGTGTGGATGCAGGACGGCCGCGACGTGGCCCTGCTGATCGGCGGCGCCGACGGGCTCGACGAGGAATTCAAGCAGCAGGCCGACGACAAGCTGCGCCTGTCCAGCCTGACGCTGCCCCATGGCATGGCTCGCCTGCTCCTGTGCGAGCAGCTTTATCGGGCGGTCAGTGTGCTCAAAAACCATCCATACCACCGGGAGGGATGATGCGTTTGTATCTCGCTTCGCGCAGTCCGCGCCGCCGTGAGTTGTTGCACCAGATCGGCATCGACTTCGATACCGTTGTCGTCCGCGACGGTATGCGGGCCGACAGCGAAACGGACGAAACGCCGATTGCCGGCGAGTCGCCGGTCGATTATGTCGAGCGCGTGGCGCGGGCCAAGGCGATGCATGGCCTGACCATCGTCGAGGAGCGTCGTCTGCCGATGCGCCCCGTGCTGGCCGCCGACACGACGCTGGAACTCGATGGGCAGATCATCGGCAAGCCGACCGACATGGCCGACGCCGCCGCCATCC
>JBASWK010000086.1:0-4583 GCA_049276435.1 Gallionella sp. | reverse complement strand
CAAAATTTTGCAGCCCTTGGAGCGGGGGAAGTGGTCGCAATTGATGGTAAAACGGCACGACATTCCTATAATCAAGCGGCTAAACTTGGCGCGATCCATATGGTCAGTGCATGGGCAACGCAAGCAGGACTGGCGTTAGGGCAAGTTAAGACAGAAAAAAGTCTAATTAAATCACGGCAATACCTAAATTACTGGAAATGCTGGTGCTAAAAGGTTGCATCGTCACGATAGATGCGATGGGCTGCCAAACTGAAATCGCCCAAAAAATTATCGCGCAAAAAGCCGATTATGTTTTAGCCGTCAAAAGAAACCAACCCTCGCTGCACACCGCCATTGTCGATTACTTTGCCGCCGCAGTTGCACCAGAGTCAGCACCGATAGGTGTACTGCAATACTGCGAAGCAAGCGACAAAGGACATGGGCGAGTTGAAACACGGCGCGCTTATTTGTCCACCTGTTTAGCCACATTACCTAACCAAGAAAAATGGGCGGGGCTAAAAAGCATCGCCATGATTGAGAGCGAACGCTGGATAAAGGGGAAAAGCACGCTGGAGCGACGCTACTACATCAGCACATTAACCGAGGTCAGTGTTGTAGCAGGCGCGGTGCGAGCGCATTGGGGCATTGAAAACGCGCTGCACTGGGTGTTAGATGTCACATTCAAAGAAGACGAATCTAGCATAAAAACAGGCTATGCACCTGAAAACTTTAACTTAATCCGAAAAGCCGCCCTTAACCTATTCAAAAAAGAACCCTCAAATTTGAGCATCAAACGCAAACGCTTTAAAGCCGCCTTGAGCGATTAATACCGTGAAAAAGTCATTTTTGCAAGCTAAATTTATATGCGGTGGCCCTGCTCTCCACCCCACCTCGCGATGAACCAATGACCTTCAGCTACGGAGTCTTGGCATACTCCGACACGGACTTCCACCATGCGGTTTGCGCGCCTTCACAAGCGCACTAGGGGCGCGTTGCACGCTGCTCCCCTCACACCTGTTGATGCGCATCGCTGCGTAGTTCTTCTCGTATGGTTTCCCGTATCACTTCGGTTAAGGTTTGACCTTGGGCGTGCTGGCGGAGTGCTTGCGCCATGAGTGATTGAGGATCCGTGCCACTCAATTCCGCATGGGTGTTAAAAAATTCTAGTGTTTCGGTATCAATCCAGAGTGTCGTGCAGCGGGCTTCATTTTGCATCTGGACAGGGGTGACATCGACAGGTCCTGCATCGGTAAAGTCGAGTACATCATCTTGTATGGTTTCAGGCGTATCGCTCATGATTATTTTGGTCAGAATAAGTTATTCGGTCGTGTGGGATTGCATCACCTGCTTGAGCAAGGGGACGGAAGGGGCGCGGTGTAGGCTAAGGGAGAGTTCATCCAACGCATCTAAGGTGACAAGCAAGCTGGGCAAGTCGCGCCTGCCGTGATTCAGCAGGTACTGCGCGACATCAGGTGGCAAAATAAAACCTTTGGCTTTGGCGTGTTCGGTGAGTGCAAGGGCTTTTTCTTGTTCGCTGAGTCCTTGTAGTTGATAAATCAAGCCCCAGCCTAAACGGGTGCGTAGATCTGGGCGAAGTGACAAGTGTTGTGGCGCGACTGAACCACTGACTAATAACACGCCGCCCTGCTCACGCATTTCGTTGTAGAGATTGAACAAGGCGATTTGCGCGGCTGCATCGCATATCTCGACATCATCGACCGCAACCACCTCAGCGGCTTCGGGGACGCTACTTTGGGCGTAAAGTGCCGTGTGTCCTGCATGTTGCGCCGCGCTAACCATGGCGTGTAGCAAATGGCTTTTGCCGCTGCCCGCCTCGCCCCAGAGATAAAAGCAGCGTTCAGTGCTATGTCCCGCCAAGGCTTCGCGCAGCCCAAACAATAATTCTGCATTGCTGCCCACCACAAAGTTGTCTAAGGTGGGTCGCCAGTCGGGACTAATATCGAGTAGTAATTGACTCATCGTTGTCTATACATATTACTGGTGAGATACCACGCAAGCGCGTGGCGTAGCCCGACTAACAAAATGGCGGACATGGGCAACGCTAACAATATGCCAAAGAAGCCAAACAGTTGCCCAAAGGCTAACAAGGCAAAAATTACCGCCAGCGGATGCAATCCTACGCGTTCGCCTACCAACAGCGGGGTCACCAACATCCCTTCTAACAATTGTCCTAAACCAAAAGCCACCCATACCCACAGCACGCTACTAAATTCAGAGAATTGCATCACCGCTGCCAACGTCGCCAGCACCAACCCCAAAATCATGCCCAAATAAGGGACGAACACCAGCATCCCTGCCACCAAGCCGATGGGCAGCGCGAATTCCAGCCCCGTCATCCACAATGCCACGTTGTAGTACACGCTCATCAATAGCATGACCGAAATTTGCCCGCGCAAAAATTCGGCCAAAACGTTATCCACTTCGCTTAGCATTTTCAGGGTCTTCGCATACAATGGGCGCGGAATAAGCCTACCCAATCTTGCCAGCAGCCCATTCCAATCGCGCAGAAAATAAAACAAGGCGACAGGAATGAGCAGCATATTAACAAGTGCGCCAACAATTGCCCCGCCACGACTGGATAGCCATGGCAAAATTTGCCCCGCCACACTGCCCGCACTTTGCCAATGGCTCAAGGCGAATTGCTTAATCGCGTTGCTGTCCCACGTCAACGCGCTGCCAAATAAGGGTTGTAAGCGGGGGAGTAGTTTGACGCGCAGCATTTCCAAGCCATCAGGTAAGCGCGTGAGCAGTAAACGCAGCTCTTTTTCGAGCAAGGGCAATACGATCAGTAACAAGATGATCAACAGGGCAAATAACATCGCCATGACCACCGTGACGGCGAGACTGCGCGGTAATTTATACCTTTCCAGCCGATTGACCAAGGGGTTACAAATGTAAGCAAAGATGGCGGCCGCGACAAACGGGGTTAGAATCGGGCTTAATAGGTAGAAAAACGCCACCGCAACCACCGTCAAAATCAGCCATTGCATAGCAGTAAAGCGAGATAAAGTCATTTCGGGTAAAATCCACGGAAAAATTATGCAGCACTTTATCCTGAAGAAAGCGAGAACTCAACTTGAATCCGAACCACACCCCCGCCACCCCCAGTCTTTCCTACCGCGACGCGGGTGTTGACATTGATGCGGGCGACCGTCTGGTCGAAAATATCAAGCCTTTTGCCAAGCGCACCATGCGCCCCGAAGTGCTGGGCGGATTGGGCGGCTTTGGCGCATTGGTGGAAATTTCCAAAAAATATAAAGAACCTGTATTGGTGTCTGGCACGGACGGCGTGGGCACAAAATTGCGTTTAGCATTTGAACTCAATCGCCACGACACCGTGGGCATAGATTTAGTCGGCATGAGCGTGAACGATATTTTGGTGCAAGGTGCTGAACCGTTGTTTTTCTTGGACTATTTCGCCTGCGGCAAGTTGGATGTGGATGCAGCAACCGAAGTGATTAAAGGCATTGCTTATGGCTGCGAACAAGCAGGCTGCGCACTAATCGGCGGCGAAACCGCAGAAATGCCAGGGATGTATCCTGTGGGCGAATACGATTTGGCAGGCTTTGCCGTGGGCGTGGTGGAAAAAGCCAATATCATTACGGGCAAAGACATTGTGGCGGGCGACGTGGTGATTGGGCTGGCTTCCAATGGCGCGCATTCCAATGGTTATTCTTTGGTGCGCAAAATTATCAGCACGCAACAAATTGATTTATCAGCAGAATTAGACGGCACGCCGCTGGCGGATCTCATCATGGCACCAACCCGCATCTATGTAAAACCGCTGTTGGCACTGATGCAAAGTTTAACGGTCAAAGGCATGGCGCATATCACAGGCGGCGGATTGACCGAAAACGTGCCGCGTGTATTGCCTGAAAATGTGGTGGCAGATATCGACGGCACGTCGTGGCGCGCCCCTGCTTTATTCCACTGGCTGCGCGAAAAAGGCAATGTCGCGCCGCAAGAAATGTATCGCACCTTTAACTGCGGCATCGGCATGGTGGTGATTGTGGCGGCGAGTGATGCAGAAGCGGCATTGGCACAATTGAATGCGGCGGGCGAAACGGCGACGGTGATTGGTGTTGTTCGCGCTCGTGTAGGCGACGAAGCCCCGACACAAGTGTCGAATGGGTGGTAAGACGTAGGTCGGGTTTTAACCCCTACTCGATGTTTTTATACCGTTATTTGGCTCTATGTGATTGACAGTGGGTGAAACAAAACTCCCTCCCCTTCAAGGGGAGGGCTGGGGTGGGGATGGGGTAGAGATGAAAGCTTACAGTACGATCATCGGCAGACAGCTTCAGCGAACAGATGGCCGATGCGAAAATACGGTTATGGCAACGACTACGCAGTCGGTAACGAGCGGGCAGCAAATTCCGCCGCCAATATTCGTAGCTGGAAGCTTTACAGAACGCGGCGGTTATACCCCATCCCCACCCCGCCCCACCCCTTGAAGGCATAGGTATCTACACAATTTATGGCGCATTTCTGAAAATGCACCTGTTTTGATTTGTTAACTCTAACATGGTGATTTGTAATTAAAATCATAGCGAACCTACTCCTTCCCCCTAGCAGGGGGAAGG
>JBASWK010000085.1:0-21450 GCA_049276435.1 Gallionella sp. | reverse complement strand
CATCCCCACCCCAACCCTCCCCTTGAAGGGGAGGGAGTTTGCCGATGATTTGGCTTAAGTAAGTGCCATTCAGGTCTTACCCTTCCCTCTTATCCCTTCCCCTTCTCATTTCAATGGGTACATTTTAAATTTTCAACTCCCTAACGACTAAAACGCCCCACTCACTCCGTGATCCATACGCCGATGGGGCTGCATTCGTTGGGCATTAGTTGCCCATACAGGGTCACGGGCAACTTGCCATTGGCGAGGTTGGCTAAGGCAGGATCAGAGGGGAATGGGATGTAAAGGTTGGCTAAAATGGTTCTGCCAGCAGGTCGGTCTAAGGTAATCGTCCAAAATTCTGACAAGGTGCAGACTTGTTTTGGCGCGTTTTTGAGGGTGAGAATCAGCTCATTTTCTTGATCCTGCTGACGGGCGGCGGTAAGTGATGACAATATCCCTGTCAGCTTGGGCGTGGTGTTATCAAAATCCGTGATCGCACGGGCGGATTCAGTCGGTGGCATGACGGCGTGACGGTTGCTGCGCGAAGTAAAACGGGTGTAGAGAGGATAGCTGCGTTGTGCAAATTTGCCTTGCACCCGTTGCCAGCGCGCTTCTTCAACTTGATAAAGATTGATCGCCCAATAGCCTTGCCCATGGCGCATGTCGATCAATTCGGCTTTGCCGTCGTGGTTCATATCGACCAGCGCGGTGAGGGCGTGGCGTGCTTCCGCAAAATAACTATTGAGCGCAAGCAGGGTCGGTCTGCCATTGTTTTCAAAGGTGAGCAGGTAAATCAGCGTGGGCATCGCCAAGCCGTTGCCACAAGTTTGGCGCACCACCACTAAATCCTGAAGGCCATTTTGATCCAAATCGGCTTGATAAAGCTGGGTGGGCGCACAGCCTTCCAGTTTATCAATTTGGACGCGCCAAGGTTTGCCCGCCCGATCTTTGCCTGTGGCGGTTAAGGGTTGTGCAGGATGGTCGTCGTCTATTTCATTTGCCCAGCTCAACTGCGCACCTGTAAGCCCAATGGAAACGTTAAATTTTCGGGGCGTGGCTTCATTGTTTTGATCGACTTCGCGTAGCCATTGTAAGGGAAACGGCTTGCCCAGTTCGCTTGTGGATAGTGGTAAATAGCGGTAAGGCAAGGTGTCGAAATCAGGTGCCGCCTGCGTGATGCCGCAGCAGCAAAGTAAAAATAGCCCTGTGAGATGTTTCATTGCAGTTTTCCCCAAAGATTAAAAAGCAGCCTAGATACGAAGGTTGGGCGAATTCTAGTGCGATAACGGTCGTTAAGGGATAAAAATGTCAATCACGGCGACTATTTTGTGTGGAATTCTCCCCCATAGGCGGTTTTATCCTCTATATTCCCGCTTCATTTTCACACTGCATTTTGTCATGTTCAACCGCTTCAAACAAAAATTTCGCACCTGGCTGTTTCGCCCCAAAATAGACCACGGCACGGTGGTGTTGATCCAGCGGCGCATCTTTATTTTGCCGACCAAGCAAGGGCTGGTCTTGGGCGGGGTATTGGTCTTGATGCTGTTGGGCGACATCAATTACGTATTGAGCTTGGGCTATGTGCTCACCTTTTTGTTGGCGATGATGGCGGTGATGTCGATGTTGCACGCTTTTCGCAATTTAGCGCATTTGCAGATACGGGCAGGGCGCGTGGATGCAGTGTTTTGTGGTGAGCCTGCGCAGTTTATGTTGCATTTTGACAATCCCAGTACGCTGGCACGTCATCAACTTTGGCTGCGCGATCTACAGGGCAATAAAGTGAGTTTTGACTTGCCCGCACAGCAGGTGAGCCAAGTGGCTTTTCCCCTCCCCACGCAACAGCGTGGCTGGGTGCAAACGGGGCGATTGTCGCTGTACACCACATTTCCCTTGGGCTTGTTTCACGCGTGGTCGTATCTGCATTTTGATACGCGGGGGCTGGTTTACCCTAAACCCTTACCTTTTGCGACGCTGCCCGTCAGTTTGGCGTTTAATGAAGCGGGTAAAAATCATGTGGCGGGAGAAGACGAATTTGCGGGGTTGCGCGCTTATGTGGCGGGCGATGCCTTGCCGCGTATTGCGTGGAAAGCTTTTGCCCGTGAACAAGGTTTGCAAGTCAAGCAGTTCTCTACCCCTGTGGGGGCGGCATTGTTATTTGATTATTTGCATACGCCAGAGCGGGATGTGGAAGCTAAGTTGTCACATTTGACCCGTTGGGTGTTAGATGCCGAAGCGCAAGGCTTGCGTTATGGGCTGCGATTATTGAGCAATGAATTACCCGCCGATCACGGGGCTGCGCATCGTGACCTGTGTTTGCAACAGTTAGCGTTGTTTAATCAGCCCCCAACCCTGACGCAGAAAGGGCAAGTATGAGTCAGTCACTGGTCTATTTTTTATTGCTGAGCATTACGATGGTGATAGCACCGCATGTGCTGCATTTACCGCTGTGGGTCAGCCTGTTGTGCGGCGGAGTATTGCTGTGGCGAGCGGTTTTAACGTATCGTCATCAGCCCTTGCCTTCCCATCATCTGCTTATTTTGCTGACGGTTGCCAGTATCGGCGGTGTTTCCATCGAATTTCAAACCGTGTTTGGGCGAGAAGTCGGCGTGACGCTGTTGGTGTTGCTGGCGAGCTTGAAGTTGATGGAAGTTCGTACTGCGCGGGATGTCATGGCGTTGATATTTCTCGCCTGTTTTATTGTGATTACCAACTTTTTCTATTCGCAAAGCATGGTCACCGCTGTGTATATGTTGGCGACCTTGTTTGTGGTGATGGCGACTTGGCTGCATTTAGAAACCCCCAATGCGCAGCACAAAGCGCGTTTTCGCTTAGCGGGGGTGTTGTTGCTGCAAGCCTTGCCCCTGACTTTGATTCTGTTTGTGCTATTTCCGCGTGTGCAAGGACCTTTATGGGGATTACCCCAAGATGCCCATGCCAGCAGTGGCTTGGGCGACACCATGTCGCCTGGCAGTTTGAGCAAGCTTTCATTGTCGGATGCGGTGGCTTTTCGGGTGAACTACGAAAGTACCGTGCCGCGCCGTAATCAGATGTATTGGCGCGGTCCTGTGTTGTGGGATTTTGACGGACGAACGTGGACATTGGGACAGAATGCGTTTGTGATGGCACCCAAATTCACCGAGCTTAGTCAGCCTATAGATTATCGCGTCACTTTAGAGCCGCATAACAAATCTTGGTTATTCGCGCTGGATGTGCCGCATCAACTGTCCACGGAAGCCACGCTGACGGATGATTTTCAGCTATTGAGCAAAGCCCCCGTCACCTCCAGACTACGCTATCGTGCGCGTTCTCACTTGACTTACCATGCCAATGCGCAGGAACTCAATACGCAATTTCGACGTGCGCTGGCTTTGCCCACAGACTACAACCCGCGCGCTCGTGAATTGGCAACCACATGGCGCGCCCAGCAAAAAGATGATGCCTTGCTGGTCAATGAGGCGTTGCGTTACTTCAATCAGCAAGGCTTTACGTACACCTTGGAGCCGCCGCCGTTGGGACGGCACAGCGTAGATGATTTTTTGTTCAGTACCAAACAAGGATTTTGTGAGTATTACGCCTCGTCTTTTGTGTTTTTAATGCGTGCCGCGCATATTCCCGCGCGCGTGGTCACGGGTTATTTGGGGGGCGAATTTAACGCCGTCGGCAAGTATTACATCGTGCGTCAATCCGATGCCCATGCGTGGGCGGAAGTGTGGCTGTCTGGGCGTGGCTGGGTACGCGTGGATCCGACCGCAGCGATTGCCCCAGGGCGAATTGAAAATAATTTAGCCATGGCGGTGCAAGACAATACCGCCATGCCCTTTATGGCGCGCAATCCACCGCAATGGTTACGTCATCTCAGCCTCAATTGGGATGCCGCCGCCAATCAATGGAATCAATGGGTGCTAGGTTACGACAGTGAGCGGCAGTTCGATTTTCTAACCCGTTTAGGCATGGAGGTCACTTGGCAAAAAATGGTGAGCTGGATGGGGGGCGGAATTGCGCTATTGATTGGACTTTTCACGGCATGGATGCTGCGCCATCTCTTTCGCCGATCACACGATAAAATACAAGATCAGTGGTTAATGCTATGTAACAAGCTGGCAAAAGCAGGTTTCCCACGCGAACCCGCAGAGCCTGCCTTGGAGTATGCGCACCGCTTAGCACCGCTACGCCCCGATTGGGCGCGCCCTTTGCAAGACATCGCACAAGGATACAGCGCGCTGCGTTATGGTGTGGCGGTGCAAGACGAGGCAAAACAACAGCACTGGATGACGCAAGTCAAACAATTCTCAACGTTAATTAAAAAACGCGCAGATAAGACGCGTAAGGGGTGAAGAGGGACGGAAGAAGAGGGAAACGTAAAACCTTGCAGCCCTTCGTTAGAATAGGCGGTTTTACCCTTCTCCCTTTCCTCTTTCCCCTTTACTATAAAAAGGGGTTTTAAAAATGAAGGCTTTAGCTTGGGTCAGGAAGCTGCATCCGCGACACAGTTTGGTCGCACAGATCAGTTACGCTTTTGCCTTGATGTCTTTGGTGTTATCCGTCGTATTGGGCTATTACGCCGCCGACATGAGTCGCTCACAAATTGAGCAAGAGCAAGGTGAGGATTTTGTGCGTCGTGCCAAAAGTATCGTGGATGTCATGAATCGCAGCATGTTTGAGCGTTATCGCGAAATGCAGATTGTGGCATCGCTAGACGATATTCGTAATCCCTTGGTTTCGATAGATAAAAAACGGGCGGTGCTGGAGCAATTGCAGGTCAACTTTGATGCTTACGCGTGGATTGGCATTTGCGACCCCCAAGGTAAAGGGCGGGTCGGCACATCGCATTACTTAGAAGGGGTGGACTTATCGAAGCGACCATGGTGTACGCATGGTCAAGAAAAGCCTTATGTGGGCGATGTGCATGATGCGTTGAAATTGGCGAAATTATTGCCGAATCCCAGTGGTGGCAAAATCTATCTGGTCGATGTCGCCGCACCGATTCATGATGCGCAAGGGGTATTGCAAGGCGTATTGTGCGGGCATATTTTCTGGTCATGGGCAGAGAATATGCTAAACAGTAAACAAGAAAAAGGGATTGAAATTCTGTTGCTCAGTCGAGATGGGCTGGTACTGGCAGGGCCTGAAGCGCATAGCCGACCTTTGTCTGATTTCGCGCCCAATACGTGGCAGGAGATCAATGACAGCCAGGTCAGGGATGATTATTTATTGGACACGTGGCAAAACGGCAAACGCTATTTGGTCGGACACGCCCATGATGTGGGTTATCGCGACTATCCTGGCTTAGGTTGGGTAGCGGTGGTACGCCAAGATGCCGAGCAAGCTTTTGCCCCAGCACTGGCGTTACAACGGCGTATTTTAGGGGTGGGCTTGGCACTGGGTGTGTTGTTTATGTTGATCGGTGCGGTCATGGCGCGACGAATTGCTCGCCCAATCACCTTAATTGCACAAGCCGCCGACAAAGTGGCGGCGGGGACGCTGGAATATAATGTTCCCCCTCAAGTGGGTAATGGCGAAGTCGCGCATTTATCCCAAGCCATTCATACCATGGTCAAGCATTTGACGCAGGAAATTCGAGAACGACAAAAGGCCGAGGCGCAGTTGCAGCTTTCTGCGGCGGTTTTTGCCAATAACACGGAAGGCATCGTCATTACCGATGCGCACAATAACATCGTGCGGGTCAATAGTGCGTTCTGTCGTATTTCGGGTTATAGCGAACAAGAGGTGCTGGGTAAAAATCCCCGTATTTTTGCATCAGGCAAAATGAGTGCCAGCTTTTATCAGAGTATGTGGCATGATTTTTTGCGAGAAAATGGTTGGCGGGGTGAAATTTGGAATAAACATAAAAATCAGGAAGTTCATCCAGAATGGTTGATTTTAAGCGTGGTGCGAGACGAAGCAGGCAAGGTCATGAACCATATCGCGATTTATTCTGATATTACCGAACGCAAACGCGAAGAGGAGCGCATCCAGTTTTTGGCAACCCATGACATGCTGACCGAATTGCCGAATCGCTATTTGTTGATGGACAGGCTGACCCAGGCCTTGGGCTTTGCCCAGCACCATCAGGTCAAAGTTGGGGTGATGTTTATTGATCTTGATCACTTTAAAAACATCAATGATTCTCTGGGGCATGATGTGGGGGATGTGTTGCTAAAACAAGTCGCGGATCGTATTCGACATTGTTTGCGCACCCACGATACGCTAGCACGGCTAGGGGGCGATGAGTTTGTGGTGATCTTGCCAGAAATGCGTTCGGAAAGAGAAGCGGCTTTTTTGGCGGAGAAAATTTTAGAACATTTTGCGGATAAGTTTACGGTAAAAACCTATCAACTTTCGATTACACCCAGCATTGGTATCAGTATTTATCCCGACGATGGTGAGGGCTCACTCACGCTGCTGCGTAATGCGGACATGGCGATGTATCGTGCTAAAGCAGCGGGGCGAAACACCCTAGAGTTTTACCTCCCAGAAATGACCCTTAACATCACCGAACGTTTGCAGCTAGAAATGCAGTTGCGCTACGCCATCGAAAAGCACGAGCTATTTTTGGTCTACCAGCCCCAAGTAGATACGGTCACGCATCGCATGACGGGGATGGAAGCCTTGTTGCGCTGGCAACATCCTACCTTGGGCGTAGTGTCTCCTACGCGCTTTATTCCCATTGCAGAAGAGTCGGGTTTGATTGTTGACATCGGTGACTGGGTATTGCACGAAGCCTGTATGCAGGGGCGTATCTGGCAGGCACAAGGTTATGATGTGGTGCCGATTGCGGTGAATGTGTCGGGTGTGCAGTTCAAGCGCGGGCAACTGATAGACCGTTTGAAGGCTATTTTGCAAGAGACGCGTTTCCCGCCACATTTGTTAGAAATCGAAATGACCGAAAGCGTCTTGATGGAGTTAGGCGAATCCAGCTTGCACCTCGTCGAATCGTTAAAATCCTTAGGCGTGAGCTTGGCGTTAGATGATTTTGGTACGGGTTATTCTTCGCTCAGTCGTTTAAAACTTTTCCCGCTCGATTTTCTCAAAGTCGATCAATCGTTTGTGCGGGATATTCATACCGACCCCGATGATGCCGCGATTGTGCGCGCGGTGATTGGGATGGCGCACGAAATGAAAATGCAAGTCACGGCGGAAGGCGTGGAAAATAAAGCCCAACTTGATTTTCTGCAAGCACTGCACTGCGAAAAATGTCAGGGTTATTTGTTTAGCGAACCTGTTTTGCCGCAGGAAATTGAATCCTTTCTGCATCGAAAATAGGGGTGGGTTGTTAGTTGTTAGGGCGTTAGAAATGCTAAATGTGCCTATTAAAAAGGGTTCTATGTGATTTACAGTGGGTGAAAGACTCCCTCCCCTTCAAGGGGAGGGCTGGGGTGGGGATGGGGTAGAGATGTAAATTCCGCCGCCAACATCCGTATCTGGATTATTTGTCTGTCTAGAAAAGAGTTTGATTGTTGAGGTAGATGGCGGGCAGCCCTTAAGAAAACCAGCGAGATCAAGCACGAGATTGGCGTTTACAGGAAGCAGGATTTCGGTTGTTGCGGTTCTGGAACAAGTTTTGCAAGCAACGGATGCGGTGGTCGAGACTATCTGGATGGCTTTACAGAGCGCGACGGTTATACCCCCATCCCCACCCCAGCCCTCCCCTTGAAGGCATAATTATATACACATCTTAATTTATTGAATAATCATTGAGTTATATGTATTTTTTATTGCCATTACAAACATAAACGCTACGTAGGAGCGCAATTTATTGCGCGATAGCCTCTCGCTACACCCTTCGCGCAATAAATTGCGCTCCTACGATCCCTGATTTTTAATTAAATTTCAATGAGTTAAAAGTTGTGTAGATACCTATGCCTTGAAGGGGAGGGAGATTGCTCACTTGTGCCACGATGATTCACATAGAGCCTAAAAGGTCTGTTAGTATTTTCTTTCTCCCTTAGTTGGTAGTTGGTGGCGTGGATGCGCTGTGCTTATTCACGCGACAAAATCATCGAATTCGGGTGAACCTAAAAACCTCATTTGATCGCGTTAATATGAAAATATTCCAATAAAAACAAAAAGATATTGTTATTTATTTTTCTCCGTGTCTCCGCGTGAGACTGTTTTTTCTAGGGTGAATCTACACACCTACAACCCCAACTCTCCCCACATCGCATCCACTTTGGCTTTGATGTCGTCGCGCATCACAATCGGCGTACCCCATTCGCGTTGGGTTTCGCCTGTCCATTTATTGGTGGCATCTAAGCCCATCTTGCCGCCTAATCCTGACACGGGGCTGGCAAAATCCAAATAATCAATCGGGGTGTTTTCGACTAATAAAGTGTCGCGCACGGGGTCAACGCGGGTGGTGATTGCCCAGATGACTTCCTGCCAATTGCGGATGTTAATGTCATCATCGACCACGATAATGAATTTTGTGTACATAAACTGGCGTAAAAACGACCAGATGCCGAACATGACGCGTTTGGCGTGTCCTGCGTATTGTTTACGAATGCTGACCACCGCCATGCGATAAGAACACCCTTCAGGCGGCAGGTAAAAATCGACAATTTCGCTGAATTGCTTTTGCAACAGCGGCACGAATACCTCGTTTAACGCCACGCCCAACATGGCGGGTTCGTCGGGCGGTTTGCCTGTGTAGGTGGAGTGATAAATCGGGTCGTGCCGCATGGTGATGCGTTCGATGGTCAACACAGGGAAGCGGTCTTGCTCGTTGTAATAACCTGTATGGTCGCCGTAAGGGCCTTCCAACGCGGTTTCATTAGGGTGAATCACGCCTTCTAGCACGATTTCCGCGTAGGCGGGCACTTGCAAATCACTGCCTAAACATTTCACCAATTCGGTTTTGCTACCGCGCAACAAGCCTGCAAATTGGTATTCTGACAACGAATCTGGCACAGGAGTCACCGCCCCTAAAATGGTCGCGGGGTCGGCACCAATCACGACCGCGACAGGAAACGGCGTATTAGGATGGGTTTTACACCAATCCTGAAAGTCCAACGCCCCGCCACGATGCGCCAACCAGCGCATGATGACTTTATTCGGCGCGATGACTTGTTGGCGATAAATCCCCAGATTTTGACGCGTTTTTTGCGTGCCGCGAGTCACGACCAAGCCCCAAGTAATCAGCGGCGCAATGTCCCCAGGCCAACAATGTTGTATCGGTAACCGCCCTAAATCCACGTCTTTGCCTTCCCAGATAATTTCTTGACACGGCGCGCTAGATAAAATTTTGGGCGACATATTCATCACCTGTTTCAAAATCGGCAACTTGTCCCACGCGTCTTTTAAGCCTTTGGGCGGTTCGGGTTCTTTTAGAAATGCCAATAATTTCCCGACTTCGCGCAACGCGCTGACCTCATTTTCCCCCATGCCCAACGCCACGCGGCGCGGCGTGCCGAATAAATTGGCCAACACGGGCATGTCATAGCCCACGGGCTTTTCAAATAACACCGCCGCCCCTTGCGCCCGCAGCACGCGATCACAAATTTCGGTCATTTCCAACACAGGCGAAACGGGCGTACTCACGCGCTTTAATTCGCCTATTTTCTCTAATTGCGCGATAAAATCGCGTAAATCACGATAACGCATAAACTTCCTTTGTTGTGTAATAAGCGTCATTAAGCCTATTTAAGGTGTCTTTAAAAATATAAAGCTCGTTATTAGGCACGACAAATTCGCACTTTTTGCGTGAATTAAGGTAAATTTAGCCGTATTTTTCGCCCAGCTAGGCGAGATGCCAATCTGTCGTACTGACAAAATCTGCTGTTTAGTCAAAATGAGCATAACCGAACGTCGTACAATACAATAGCTTTCCCCATAAAACAGCATAAATGAAAGATGTTTTATGATTACAATGACGACTAGATACGCTATTGCACTGATTTTTTGGACAAACACACGATGATTTATCGCTTGAAACAAACTGGACTGAATGCACTCACGCACATTCCAGTGCTACTACACCATAAAAAAACCCATCAATATGGGCTGATGGCACTGATCTGGGCGATGATCGCAGCCTGTTGCTGGATGTTGGCTTATTGGACTTGGGTTTTTGTCACGCCATCCGCACCTCACACCCCTTTGCCAAACGATCAACTCACCTTTACGCCATTGTCGATTGAGCCAATGACCAGCGCGCATTTATTCGGCATATCCGAATCCCCCGCATCGTCCGTCGTAGCAACGCAAACACTCAGCGCATTAGGACTTAAATTACGCGGGGTATTTGCGGGCGAAGGCAAAAAAGGCGTGGCGGCGATTATTAACGTCGGGCAAAAAGATCTCGCCTTTACCTTGGGCAGCGAAGTCACGTCAGGCGCGATATTGGAACACGTTTATGCAGATTATGTGGAGATCAGGCATCACGGCGTACTTGAACGTTTGAACTTAGAGCGCGTCACCCCTGCGACAGGACTAATTATCATTACGCCGCCTATTGATCCCGTCGTCCCGCTGCCCGAACCAGATACGCCTCCTTCCGCCGAAGCACTCAACACACTTGTTGGACAACAAGGTCGGCATTTGTTAGGGATGCGCCCTTAAGAGAAGGGGAAGAGGGAGAAGAGGGAGGGGGAAGGAAAACATCTCTCCTAATCCGCGTGGCGAGATTTTACCCCCTTCAACTCTTCTTTCTTTCAATAGCATTAAGCACCCGCGCCTAAATTTTCGGGTATTTTAAGCTATTAGTCGTTAGTCGCTAGTTAATGCTGTGAATTTGCTTGATTCTATTTTTTAACAATATATTCAATTAGATGAGAAAATCTTTTCACTCAGCCAACTAAAAACTAACGACTAGAGACTAACAACTCAATACCCAATTATTTGTACGTAACACCTTATCCAACGCTCTCACCACTTTAATTTTTGTTGGGCTAAGCTCAACCTACGCACCATGCCCCTCATTCACCGCTTAACGCTGTACACCCAACTTACTCGCTTACATCGCCCCATCGGGATTTTATTGTTGCTATGGCCTACGCTTTGGGGGTTATGGATCGCAGGGCAAGGTCAGCCTGCGTGGTGGATCGTTGGCATTTTTGTATTGGGTACCACGCTGATGCGCTCAGCGGGTTGTGTCATCAACGACTATGCCGACCGTCATATTGATAAACACGTCAAGCGCACCTGCGAACGTCCGCTTACCAGCGGTAAAGTGACTTCGCGCGAGGCATTGTGGTTAGCCGTAGGCTTGGCATTATGTGCATTTTTACTGGTGTTGCCGCTCAATCACTTGACGATACTCCTGTCCATTCCCGCCGTCGTGCTGGCCGCCAGCTACCCGTTTACCAAACGCTTTTTTGCCATTCCACAAGCCTATCTCGGCATTGCTTTCGGCTTTGGCATTCCCATGGCATTCGCTGCCTTGAACAATGCCGTCCCGACCATCGCATGGCTGTTGCTACTAGCGAACGTGTTTTGGGCGATTGCCTATGACACGGAATACGCCATGGTGGATAGAGATGACGACCTTCATCTGAACATCCATTCGTCAGCGTTATTTTTTGGACGATACGATGTCATTGCCGTGATGTCGTGCTATGCCATTACCTTAGGGCTGCTCGCACTGGTTGGAAACGTTGCTGGATTGGGACTCGCTTATTACGTTGCCTTGCTCATCGCCGCAGGCATTGCCAGTTATCACTACACCCTTATCCACACCCGCCAACGCGAACACTGCTTTCAAGCGTTTTTGCACAATAACTGGTTTGGTGCGGTGATCTTTGCGGGGATGGTGGTCGATTATGGGGTTTTCCCAAAAGGCTGAATAAGTCGTAGCGTATCAGTAATCGTGCATTTTGCATCTGACCAAATCAACCGTGTCTTATGTAGGGTGGATAAGTGTAGCGCATCCACCTGAATTGATGGGAAAATGGTGGATGCGCTACGCTTATCCACCCTACGGCTTATGTTGCAAAAACAAACCGTAGCCCGTATGCGCACCCACATCCCGATGCGCTGAATGGGTCTATTTAATCAAGAAACCACCCACCATGATGATGACAAAAGCGATTGCGGTTATCGGCACCCATGCAGGAAAGATTGGTTTGTGAATTTGCCGATAATCCGCATCCGCCTTGTCTCGCTCCGCTCGATTGGAGTAAGTACTCCCGTTTAGACCTTTAAATGAAAAACCATTTCTGTGTTCAGCTTTCATCATTCACCCTCGTTTATGTTCGCGCATTCAATTTTGAGGTGCAACAAGGTGTTGTTGCTTGGCGTAGCGCATTTCCACGACGGATATTACCTTATATTTGGAGATGGTTATAGCCCCTCAATCCATTAAAGTTTGATGTGTCTGTATTGATGGGGTTTAACGCTGTTTAGCCTCTGCCGCTTTCAATACTTTTTGCAACTTTTCTCATTCCCGCGCATCGGCGGTGCATCCCGTGATGGCATACCACCAACCACCAACCACCAACCACCAACTAACGACTAACGACTAACTCAATTCACCACATCGCCTAGCGCAACTTAACCTTCAAAATAGCTCACACAAGTATTTCATAGTTGGTTAATATCCCTCCCTGCGTTAGAGCTGATATTGGGGCTTATAAATTACCCATGATTGAGCGCGCCGCATCGCACAGGTTCTTTACTACATAAAAACTTCAGGGGGAGTGTTTCATGAAACAACTGCATGAGAAGGTCGGGCGCGCGGCGGCGTGGGGTTGGCAGGTGGTGAGTTTTATGGCGACGCTGTTGTTCTCGGTGCTAGAGGCGGTGGTGGGCAAGCTAGATTGGCACGCGCCGACTTGGGTGGGCTGGTTGCGGACGCAAGCCGTTCCGTTGGGTACAAAAATTAAACAACATGCGGCATGGGTCGCCCTGGCGGTGGTGCTGGCAGTCGGGCTAGGCTGGGGCGGACTACATGGTCCTGTGGGCGGATGGAAGAACTGGTGGGATTGGCAGACCTTCAGTGGCGCGCGCGCTGACAGGGTTGATGGTCAATCAGGGGAGATCAGCGCGGCAGGTATTTCTGTGAATGCACCAGAAGTCACGCCTTATGATGGAGACGGCAAACCTCGCCCCGCCATTCTGAACTTTTCCAATTCTGTCGCCCCATTGGCTTTAGTCGGTAAGGCAGCGGTGGATGTGACGCTATCGCCTGCACTGGCGGGCATATGGACGTGGACAGCGGCAAATCGTTTGGAGTTTTTGCCGAACGAGGATTGGCCGATTGATGTGGAATACACCGTGAATTTGGGTCCTAAGGCGTTTGCGGGACACGCGTTGGCGGAGCATACCGTCACGTTTCATTCGCCACGTTTTGCGATGCACATTCGCGAAGGCAGCTTTTATCAAGACCCCGTGCAAGTGACCTTGCGCAAGGCGGTGTTTGAGGTGGGCTTCTCGCACCCCGTTAATCCCGAAGTGTTTGAAAAAAACCTGCATGTGGTCTTGGATGGCAACTCCGCCCCTCAGTTGCAAAAAGTGACCGACATCCAAAAGTTCATTGTCACGTACGACAAAAATCGGCTTAATGCCTCGGTGCATTCCGTGCCACTCCCCATTCCACAAGAGACTTCCAGCCTGACTTTGGTCATCGCGGCGGGGACGGTAGCTCAACGCGGTGGCAATGAAATTACCGATGAGACAAAACGTGCGGTCGCGATCCCCAGTTTGTACAGTCTGGATATTTCAGAGCTCAAACAAACTATTGTGACGGCGGATAGTGGCGAGCCTGAGAACGTGTTGCAAATGACCACGGGCATGGCGGTGCGCCAGCGTGACATGGACAAGGCGGTGAGCGTTTGGCAGTTGCCACAAAATCATCCGACCGATGATGGCGATAGCACGGTGTGGAGCGACCCTGAGGACGTTGATGATGCGGTACTCAAACAGTCGAAAAAAATCACGCTCATCGCCATCCCGTCCGAGCGAGAAATACACGAAACCCATGCCTATAAATTTGTCGCTGACCCTGGTCGGTATCTATTGGTGCGCATCGCAAAAGGGCTGACTTCGGCGGGTGGTTATCAGCTAGGCGTGACGCGCAACGAGATATTGCGGGTCAAGCGTTCGGCACCAGAACTGTCGATTATGAGCAAAGGGTCGTTGCTGGCGATGTCGGGGGAGAAGAAACTGCCCATTATCGTGCGCGATTTGCCAGGTGTGCATCTGGAAATAGGTCGAGTGTTGCCCATGCAGTTGCAACATCTGGTGACCCAGTCGCAAGGCGACATGAGCCAACCCGCGTTCTATGCGGGCATCACACCTGATAACTTAACCGAGCGTTTTGAGAAAAATATTCCGCTCAATCTCAAGTCTGGCAAAACCCATTACGAATCCATAGACTTTGGCGAATATCTGCGCGCGGATGCGGGAGACCGACGTGGTGTGTTTTTGTTGACCGTGCAAGGCTACGATCCCAAGCTCAATGCCACGCCCAATGGCGAATATCAAGCCCCTGCACGTCGTTATGACGAAGAAACGGGTGAGCAATACGAGGAGGAAAGTGAAGTCACTGACCCTGATGAGGCAGTGAATCCCGCCACAATGCGCGATAGTCGTTTGGTTATCGTCACCGATTTGGGGGTGGTGGCGAAGCAGTCCAACGATGGCTCGCGTGATGTGTTTGTCCAATCCATCGCCAACGGTCAACCCGTGAGTGGCGCGTCGGTGGAGATTTGGGCGCGTAATGGTGCGGTGTTGCTAAGCCAAACCACCGATGCCAGTGGTCATACGCAACTGGCGAGCTTAACGGGCATGCTGCGCGAAAAAACACCTGAGGTGTTAGTGGTGCGCAAGAGCGGTGATTTGAGCTTTCTGCCGCTGAATCGTGGTCGTCATTTAGACACGTCGCGCTTCGACGTGGGTGGTCTGTATGTCGCCAGTCTGCCTAACCAGTTGCAAGCTTACCTGTTCTCGGATCGCGGCATTTATCGCCCAGGAGACACCATTAACGTGGGCATCGTCGCTAAATCCACCAATTGGGCGCAAAAACTCACCGACATTCCTGTCGAGGTGGAAGTGATTGATGCGCGTGGTCTGACCGTGCGACGTGAGAAACTGACTTTGGGTGCGGGCGGCATGGCGGATTTTTCGCACACCACCCAAGACGCATCGCCCACGGGTAATTACACCATCAATCTAAACCTCGCCCGCGATTCAGGCTCTGCCCTGCCAGGTGCGCCACAATCACCGCCGCAGCGTTTAGGCAGTGTCAGCGTCAAGGTGCAAGAATTTATGCCAGACCGCATGAAGGTCACCGCTAAGTTGTCCAGCGAAGTGGATCAGGGCTGGGTGTCACCTAAAGATTTACAAGCAAAAATCAATGCGCAAAATCTGTTCGGTACACCCGCCCCTAATCGGCGCGTGGATGCCACCTTAACCCTGTCGCCCACCTATCCGACTTTCCATGCCTACGCCGATTACAGCTTCTCCGACCCTGCTTATGCTAAGGAAAAGTTTCAGGCTGAATTGCCGCGCACGGAGACCGATGCCCAAGGCAATGCGGCATTCGCGTTAGGGTTGCAACGTTATGCGCAGGCGAGCTATCAACTGCATCTGCTGGTCAAAGCCTTTGAACCAGAAGGCGGGCGCAGCGTGGCGGCAGAAGTATCGGCACTGGTCTCGGATAGACCGTATCTATTGGGCTACAGAGCAGATGGCGACCTGAGTTACATCAGCCGCAACAGCGTGCGTGAGGTCTCAATGATTGCCATTGATCCTGCCGCGAAGAAGACTGCCGTGGGCGATCTGCGGCTGGTGCGACTAGAACGCCGCGTGGTGTCGGTGTTGGTAAAACAAGCGAATGGGCTGTACAAATACGAGTCGCGTGCCACGGAATCGGTGCTAAAAGAAGACAAGTTTGCCATCGCCGCCACGGGTGCAAAAGTCATGCTGGCAACGCAAAGTCCAGGGAACTTCGCCTACGCCGTGAAAGATGCCCAAGGGTTGGAACTGGCGCGGGTCAATTACAGCGTGGCAGGCACAGGCAATGTGTCACGTTCGCTGGATCGCAATGCCGAATTGCAGATGACGTTAAACCGCAAGGATTATCAACCTGGCGAGGAGATTGAGATCAGCATCCGCGCACCTTATGCGGGGGCGGGACTGATCACCATCGAGCGTGACAAGGTTTATACGCACAAGTGGTTTAAGACCAGCGACACGGCTTCGGTGCAAAAAATTACCTTGCCGCCAGACTTTGAAGGCAATGGCTATGTGTCGGTGCAATTCACGCGCGATTTGGCATCGAACGAAATTTACATGAGTCCGTTAAGTTACGGCATCGTGCCGTTCGCCACCAGCTTATCGCGCCGCACTATGGCGATGACCTTGCACGCGCCCGCGTTGCTCAAACCAGGGCAAATCGCGAAGTTCCAACTGGAGTCTAAACAACCTGGTCGCGCCATCGTGTTCGCCGTGGATGAAGGCATCTTGCAAGTGGCGCGCTATCAGTCGCCTGACCCGCTTAAGTTCTTCTTCCAAAAACGCGCCTTGGAAGTGAGTACCCAACAGACGCTGGATTTGATCCTGCCTGAATTCAAAAAGCTAATGCAGGCGGCCGCTGCGGGCGGTGATGCAGAAGGACAAGCAGGCAAGCATCTTAATCCGTTCAAGCGTCGCACTGACAAGCCCGTGGTGTATTGGTCGGGCATGGTCGAAGTGAATGGCAGTCGCGAGTTTTCCTATCCCGTGCCAGAAAACTTCAATGGAACGCTGCGCGTGATGGCGGTCGCCGTGAATGACGATACCCTCGCGGCGGCAACGACCAGCACCACGGTACGCGGTGATATGGTGTTATTGCCCAACGTCCCCGTGGCGATTACGCCAGGAGACGAGGTGGAGATAGGGGTGGGGCTAGCGAACAATATCAAAGGGTCGGGTCAAAATGTGCCGATCACCTTGTCGCTCAAGGTTTCTTCAGGCTTGGAAGTGGTGGGGGGTGCGACCCAAACCTTGAAGATTACCGAACGTTCAGAAGGCAGTACCACGTTCCGTGTGAAGGCAAAAACGGGGACGCAGGCACAACTGGGCTCCGCCAGTGTGGTGTTTAGCGCACAGGCAAAAGGCGCGCAAGTGCGGCTGTCCACCGATGTCAGCGTGCGTCCCGCGTCCAGCTTTGTCACGCTGGTGCAGACGGGGCTGTTTAGGGGGCCTGCCGTGCTGAATTCGCAGGTAGACATGTATCCCAATTTCAAACGCAGCGAGGCGGCGTTGTCCAGCTCACCTTGGGCGTATACCGCAGGGCTGATTCAATATCTAGAGGCGTATCCTCACGGCTGTACCGAGCAGATCACCAGCCAGACTTTCCCTGCGGTGGTTCTCGCTGGTCAGCCTGACATCGCGGATAAGTTGGGCAAGTTCAAGCAAACGTCAGGCAGACCCGCAGTTGATCCGCGTAAGACCTTCGAGCGGTATCTCACCCAAGTGCGCGCGCGTCAGACGGCGGATGGCGGCATCAGTATGTGGCCTGGCAACGCGTCCGATCTGTTCGCCACCACCTATGTGGTGAGTCTGTTAGTCGAAGCCAAAGACCGCAAACTCCCTGTGCCGAATGACTTACTGCAACGCGCTAACACCTATTTGCAATTGCGTATTGCAGAAGCTTCAACCGCCGATTACAACTGGCGTATTCAGGCGCAGGCAGCGTATTTGTTGACCCGCCAAGGCATTGTGGTCTCGGCGGCGTTGAATAACCTGCACGAGAATTTGCGTTATCGTGTCGCCCATGCGCGTGACAACAATGAACGTGCTTTGTTGCAGCGCGATCTGGGCGCGGTGCAACTGGCAGCGAGCTTCCAAATGCTGAAACAGGACAAAATCGCGCAAGAACTGTTGCAACCCGCTTTGCAGGATCTCATCAACAATACCGATCCGTGGCGTGGCTGGTACTGGAATTACTACTACGATCCGCTGGTGCATCAAGCCTCGGTCATGCAGTTGGTCGCCACGCACTTCCCCGCGCAAATCAAAAATCTGCCTATGGATTTCTGGGCAAGGTTGGGCAATGCGATACGCGATAACTATTACCAGAGTTTGTCGGCGGCGCGGGTACTGCTGGCAGTGGATGCGTATGCGAAAGCCGCCAGTCAGTCGGCGGCGGGGAATGTCAGCCTGAGTGCCATTGACCAAGCTGGGGTGGCGAAGGCATTGGCTTTGCCCACACCGCTGATGTTGGCGAATGTCACCGTGCCTGCCAATACTGCCAAACTCAAACTCAACAATGGCGGGGAATTGCCGCTGTTTTATGCGTGGGCGGAATCTGGCTATGAACGGACTATCCCCAAAGAAGCCATCAATAAAGGCATGGAGATCATCCACGAGTTTCTCGACGCAAAAGGCAATGTGGTCAGCGAGGCACAGGTGGGCGATGAACTCACGGTGCGGGTGCGAGTGCGTGCAACGGAGCGCGCCAATGTGCAGCAAGTGGCGTTGGTGGACGTGTTGCCAGGTGGCATGGAAACCGTGCTGACCGCACCCTCGGATGATGACGAAGCGGATATGCCCATCTGGCGCAGACGCTTGGGGGGACGCAGTACGTGGGACATCGAGTACGCCGACATTCGTGAAGATAGGGTGATTTTTTACGGCGATGTGAACACGCAGATGACCGAGGTCACTTATAAAGCGCGGGTGACCAATGTCGGCGAATTTGTCGTGCCTGCCGCCTATGGCGAAGCGATGTACGAACGGCGTATTTTCGGACGCTCTGCGGGGGCGACTTTCAAGGTAAAACCAGCGAGTCAATGAGGGGATTGAACGTTATCGCGCGGATCGCCCGTCACAGGGTCGGACGCAAAGGCTGGTGGGTGTTGGCTCTGCTTGGCGCGATGGTACTATTGCGCGTGTTGCCCAAGCCTTTATTGTCCGACTTCGCACCCACCTCGCGCAGTGTCATCGCCACCAACGGTGAATTGTTGCGCCTGACGTTGGCAAGTGACGAGCAATACCGCTTGTGGACGGCATTGGATGAAATCTCGCCTACGATGCGTCAGGCGGTGTTGCTGTACGAGGATCGCTGGTTTTACTGGCATCCTGGCGTGAATCCCGTGGCATTGTTGCGCGCCGCTGCATCCACTGCCACAGGCTCGCGACGTATCGGCGGCTCGACGCTGACCATGCAATTAGCACGGCGCATCTATGACATAGACAGCCGTAGCGTGGGCGGCAAGTTGCAACAAGCGGGGGCGGCGTTGTGGTTGGAGCTGCGTTACAGCAAGCGCGACATTTTGGAGGCTTATCTTAACTACGCGCCCTTTGGTGGCAACATCGAGGGCGTGGGGGCGGCGAGTTTGATCTATCTGCATAAACCCGCACGCGCGTTGAACGTGGTGGAAGCGTTGAATCTCGCCGTCATCCCACAAAATCCACGCAAGCGTCTGGCGCATGGCGAGAACGGCGCGCAGTCTGACGCGTTGCAAACCGCACGGGCGCGCTTGGCAAAGGCTTGGGTTCAGCAATTTCCAGAACAAGTGCGTATCGCTCAACCCAATGCCTTGCAAATGTCGTTCGCCGCACGTGCCAATCTGCCCTTTCACGCTCCCCATCTGGTGGATTATTTGTTGCAGCAAAGTCGGGATCGCGTGATCAAGGCCAGTGTGGATCTGCCCACCCAAGCGGTGCTGGAGCGGGTGTTAAGCGAGTATGTGAAGTCGCGTGCCGATGCGGGGATACGCAATGCCTCGGCGTTGCTGGTGGACACCTCGACCATGCAAGTAAAAGCACTGGTCGGGTCGGCGGATTATCACAATGAGGCGATAGCAGGGCAAGTCAACGGCACGCAGGGCAAGCGTTCGCCAGGGTCAACGCTCAAGCCCTTCATCTACGGACTGGCACTGGATCAAGGGCTGATTCATTCGGCGAGTATCTTGAAAGATGCCCCAACCAGCTATGGAGCCTATTCCCCTGAAAATTTTGATGGGCGATTTGCGGGGCCGATTGCGGCACAGGACGCGCTGATCCGCAGTCGCAACGTGCCTGCCGTCGAGCTGGCTTCTCGTCTGAGCCGACCGAGCCTGTACGAGTTTCTCAAGTTAGCGGGCGTGCAAAAATTGGCATCGGAAGCGCATTATGGTCTGGCACTGGTGTTAGGCGGCGGCGAAGTGACCATGGAAGAATTAGCCCAGCTTAACGCGATGTTAGCGAATCGCGGGGAATGGCGACCGCTGCGTTATAGAGTGGATTCGCATCAAAAAACCGACAAACCACTGACGTTGATGAGTGCAGCGGCGACCTACATCACACTGGATATGTTAAAGCAGACCCCACGCCCCGACACCTACGCGCCCGCGCGCCCCGCCGTGGCTTGGAAGACAGGAACCTCTTGGGGGTTTCGCGATGCGTGGACAGCGGGGGTATTCGGGCGATATGTGCTGGTGGTGTGGGTAGGTAATTTTGACGGTGCGAGCAATCCCGCCTTCATCGGTGTAGAAGCCGCCGCCCCCTTGTTTTTTCGCATCGTCGATGCGCTGCGCGCAGAGCGGCTCGACCCTGGCGAAATGGCACATACCCAACCCTCTGATCTGCAACGCGTGGAAGTGTGTACCGCCAGCGGCGACCTGCCCAATGAATCCTGTTTAGCGAAATCATCCGCATGGTTCATTGCGGGCAAATCCCCGATACGCACCAGCACCTTGCATCGCAGCGTGCTGATCGACACGCGCACGGGCAAAGTCGCCTGCCAGCCCAATGTCTACACCAAACAGGAAATTTTCGAGTATTGGTCATCTGATATGGCAGCGGTGTTCCAGCGTGCGGGGATGCCGCTGCGCATGCCGCCCGTTGGTCATTGCGGCAATGAGGCGAGCGAGACGCAGTCGCCGCCCAGTATCGTGTCCCCCTTGCGCGGGGTGACCCACATCCAACGACTCGGTAAACGCGAACCGATTTACCTGCGCGCCGAAGCGGGAACCAGCGGCGGTGTCCTGCACTGGTTCATTGACAATACGCTGGTGGGAAGCAGCAAGCCAGGCGAAGCAATCGCGTGGAACCCCGCACAAGCAGGACATTACCTATTGCGTGTAGTGGACGCACAAGGGCAGTCTGATGTGCGGGAAGTGCAGTTTGAATTAAGCGAATAGCGATGCCTCGCTTTAAAGCCTTAGCCCCTCTTTAACATCCACCAAAAAATACCTATCTTAATCATGCAATTGGCGCGTACTAGTATTACAAGTGGCGAATTTGCTCGTTATTTGCTCGTTATTTGCTCGTTATTTGCTCGTTATTTGCTCGTTATTTTCTCGTTATTTTCTCGTTATTTTCTCGTTATTTTCTCGTTATTTTCTCGTTATTTGCTCATTATTTTCTCGTTAGCTGATCAGTTTTTTGATGCCACCAGGAGCTGGATTGATGGTCAAAGCTTGGTAGATTGCCATCAGTTCAGGCTCAGGTCGTGTGCTTTTGCGCACATGGATGGTGCGACCGTCTTTGCGCCGTAGGCTGGTGGTTACCCGACACTGAACGGCTAGCGTCTGTCTCAATTGTGTCCAGGAATCGTTGATTCCC
>JBASWK010000084.1:0-2089 GCA_049276435.1 Gallionella sp. | reverse complement strand
TTACGCGATTTGACCTTGTTACTGAAACCAAATTAGAAATTAAACTAAAAAACGAGGCAGCGTCGTCCCGCTGCAAACATCAGGCGACCATCTTAAATTCGATGAAGGATTGTCTTGACGGAGGGGACCACTTTACTGGCATCGAATAAATTTGGTATTAAGTAGAGTCGCGTTATCGAATTTTGTCAGTTTTAACTTGCAATCCACAAATTGCACATGCGTCAAATCTGCATGGGTGAAGTCGGCAAGTTCAAAATCACAAAAGGAAAACACGGCATTGTGAAAGTGTCCTCCGCTTAAATCCGCCTCGACAAACGGTTCATCGCTGAATTTTGCATCACCTGAAAAACAATCTTCTTCAATTTGGCTGCGGCGGTGAGTATTCTTTTCGGTATAGCAGAATGCGTACATTGCCAACGTGTCCGCCTTGTGAAATTTGTGTCCATCCAAGTCGTTCCACAAATACACTGCCAATTTTCGATGAAATTCAGAACGCCAAACACCGTTTTTATCTTTGCAATCCAGCAGTTCGATAAAGCGAGATTTCGTAAATTCATCCCGCTTCTTCTCTCGCTCAAATTGCAGATAACGGTATGGCGCGCTGCGTAAGTTGCCACAATTTCTGAGCAACAGCCATTTTAGAATGAGTTTTAACATGGGGGAGTTATCACTAGAGCGATTCGGGTCTGATTCCAACACCTCCCTCATGACTTGTGCTTCATTCCATAACTGTTTGACTTTGCGCGGATTGTTTTCTAGTACCTCGCTTAAAGTACAGAATGCTTTTTTCTCGTTGTCCTCCGCATTTAAGACATCAACCACATGCTGACTAAGATGCGGCGGCAACTCAAACGGCAATTGCACAAATTTTTCCAGATACGCCTCGCCCGATCCCGCGAACTCTTTATCAATCGCTTTGACGATTTGCGCACGGTCAGCGGCGATAAAAAACAAACAGCGATCCAGATGCAAAAACAGTTTGATTTGCTCCAGCAGATTCACAACGTGCTTGGAATCATGGCAACGATCTAAGTCGTCAATCAAAAACACCAGTCTGCGGTCTGTTCCTGTAACCGTCTTGACCGCTTCCGCAATTTTTTCTTGCAAGTCTTTGGCTTTAGACTTGTCCTGTTGCACGCTATCCAAAAAAGCTAATAACGACAGCCCTGTGGTGGTGGGATCAATCAACGTTCCCGTGAGTTTTTTAATCAGTCTTGGCCCAGACTTTACAATTTGCCGCACCAGCTTGTCGAAAGCAGGCTGTTGCTTTGCCAAGGTTGCCAACAGGGGAAGCAATAAGGATTTTTCATTGCGATACAACCAAGGCGAAAATTTCACCACCACCCATTTCGAACGCGGAAAATCTGCCAGCCGCCGTGCGCGCAGATAATTTTCTAAGCAGCCGACTTCATCACTTGATGGAGAAGCCAAATGTTTTTCCAACATATCCAACAGCGTCGTTTTTCCACTACCCCACTCGCCAAACACGCCCACCACCAACGGCGCAATGGCTTCACGCGCAAACACGGTTTTATCCAACGCATCCACATAACGCTGAAAATGCAGTAAATCTTTTTCAGCAGGTTGGTCGTCGAGTAAGGTTAGTTTGGGCATAAAGGAGAACCTAGGTCGATTTGTTCGATGGATTCAAGTACGACGAAACGGACATAGCCCTTATTATTATTGAGTGCGTCGAGCAGCGCGGTCATCACGGCGGGGTCTTTGAAATTCCCAAAGGCTTGCGCGGCGGCGAAGCGGACAGTGATATTTTCATCCTTGAGTGCGTCAAGCAGCACGGGCAGCACAGCGGGGTCTTTAAAATTCGCCAAGGCTTGCGCAGCAGCGAAGCGGACCGTGCTATTTTCATCCTTGAGTGCGTCAAGCAGCACGGGCAGCACAGCGGGGTCTTTAAAATTCCCCAAGGCTTGCGCGGCAGCGTGGCGGACATCGCTGTTTTTATCTTTGAGTGCGTCAAGCAGCGCGGTCATCACGGCGGGGTCTTTAAAATTCGCTAAGGCTTGCGCGGCGGCGTAGCAGACAAAGCTCTCTTTATCCTTGAGTGCGTCGAGCAGCGCGGTCATCACGACGG
>JBASWK010000083.1:0-11245 GCA_049276435.1 Gallionella sp. | reverse complement strand
GGGGGAGAGCGAAGCGAGGGGGCAATTAGGATGGGGATGGGTTCGTTCTCTGCACACACCCCCATCCCCACCCCAACCCTCCCCTTGAAGGGGAGGGAGTTTGCCGATGATTTGGCTTAAGTAAGTGCCATTCTGGTTTACCCCGCTCCTTTAATCCTTTTGCCTGAATCAGCTATCTTGGGGAAACTTAAACCCGTTCCAGCACCGCTGCAAAGAAGCCATCGGTATTGTGTAGATGTGGACGCAATTCCAAATAATCGCCCATTTCCATTGCGACTTTTTGTTGAGCCAACACTTCACCTGCGGGGCGCAACACAAAATCAGGATGCGAAGCGAGGAAAGCTTGCACAATGTGCTGATTTTCTTCGGGCAAAATACTGCAGGTCGCATAGACCAGTCGCCCGCCTTTTTTCAGCAAACGTGCAGCAGCATTCAGGATATTGGTTTGTTTTTGATTCAGTTCGGCAACGCTTTGCGCCGATTGGCGGAATTTCAAATCAGGATTGCGGCGCAGTGTGCCTAAGCCACTACACGGCGCATCGACCAACACGCGGTCTATTTTGCCTGCCAGGCGTTTCACTTTCAGGTCGTTTTCATTGTCGATCAGCGTCGGTTGAATATTGCTCGCGCCTGAACGTTTCAAACGCGGCTTGAGATTAGCGAGGCGTTTTTCTGACACGTCCAACGCGTACAAGCGACCTTGCGAATTCATCAATGCCGCCAACATCAAGGTTTTTCCGCCCGCGCCCGCGCAGAAATCCACCACCATATCGCTGCGCTTAGGAGCCAGCATCAAGCCCAACAATTGGCTGCCTTCGTCTTGTACTTCCACTTTTCCTTCGGTAAATAAAGCATCTTTATTCAAAGGAATTTTGTCGCGCAAACGGATGCCCACAGGCGAATACGTCATCAACGTCGCAGAAATTTGTTGGCGCACCAATTCGGCTAAAACTTCATCGCGTTTCGCCAACAGCGTATTGACCCGAATATCCAGCGGCGCACCTTGCTGCATCGACATGCCGAGGGTCAAAATATCTTCATCGCTATGGCTGGCACGCAGCTTTTCAATAATCCAATCGGGCAATTCCGCTTGCACCGACAGCGATTCAGACTTAAAGCCTTTGACCGTTGCCAGCCAATCTTTTTCATCCCGTTGCATCAGCGGCGCGAGTTCGCGCAGGTTATAGCCGCCAAAACGCACCAAAAACCCCAACGCCAAACGCCGCGTGGTAATCCGCTCCCCACACGCCGCCTCCAACAACAAGCGATGGCGCAACACGCCAAACACCGCCTCCGCCACAAACTCGCGCTCATTCGAGCCCAACTTCTCCTCTTTGAAGAAATAGCGCAAGGTCGTGTCCGCAGGATGCGCCAATGGCAAAATGCGTTTCAACGCGTCGATAGCAAGTTCAAGTCGGTATTCAGTAATCAGCATGGCAAAGTTCACCTAAAAATAAGGTGCGCAGTTTAACCGAAAATGCGGCTAAACCTTGGGTGATTCGGCGGGCGGTCATCCCAAGTGAAACTCGGAATAACGGCTCAAAATGCTCATTCACCCCTGTAAATACGACCAATTCGCCTATTTTTAGGGGGACTTAAGGTCAAAACTTCCCCAGCGACCCTAAATCGCCTTCGCCAACACCGCCGCAGTGCCAATATAGGTATTGGGGGACAATTGCATCAAGCGTTGTTTTTCGCTTTCGGGAATATCCAAGGTGAGGATAAATTCGCGCAAGGAGTCACGGTTGATGCCGCTTTGCCCACGCGTCAGGGCTTTGAGTTTGTCGTAGGCGTTTTCGATATTGTAGCGGCGCATCACGGTTTGAATCGGTTCTGCCAACACTTCCCAGCTATTGTTCAAATCTTCCGCCAAGCGCACGGGATTAGCTTCCAATTTGTTCAAGCCTTTCAACAACGATTCGTAGCCCAACAAGGTATAGCCCAACGCCACGCCCATGTTGCGCAACACGGTGGAGTCGGTCAAATCGCGTTGCCAGCGGGAAATCGGCAATTTTTCTGCTAGATGTTTCAGCAGCGCGTTCGCCATGCCCGCGTTGCCTTCGGCGTTTTCAAAATCAATCGGATTGACTTTATGCGGCATGGTGGAAGAGCCCACTTCGCCCGCGACCACTTTTTGTTTGAAGAAGCCCAGCGAGATATAGCCCCAAATGTCGCGTTCCAAGTCGATCAAAATGGTGTTGATGCGGGCATACGCATCGAACAGTTCCGCCATGTAATCATGCGGTTCTATTTGAATGGTGTAGGGATTGAAGGTAATGCCTTGCGATTCCACAAAGCGTTGCGCAAACGCCGCCCAATCGACATGGGGGTACGCCGACAAATGCGCGTTGTAGTTGCCGACCGCGCCGTTGATTTTGCCCAACACCTCGGTTTGTGCCAAGCGTTGCTGAGCGCGTTGCAAGCGATACACCACGTTCGCCATTTCTTTGCCCAAGGTGCTGGGCGTGGCGGTTTGTCCGTGGGTGCGGCACAACATGGGCAAGTCCGCGTGTTGATGTGCCAAATCGGTCAAGCGGGCGATGACTTTTTGCAGCGCGGGCAACATCACCGCTTCGCGGGCGTGCTTCAACATCAGCGCGTGGCTCAGGTTGTTAATGTCTTCCGAGGTGCAGGCGAAATGGATAAATTCCAACACCCCCGCCGTATCGGCATGAGCACCCAATTGCTCGCGCAACCAGTATTCCACCGCTTTCACGTCGTGGTTGGTGGTGCGTTCAATTTTCTTAATGGCCGCCGCATCCGCCTCGGAAAAATTGGCGTTCAACGCGTCCAAACGGGCAATGGTTTCCGCCGAAAACGGCGCGATTTCAGGAATATCTTGCTGCGCGCTCAATGCCTTCAACCATTCAATTTCAATCAACACCCGAAAACGGATTAAACCAAACTCGCTAAAATAGCCGCGTAAAGCAGCGACTTTATCGTGATAACGTCCATCGAGAGGGGAAAGTGCGGTCAGTTGGGAAAGCATAATCATCGCCTAAAAATCGAAAACGCGCATTTTACGCGATTCAGGCGAGAGATAATTGGCATTATCATGACGATAGTGTGGCTGATTCATGAATTTAATGTCTATGCTTTTACGGTTTCGCCCCCGCCTCTGCTAAAATGTGTTCACTTTTGTAACTGGAGTATGTGATGACTTACGTTGTATCTGAAAATTGTATTAAATGCCGCTACACCGATTGTGTGGATGTTTGTCCCGTGGATTGCTTCCGTGCGGGACCTAACTTCTTGGTAATTGACCCTGATGAATGTATCGACTGCACCTTGTGCGTGGCAGAATGCCCCGCTGAAGCGATCTTTGCCGAGGATGATTTGCCAAAGGAACAAGCGCATTTCTTAGCGTTAAATGCGGAACTATCAAAAGTGTGGCAGGTGATAGTGGAAAAACAAGACGCGCCCGCCGATGCCGATGAATGGCGTGGAGTGAAAGACAAATTGCATTTGTTGGAACGATAAGGGCTGAGAAGGAAGAAGGGTGAAAAGTAGGTAGGGTGGATAAGTGTAGCGCATCCACCTGATTTAATTAAAAAATGTGGATGCGCTACGCTTATCCACCCTACGCGCTCTTTTTTCAAAGCACGGGGCAAGCCCATTCTCCCTTCCCTCTTCTCTCTTCCCAGCTTCCCATGCCCTTCTACCCCCAAATCGCCCATCATCTGCTGACGCAGCATGCCGCTGAACTGCCTGATTTACGCGGTTTGACGGTGTTGTTGCCGAATCGGTATGCCGCAGAGCCGTTGGCACAAGCGTTGAGTGCGGCGGCGGGCGTGCCGTTGTTGTTGCCAAATATGACGACTTTGGCGGATGCGCTGCAAAAAATCCCCTTGCCAGAAAAAATCCAATCTGATATGCAGCGCGTGGCGCAGTTGTACCAAGTGTTGCAGGATCAAGGTTGGTTTGGCGAGGCGGACTTGTGGGGCGTGGCGAACGAGTTATTGGCGTTGATTGATGAATTGACGCGCTATGAAGTGCCCTTGTCTCAGTCGGAGGACGAATTTGCTGCGCGATTGACGAAAGCCTATCACGCCAAGCGCGGCGAAGCGATGCAGTTTGAGGCCAAGGTGGTGCATGAGCTGTGGTTTGCCATGAACCACGATGCCAGTTGGCACACGGTCAAAGCGGAGCAATATCGGCTGGCAGCATGGGCGGCGCAGCTCAATACGCCGTTGTATGTGCTGCGCACCTCGGACGAGAGTATTGCCGAAAAGCGGTTTTTGGACTTATGCCGCAGCAAAAACATCCCTGTGAAGGAGTTTGACTTGCGTGAGATGGCGCAGTCGCATCATGAATACGCATGGTTAAACAGTGGGTTGCAGTCGCAAGACTTAGATTTACAAGCAATTGCCAAAACTTTATCCCACAACGTGGGTACGAATTTATTCGTACCTGACGCGCAACAAAACAGTACGAATAAATTCGTACCCACAAAATACTTACCCAATTTACAACTCTTCCCCGCCCAAGGCTTAGAGCAAGAAGCCGAGGCCGCCGAGGTGCAAATTCGGCGGTGGTTGTTGGCGGGTAAATCCAACATCGCGGTGGTGGTGCAAGATCGGCTGGTGGCGCGGCGGGTGCGGGCGTTGTTGGAGCGCGCCGAAGTCCGCGTGCAGGACGAATCGGGTTGGACGTTTTCCACCTTGGCGGTCAGCACGCCGCTGAAAGTTTGGCTGGACGTGTTGCAAAACGATTTTTATTACCAAGATGTGCTGGACTTGCTCAAGTCGCCGTTTTTATTTGCCGACGAACCGCCCAGCGACCGCAAACACGCCGCGTTTTTGTTTGAACAGTTGGTGCGCAAACACGGTGTAGTCGCGCATATCGCTTCGTTTATCAAGCTGGCGCAACGCGAATCGCCTGAGTTAGTGCCCGCTTTACAACGCTTAAAAACTGCCGTCACGCACGGGCGTAATCAAAAATTGCCGTTGGTCGATTGGCTGCGCGGCGTGCATGACAGCGCGTTTGCACTGGGCTTGGGCGCGGGTTGGGCACGCGATGCCGCAGGGCAACAGTTATTGCAATTGTTGAAACAATGGGCGGACGACCTGAAAGACAACGCCACGCGGGTGAGTTTTGGCGAATGGCGACGCTGGTTGTCGCAACAATTGGATGCCAATACCTTCCGCGACATGACCATCGAAAGCCCCGTGCGCTTCACCCATCTGGCGGCGACGCGCTGGCGGCAGTTTGACGCGGTGCTATTGCTCGGCTGCGATGCCACGCATTTGCCCGCGCCGCTGAATGTCGGGCAATGGTTTAACGACAGCGTGCGCGCCACGCTCGGTTTGCCCGTGTCGGCGGCGCAACAACACCAAGTGCGTGACGACTTATTCGGGCTGTTGGCGATGAACGACACGGTGTTAGCGACCTGGCAAAGCACGCAAAACGGCGACATCAATTTGCTCAGTCCCTATCTGGAAATGCTGCGCACCCTTAGCGTGTTGTCGGGCGGCAGCGATTTAATCGAGCCACAATTAGCCCGTTTGTTGCCCCACGCCCGCGTGCGCACCGCCGATGCCAGTTTGCCCGAAGCGATCACCGCAAACCCACGCGTCCCAGCAGACCGCTTGCCGCAACGTATTTCCCCCTCTGGCTACAACAGCCTCGTTGCCTGCCCGTATCAGTTTTACGCCCGCTATGTGCTGCATCTTAACAACTTAGAAGAAGTGCGTGAAACTTTAGACAAACGCGACTATGGCACTTGGGTACACAGAATTTTGCAACTGTTCCACGCCGAAATTCCTTTATTACTCAATGCACAAGCTGATGTCGCCTTTGCTACTTTGCAACGCATCAGCCGCGAAGTTTTCGCGCAAGCTTTAGCAGAAAACTACCTCGCCCACGCGTGGCTGTTGCGCTGGGAAAAGCTGATTCCCGCCTATTTGGACTGGCAACGCGAACAAGAAACCGCAGGTTGGCGATACGCCGCAGCAGAACAAGGCATGGAGTTTGTGGTCGATGAACAACTGGTTTTGAAAGGCCGCATCGACCGTTTCGATAAGAATGCCGACGGCGCAATTTGTGTGTTGGACTACAAAACCCAATCGGCAACGGGCTTAAAAGCCAAGTTGGCACGAGCGGGCGAAGACGTACAACTTGCCTGCTACGCGCTTGCCAAAGCTGCCACCCACGCCGCCTTCGTCAGCCTAGACGGCGAAAAAGTCAGCAGCGTCGCCCCTGTTGAAGTCATTTCTGACCTCGCGCAACAAAACCTAACCCGCCTGCAAATCGTGTTTGAACAAATGCGTACAGGCACGCCGCTACCCGCCAATGGCGTAGCGTGCGCGTATTGCGAAATGCAGGGTTTGTGTCGGTGTTAAGCAATGCCTGCAAGGCTGATTTTGGCGCAAGGGACAATTTGTCGTACCCACGACTCCTCAAAGCCCGTAAAATGCGAGCCTGATTTTTACTCGCTTTTGACATCATGACTGTACGCACACGTTTTGCCCCCAGCCCCACGGGTTATCTTCATATTGGCGGCGCACGCACCGCGCTGTTTTCTTGGGCGTTTGCGCGCCACCACGGTGGCACGTTTATTTTGCGCATCGAAGATACCGATGTGGAACGCTCCACCCCCGCAGCGGTGCAGGCGATTTTGGACGGCATGAACTGGTTGGGACTGGGCTACGACGAAGGCCCGTTTTACCAAATGCAGCGCATGGATCGCTACCGCGTGGTGTTGCAACAATTGCTGGACGCAGGACAAGCCTATTACTGCTACACCTCGCCCGCCGAATTAGACGCGCTGCGTGAAGCCCAACGGGCGCGTGGCGAAAAACCGCGTTATGACGGACAGTGGCGACCCGAAGCAGGCAAAGTCCTGCCCTCGCCGCCTGCCGACGTGAAACCCGTGATTCGCTTTAAAAATCCGCAAGACGGCATGGTGGCGTGGAACGATCAAGTTAAAGGCACGATTAGCTTTGAAAACAGCGAGTTGGATGATTTGATTATCGCCCGCACCGACGGCACGCCGACGTACAACTTCTGCGTGGTGGTAGATGATTGGGACATGGGCATCACCCACGTCATTCGCGGCGACGACCACGTCAACAACACCCCGCGCCAAATCAACATCCTCAAAGCCTTGGGTGCGACCGTGCCGCAATACGCGCATTTGTCGATGATTTTGGGCGATGACGGGCAAAAACTCTCCAAACGCCACGGCGCGGTCAGCGTGATGCAATACGACGACGACGGCTATTTGCCTGCCGCCGTGTTGAATTATCTGGCGCGCCTCGGCTGGTCGCACGGCGATGACGAAGTGTTCGACATGGCGCAATTTACGCAATGGTTCGACCTCGACCACATCACCCCCTCGGCGGCGCAATTCAACACCGAAAAACTCAACTGGCTCAATGCGCATTATCTGAAACAAACCGACGATGCGGAATTAGCAGCAATGGTGCGGACGCGGCTAGAAAAACGCGGCGTGACGGTCACAGATTCCCCCGCCTTGAGCAGCATCATGGCGTTGTACAAAGGCCGCATCAGCAACCTCAATCAGCTCGCCGACGAAGCCGAAGTGTTCTACCTCGACCTCCACCCCGCGCAAGAATTGCTCGACACGCACCTCACCCCCGACGTATTGCCCGCGTTAAAAGAACTGGCAACAGGCTTCGCCCAAGTCGAATGGCAAGCACCCGCCATCGCCGCGCTGATTAAACAAGTGCTGGCAAACCACAGCCTAAAAATGCCCAAACTCGCCATGCCCGTGCGGGTGATGTTGGTCGGACAAACGCATACCCCGTCGGTCGATGCCGTGATTAGCTTGTTTGCGCGGGAAGTGGTGTTGGCAAGGATGGGGAAATATGTCGGGTAAGCGAACAAATCCTAATTTGGCATTCAAAAGTAATGCGCCTACGGCACGCACTTTAATTTCTCATTAGGGTTTTAGATGGAACGCTTAGTTTTTTTGCCCGTCGCTTTTTTCCTTGTCATCTTGACATATCCATTTCATCTGTCATACCTTGCTTTTGGCGTATTGATGGGTCTTGGTATCATTGTTTTTGATTTTGTGCGGGGCAAAGAAGAGTCGTTTGAACCCCCATTGGGTTATTTGCTTGTGGTTTTGGGTTTGACTTGTTTGGCGATTGCGTTCTACATAAGCAATCGCTATGGCATCACATTTGAAGCATTAGACCATGATAAAACCTTTCCAAAATTTGTCAGGAAATTGCCGTATTTTGGCGTTGCTTTATTAACTATGGGGGCTGTCATTGTTATTAAATCATTTTTTCGCAAGCGTTAACCCGAAGCACGGTAGGTTGGGTTGAGGCACGAAGCCCAACGTTTACCGCGTGGTTGCTTGGAATTTGTTGGGCTTCGCTTCGCTCAACCCAACCTACGAAACTGCTCCTCAAGATCAACCCAATATTATCAGCACATTTGTGTGTCTGTTTTACGTTAGCCCTCACCATAAGGAGATTTGAATGCCAATATTGAATGTCAAGTTATGCACCCATCCCTCGCAGGATACTTCGACGAAAGTTGCTGCCGCACTCACTGATTTGACCGTTGATATTCTGAAAAAGAAGCGGGAGCTTACCGCAGTGGCAATTGAGTATGTTTCGCCATCCGAATGGTTTATTGCAGGCGCGGCTCTTGATGGTCAATCTCACAGCACATTCTATCTAGACATTAAGGTGACGGAGGGAACGAATACCAAAGACGAAAAAGCAGCCTACGTCAGTCAAGTTTTCTCTGCCATTGAAAGCATCATTGGTTCAGTAGCACCTGCTAGTTACATTGTCATTCAAGATGTTAGAGGTGACTCTTGGGGTTATCAGGGACAAACCCAAGAGTTTCGTTATATCAAAGGCAAGTCTCTTTAAGGGCTAACCTTACATTCTACGAAACTGGCAAACCACACCCTAAAAATGCCCAAGCTCGCCATGCCCATTCGTGTGATGTTGGTCGGACAAACGCATACCCCATCAGTCGATGCCGTCATTGCCTTGTTCCCGCGTGAAACCGTGCTGGCAAGAATGGGGAAATACCTCGGTTAAGGGAGAAAGCATTTTTGATGATAAAAGTTCGACCACCCTCTAAAATGACGGCTCGACGTATTTTTCCTTGAGATGTCATTGCGTTATCAAAATGGGTTGGTTAAACTGCGCGCCATGTTTCCTCGCCTATTCCCTCAAATACTGCTGATACTGGCTTTGCTGTTCGCGCAGCTAGGGAGTGTGACGCATGGCATTTCCCATTTGTTCGGCGACCCCACCCAACGCGCCGAACAAAGTCTCCCCAACGATCAACACTGCGACTTGTGCGAAGTTTATGCCCAAATTGGCGGTGTGGTTCATAGCAGCTCTCCCACCTTTGATCTACAACGTGTGCTGGGCATCCCGCATGCGGTGGTATTGCGGCAACGTGCCGCTGCTCATTTCGTTCCCTTCTCCGCTCGCGCTCCCCCTTATTTCGCCTAAGCAAACGCTGATTATTTAGATTTCGTCGTACCCGCGAAAGCATGAACCACGTCAAAACACGGGTTCCCCGCCTTCGCGGCGATGACGAATCAATCAGTATTTTCCTTTACATCCGTCGCCTACGACGCGATGTCAAATAGTGAATTTGTGGAGTGTATGATGTTCAAAAAAACCATCTTAAGCGTGGCATTGACCACGCTGTTGTCGCAGCCTTTTTATACCTTCGCCGCCGAAAGTGCGGATTTACAAGCCTTGCGAGCCGAAATGGCGCAACTAAAACTGCACTATGAACAGCTAGAAAAACGGCTGCAACAGGCAGAAGTCAATGCGCAACAAGCACAGGCGAGCAGCCAGCAAGCGGTCGTCGCCAGTCAACAAGCCGTTGAAGTGACACGCGATCAAGCTGCTCCGCCCCCAACCACGTCATCGGAAAGCGCATTTAACCCTGCGATGTCGCTGATTTTGGCAGGGACTTATGGACAAATGAAACAAAATCCTGCCCTTCCTGCTACGGGTTTTGCCATGAATAGCAATCCAGGTCATCAGCAAGGGTTTAACTTGGGCGAGTCGGAATTGGGTATTTCCGCCAATATCGACCCGCAATTTCGCGGCGTGGCGACCATGGCATTGGCGGCGGCGGGGGGTGTCACAGTGGAAAATGCCTTTATTCAGAATAGCAGCCTAGGCAATGGACTGAATTTGAAATTTGGGCGGTTCTTTTCGGGCTTGGGTTATTTGAATGAACAACATGCCCACGCGTGGGATTTTGCCGACCAGCCGCTGGTATATGCGACGCTGTGGAATAACCAAATTGGCGAAGATGGGGTGCAACTGAAATGGCTCGCTCCCACGGATATGTTTATCGAATTGGGTGGCGAAATCGGGCGCGGACGCAGCTTCCCTGCCACGGATAGACAAAATCGCAATGGCACAGGTGCGGGGACGATTTTCGCGCATATCGGCGATGACATTGGCGTGGAACATAGCTGGCGAGCGGGCGCATCACTATATGAAACCAAACGCGTGAATGCTTTGAGTGCGGGCGTGCCTGATTTGTTGGGTACCGTGGGTGGCGTGAATACGCAATTCAGCGGTGACAGTCGCACCATGGGATTGGATTTTGTGTGGAAATACAGTCCGAATGGCAATACCGCCAATCGTTATCTCAAGGTGCAAGGGGAGTATTTTAGCTGTCGTGAAACGGGGATGCTGACTTACAACGCCGCTGTGACGGACACATTTAGCAATACGCAGAGCGGCTGGTATGTGCAAAGTGTCTATCAATTTATGCCACATTGGCGCGCAGGGATGCGTTATGACCAGCTCAATCCTGGCACGGCAACGGTGGGGGCGTTGAATGCGGGTAATGTGATTAGCAACTATGCTTTCAAACCGACGCGAACCAGCGTGATGCTGGATTACAGTCCCAGCGAATTTTCACGTTTACGCCTGCAACTGGCAAAGGATCAATCGCGTCAGGGCTTAACGGACAATCAGTTATTTGTGCAATATATTATGAGCTTAGGGGCGCACGGCGCGCATCAGTATTGAAATGTGAAGGGGAAAGGGAGAAGAGGAAAGGGAGAAGAGGAAAGGGAGAAGAGGGAAGGGAGAAGGGTGAAAAAACAAGGGTGTGTGCTGAATGGCACTTACTTAAGCCAAATCATCGGCAAACTCCCTCCCCTTCAAGGCATAGGTATCTACACAACTTTTAACTCATTGAAATTTAACTAAAAATCAGGGAATGTAGGAGCGCAATTTATTGCGCGAAGGGTGTTGCAAGAGGCTATCGCGCA
>JBASWK010000082.1:0-58777 GCA_049276435.1 Gallionella sp. | reverse complement strand
TTACGGCCTGCTCTCTTGCTGTTTGGAAACTCACGACCCTGAATTACTCCAGCGCCGCTTCCTCATGCTACCTGTGCGTACGGACAACTCACAGAACGGGACTTCAACCCGCTAGATTTACTGCTGTTACTGCGAACGGTCAGTTCTAACATTCCAACATTCATTCATCGCTCCCATTGTTTTCCCCTTCGATTTTTCTTACCGCACGGCTCACGGTCATGTAGTGTACGCCAAAGAATCGCCCGATCTCTTCCATGGTATATGCGCCAGACAAGTAGGCTTGTGCCATCGCCTCATCCCTTTCTGGGTAGCGAGTCTGGTATTGGGCTAGGGGTAAGGCGAGCGTTTTTCGGTGGGCTTTGGATACTTCTCGCAGGGTTTCGGTATCTTTGGCTTGGCGGTGTTGTGCGACAAAGGCATCGTCACCCAGCACGAGTTGGTGACGTGTCTTTTGCAGCGCGCTGGGCAGACCTTTTCCGTCCATTACAAATTTGCGGTAGCGGTCGATTGCTTCGCTGCGCCGTGTGCCGAATTGCCCAAGTAGCCAGTCTGTATCCAACCAAGTCAGCGCGACAGCCTGCTCTGTGACGATGGGGTAGCTGCTCCAACGCCAATCTTCGAGGGTTGCGACCATGTTGGCGCGCAACGGGTTGAGTACAACGTAGCGAGATAATTCCAGCAGGTAGTTTTCCTTCTGCACCAAAATAGCTTTGTAGCGTCCTTGATACAAATGCCCGACCAGCCTATGGCGATGGTTGAAGCGTTGGGTATAGAGCCCGTTCAGTTGTCGCATGCCTCGGGATAAATTGCCGTCCACAGTTTCCAGCAACAGGTGGTAGTGATTGGTCATTTGGCAATAGGCGTGAATCACCCAGTTGAAACGGGAGCAAACTGTGCCGAGTACGTCCAGCCATTCTTCGCGATCTTCGTCACACAGAAAAATGTCTTCCTGGTGATCGCCCCGCGATGTGACATGGTAAAGCGCGCCCGCAAATTCAAGTCTCAATGGTCTGGCCATTTGTGTATTGTAGCTGGAAATGTTGGAATGTTAGAACTGACCCCCGCGACCCGCAATGTATGAATTTGTCGTACCCACAACCCCCGCTGTTTAGTCAAAATGAGAATTGCTGACTTATCGCTGTCAATGCGCCACGCTAAGTTCAGCCAACCAAATACGTATTTTTTCAGGCACAAAAGTAAAGTAAATTTGGTATTTCCAGGCTTGCATATCTTCGCACTTTAATACTTTGGCATACAGATGTGCATCTTCCGTTTCAACTGACGGTATGCTGATGTTTATTTTGAGATTATCATGCACAGAGAGTTCTAATGATGACACAAAAATAGCTGATTTCTCGGCTAGGCTGGTGATATGTCCTACCCATATTTTGCCATAAGAATGCTTGCCGTCGAGTACTTCAAAGTTGAGCGTCAAATGATGCGGCAAGTCTTGATAAACGATGGTTTTTTGCGGGAGTGATAAGTCGTAAGGGGCATTGATGCCGATGATGTTGTATATCTTCACGGGTTTGCTCACCCCCTTGAAAGGGACCAGAAAGTCGCCGTGTAGATTGACGGCATGGGGCGGTATATGGGCAAGGGTTGCGTCTGTCGCCAGTATTTGCCCGCCCACCGTGTAGGATTCGACGCGCGCCGCCAAGTTAACACTGCTGCCCACCACGGTATATTTCATGCGCATATCGGAACCCACATTACCCGCAATCACCTTGCCCGTGTTGATGCCGATGCCCATTTCCAGCTCTGGGAAACCTTTTTCACGATTATTGGCATTGACTTTGACCATCGCCAGCTGCATTTCAATAGCGCAAGCAATCGCGCGTGCTGCGTCATCGGTGCGCGTAATCGGTGCGCCAAATAAAATCAAAATCCCATCGCCCACAAATTCATTGACCGTGCCTGCATATTTAAAAATGATGTTAGTCATTTCTTTGAGGTAGTCATTCAACATGCCGACGACCGCTTCAGGCGGAAGTGAGGATGAAATAGAAGAAAACCCGCGTAAGTCGGTCATCACCACGGTGACTAACTTGGATTCACCGCCCAGATTTAAACCTTCGGGTGACTCCAATAACATGGCGACAATTTCATCCGACATATAACGACCGAATGTCTTAGTAATGAATTGATTTCGCAGGTTTAATTCTTTAGTTTTGTGCGTGAGTTCGGCTTGATGACGGTCATTCATGCGAACCAAGCGTTTGGTCTGACGGGAAAGTTTTTTATACTGATCCAGTAAATCAGCATAGGCAAGATGAAGTGCCGCACGATCAGGGGAATGTGTGAGGAAGCCCTCACCGTTGCTAATCACCGCATCTTCTTGATAAAACAACTCGTCGTCTGACATTATTTTTCAACCAAATTAAACTCAGCAAATTTAATATCTTCTTTGAACTCTTCGCCATATTCTAGGGCAGACTCGTTTTCCACATCATAAATCCAATTGACGATCACCCGTTTCCCTTGAGTAGAGGCGACATCAAGCAAGTCAAAAAAATTCATGAGGGCTTTGGATGAGCTAGAATTGAAGTAGAGAATTTCAATATTAGCAACAATGTCATTCAAATGATCGCTCGCCAGAAAACTTCTCAACCATTTGAAAACAGGCGTATAAAAATCCGCCGCATTTTCTGGATAAGACTCACCGCGTAGGGCTAACACCCCTGTTGGGTAATCAAAGTGAATTTCAGGCGTTGCTTCTGTGCGTGCTATGACCAAATTGTCCATGATTTATGCCTATTAGATAACCGCTTTAATGCTGAAATATGAGTAGTGTTCATCCAACTTAAAAAAGTCGAACTCAATGGTTTGACTGACTTTGCGAGCCATTTCGATGAAACCCAAGCCCGCCCCTCTACTTTCAGCATCGGGGGTAATGCGGCGTTGCGCTTTGTAGTATTCCTTCAGCTCGTCTTTGTTCATTGTTTGGAGCAAGGTGAGCTTTTGACGCAATTTATCGACTTTTTGATTGGCAATTCGATTGCCACAAAACACAAAAAAGTGATTATCTTTGAAGCCAACGGTGATCGTACCGACTCCCGCGTGCTCGTTCTGCGCGATGAGTTCAGCGGACTTCTCTGCCGAATAAAAGATAATGTTTTGTGATTGCTCTACCACTAACGAAAAAACTTTGAGTTCCAGTGAGCGATCTACGCTAAAGATCGACAATCTGCTGCGTAAGGCATCGCCTAATTTGATGATGAATTCTTGGGTAAATAAGCCGCTAAAGGTTAGAAAAATACCGTTATCGTTTACCGTTTCTTGATAATCGAAAAAATGATCCATCTCCATTCTTATCCTCACTGACAAAGTTTCGAGTTGCTTGATATGAATTACTTAAGGGAAAATCAAGTCGGACATCACACAACCCTTACTGCAAATGCGTTTTGTTGACAGCAATCATTGTACCAGCCTCGACGCTGCAATTTATTGCAAAAGTGAGGGTTAATTTGACAACCCAACTTTGAACGCATGGCGAACTAGGTCTTGAAAAAATCACTTTGGGTACGGTTTTGCCAGTTCGTTTACATACAACTCGATCACCGCATATAAAACGGTCAGTTGATGCCTATAGAATTCGGATAGCTCTTGGGCTTTTGTCACCGCCATTGTTTCAATGGTTACGTTGATCATTTTTTCGATAAAAGTGATATCCATGGTGCGAAATCCATTCATTCTTTGGCGCAATTCCGCTTGGCACGCTTCTGGCACTTGCTGATCTGACGGGTTGGTGCGGATTTTTGCAGTTTTAAAATCAATGAGATTGCAATTTCTGATGCTACTTAATGTCGCATATTTTTCCGACTCCAAAATTGCTTTAAATGCACCAACCAATGGAGAACTCACTGATACGGCTATCTTTTCTAGATGGACGGCTACCTGACACAAGTGTTCATTTAGAAAATGGTGATGCGCGCTCCCCGCAAGGACAACTTCATACTGATACGCCTTTTCTCTGCTCTCACTTGAGAAGGTATGTCCGTATTGAATTTTTATGATACCGCCTATCAATAGAATGTCGTCAAGTAAGGCGTGCCATTGCTGATGCAAAATTTTTTGCTCCCCATGCAACTCGGATTCAACAAGTTCACCTTGGAGGAATTTGTTATTGGCAATGAGCTTATGATTTTGCACATATGCAAAAAATCGTGATACATCACTCCCCGCATAGGCTGTCAGCAAATAGAAGCCTCCTTTGTGATGTTTTATAAAGCTCGTTAAATCAAAGACTTTATTGCCAATAATGATCCACAAGTCCTCTTCAAAACGATGACAGGCGACCTCTTCCCTTGTCCATTTTTTCAGAATGATGTCGGGGTTATGTTCAGTCAGCTCATCGGTATTTCTGATTACCCTGCCAGCATTATGCGTAATTCTTTCTATGCGGGATTGTTCCAAATCCTGTGCAACTTCTTCCCATGTTTTTCGATAAATATATCGTTCATGTCCGCTAGTCGATTCGTTTCGACCGACTAGCGTGCCAGTGGCGAGGTAGTTCATAATTTTCCCGATATGTACCCCCAGAAAACCATTTTCACCCGCATATGCTTCCACGAGAGCTTGGTAACTCTGGTTCAGCTCCACTTCTGCTGCCAAGCCTTGTTTTTGCTTGAGATATTCGTTAATTGAGACTTTGCGAATCGCCATCACATAGTCGATTAAATACGAAGGCAATTTTGGCAGACTCTCGTTTTGCACATATTGACCATATGTTGAGGCGAGTTTGTTTCGTTCCAATAAAGCATCTAAGGTGTGCATCAGCGGTGTACCCGTTCCTGATGTGCCTCCTTGGGGATATTTATCGTGAGGTACACCCATGATGCCGACCGTTTTGGCCCAAAGCACGGGGTCACAATAAGTCGGCGAGTGAGGGTGAGGGGAAATTTTCTGGAATGCTTTCGTACACATTTTAACCAGTGCGGTGATTTCATCCAGTTCTTGGCAAACTATTTTAAAATCATCACTCAATATGCCATCCTGAAGGCGCGTTATTGGCATAATCATCTTCGAGGCATATAGGTGCATCTCGACGAAAGACATATAAAACACCCTTTCAGCTTCGTTCCCAAATGAGAGTATTAGGGGTTCAAGATTTTCTATGATTAACTGTTCTTTGTCATAAGAACCGTCAGGGTTTACCTGATTTTCTGGGTGGATAAACCTCCAGTTATTCAGGAATAGATCGTAGGCACTTTGAAATGGCAGGTTTACTTTGTCGTTAAAACGCCCCAAACGTCTATTGACGACCTGCCATGGCGTTAATATACACGCAGGCAGATAGGCCGAAACCATGCTCATTCTCAAGCTGTAATAGGCATTTCCGAGACGCCAATAGGCATGTGCCAATAAACTGAGTAGGGTTGCCGCGTAAGGAAGATATTTGTCATCCAACTGTTCCGCTTGAAGCAGCGGCATTTCCTCAAGTACCGCCTGTGGATTCGTCACAAAGAGGAAATTCTGAATTTTTTCTGCGAATTCCTCCCATGCCTTAAATGCAACGGGAAGTGTCTTTTGCGGGACTCGTGCAGGTAGAAAGCCATGTTCAAGACTTAAATGCCCATCGTAGATTTCTTCAGTTTCGATCTGCTGTATAAATATTCTGAGAGGGGATTTTGGATTTTGAGGAGCCATGATAAGTGTTTAGTTGATGGGTTTCGCTATTGCGCTACCCATCTTACGCATAACTGCCTAAAAACTTATACCCGTATAATTTACACTGGGGATAGGAAAAGTCATATCGATTATAAGTGCGCCATTGATATCGTAATTATAGAGGTGATTCCCCTCCGCCAAGTACACATCATTACTTGCGCCTACAGTAATGCTGCTCGCATTGATGTTCGTGTTAAACCAAGAAATCTGATTCAATTTTAAATCGCGAACAGTCACGCCCTTTTGCGAACCCGTATAGGATGCAAAAACATTGTCACCTTTAACGGCAACATCTGTATAGGTTATGCTTGCATCAGGAAAAGTCATATCCGTTATAAGCGTTCCATTCGTAGCATATTGAATGAGACGATTTCCAGCTGCCAAATACAGATCGTTGTTTGTTCCTGCGGCGATACCCGAAGCATCCACCCCCGTATTAAAATAAGAAATTTGATTTAACTTTAAATCTCGAACGGTAACGCCTTGCTGCGAACCAGTATACGATGCATAAACTTTATCGCCATGAACCGCCAAACTTGTGTAGTTTATAGTGGAAATGGGGAAAGTCATCACAGTTATGAGTACCCCTTCGGCAGTGAAGTTATACAAGCAGTTTCCTGATGCAAGATACACATCGTTGTTTGGACCAGCTGCTATAGCCCTAGCATTGATCCCCGTGTTAAAACAAGAAAGCTGATTCAGCTTCAAATCTCGAACAGTGACACCCAGTTGCGATCCATTATAGGTTGCATATACAACGACTGGAGCTTTGGTTTGTTCAACAAATAAGTTCGACACATCAGGTGACAATGCACTCGTTTGTTGCGACCATGAGCCTGTAAAACGATATATGCCATGACGTTCCAAATAGTATTTTACAAAATGAAAATGATAATCGGCAGCAATTTGGAATAAATACAAATCGCTGTTTATATTTACATTGTTTGTTCCTTTGCTCATTCCATCTAATACGGAGTTTGCATCGGGTTCTGGATCAACATCTATATTGATCGAAGGAAGATCGCCGAATATATTTTGCCAAGCATTAGCCGAGGACTTTCTCCCCGTAACGTTACCTTCTAAATTACAAGGACTCTGCATTGCTTGTACTGCCTTGTTTAAATCGCTTTGGAATTGCTCAGTCAATTTTAATTGACCACTTCCTTTTGCTTGAGTAAATAAACTGACTAACTCTACCCAAGCTGGTTGATATTCTTGAGGGTTGTTACGTTCAATTGCCCCTTTACTGGGGTCAGCCCAGCAAGGTTTATAACGAAATTTCACAAAACTAAAGTCAGGCAGATGCCCCATCCAACCATGACCCAAGTAAGAAGTACCGTTGGGTGCGGCTACAAAATTAGAACTTGTGCCATATGTGGAAGAAATCGTTTTATTTTTCCAGCTAGAGCTAGAGGTTGTCCCATCGTTATAATTTATGGATTGCTCTCCCCATCCTCCAAAAAAACCTCCTGTATAGTTAACATCCCAATAAGTATTTAGTACATTATTTAATCCGCAAAAATCCTGATGTGCCCATGTATCTGCAATGACGTGGGCTCTAACGCCTAACAAAATAAGTTTGAATCGTCGTAGATTATCTGCATTTTGGAGAATATCCTGTCCGCCCGCCGCATAACCAAGGATGGACTTTAACCGCGCATCATCTGTCGCGCATCGTATCGTATCCATAATTAATTGGCGAGATAAAGCACTTTGAGGCCGATTCAACATTTGCCCAAAAGCAAGATCAGCTAGATATCTACTTGAAGTTATTGGATAATATAAAACATTTCCTAATATTTCCCTCCCTCCGTTCGTGTCTCGAATCTGAAATGCTGGCAAATAAGTAGCCACATCTTGACCATGCACAGCTTCGCGGCTAGGGGTGTTTGGCGGATCATTATAATTGCCAGGTGTAAAATGATATGCGCACCACACGCTGTCTTGTGGCGATAATAGTTGTTGAAATATGCTACCCTGAAAGGTGTAGCGTGGGTTTATAGTATGATTTACTGCCCCGCCAACCAACACCCAAGAACTAGGATAATCCTCATTTAAAAAATCAATGAAGTTTGCAGCTTTCGCTATCAGTGTTGCGTCATCTTTGTTAAATCCACCTGTTTTTGCTGCATAGTAGGTGCCGTAGTAATGAAAGTCTTGATCCATAATTTACTCCTCCGTTTGTGAAATTAATGTGTATTACGATTATTTGGTGCACGCCTGATTTTCGAGGCTACCCCTTTGGGAAACGCGACCAATTCCCCATTATTTGCAATCCCTCTCAAAAATTAAAAGAAAAAACGACGCGAAGCACTATCTCGTGAAACAAGATAAACGCGTCGAAATTCTACTAGGGGGCTTATAAATATATTTATCCCTGTGTCTACAATTGCTTGCCCTGCTGTCTACGCGGGACTGAGACTAAAAATATATGAAGGTATTGTGTACAAGTAATTGGGTGTTGAGTTGTTGGTCGCTAGTCGTTAGTTTTTAGTTGCTGGAGTGAAATGCTTTTATCATCTATTTGAATATATTGTAAAAAATATAGTGAGGGCAGCTTTCCCACATTAACTAGCGACTAGCAGCTTAAAATACCCGAAAATTTAGGTACAGGTGCTGATCACAATTTGCGTAGCCAGTTTTCGTAACAGCGATCCATTAAGGTTTGTAACTCATTGCTGGGTAAGTATTCTTTTGCGTCATAACGCACATCAGATGGCGTGACGCCAAAAAGCTGTTGAAAACTACGGCTGAAATGACTTTCGCTGTTAAAACCCAGACTAAAAGCATAATCACCGATACGCAACTGACGGCGACTGGGATGACTGAGTTCTCGAAAAGCGCGTTGCAAACGTTGTTTTTGAATATACTGAGAGATGCCTTGCCCTGAACCGAAGAGGCGATACAGATAAGCACGCGACATTTTAAAATGCGCGGCAATACTGTTAGGCGTTAAGTCAGGATTCGTTAAGTTGTTGACAATATAACGCTGGACGGTTGCTTGTGTCGCGGCATGAATTTGTGGATAACGCGCTGATGAGTGTGATTGACTAAAATATGTGCCCGCTAAATGCGCGACACCCTCCGCAATCGTACAGGCTTCATCCGCACTGACGGTGGATGCAACGCCTTGCAACGTAATTAAATGCGCTTGCAACAATCGACCAAACGCCGAATCACGCGGCAAAATACAGCCGTGATATTTTTCGACTTCAGGGATGTGTTGCAACAGAATGTAACGCGGAATCACCAGCGTGATATTGGTAAAATCCGTCGTAAAAGACGTAATAGGTTGATTTAAATCCAATAATAAAATATCTCCCGCTTGTACAGTGGAATTGCGTTTATGACCCCATTGTCCCGTTGTTGAACCGCGTGTATACAGTTGAAGTAAGCAATGATCTAAGCCGTCCCGTGCGATCAGTTTAGGCGAGCGATTAAAAAACTGTTCCTGACTGCTGGTTGTACTCAGAAGCAATGTGGACAAATGGCTGGTCGTGAGACTGGCATTAAAAGACTCAATTGGGGCTTCGGGTTTTAAATCAACTTCAAAAATAACCGAAATACTCTCCCGCCACAAATCATAACGCTCTTTTGAATCAACCTCGCTAAGGTCAAATTGAGCCGTGTTGGGGGTTATTATTTTTGACATGATCAAATGTTGGCGCTATGTGAATACAGTAGGTAGTCCAAGTTAAAACACCGTGCGAGCGCACGATATTCATCGAAATGTTGCCGCCACGCGGGATAAAACTTGTTGCGTGGCATCAGGGGCTGTGCAATCAAAAGTGACATTGTCCGTCATGCCGCGCAGCCAAGTGAGCTGGCGTTTGGCGAGTTGGCGCGTGGCGATGATGCCTGTTTCCAGCAGTTGTGCATGACTGATTTCGCCATCCATAAACTGCCATGCTTGGCGATAGCCCACGCAGCGCATGGCGGGCAGGTCGGGGTGCAAAGCATAACGCGTTCGCAAATGGCGCAATTCATTCACCAAGCCTTGTTCCAGTATTTGTTCAAAACGCGTGGCGATACGCTGATGCAACACACTGCGATCACTGGGCAGCAGGGCAATAGGCAATACACGATAGGGCAAAGCGGCTTGTGCAGGTTGTTTGAGCAAGGATGACATCGCTTGCCCCGTGACGCGGTAAATTTCTAAAGCACGCTGCACGCGTTGACTGTCGTTGGGCGACAAGCGCGCCGCTGTTTCAGGGTCAACTTCGGCTAGTTGTTGATGCAAATACGGCACGCCATATTGCGCGATGTCCGCATCCAACGCGGCGCGCACCATTGCATCCGCCTGTGGCAAATCGTTTAAACCTTGCTGCAAGGCGCGAAAATACAACATCGTGCCGCCCACCAATAAAGGGATTTTGCCGCGTTGGGTGATGTCCGCCATTAAACGCAGCGCATCGGTCCGAAACGCCGCCGCCGAATAGGCTTTTGTTGGGTCAATGATGTCCAATAAGTGATGCGGCGCAATGGCTAAGGTCGCGGCATCAGGTTTCGCTGTACCGATGTCCATGTCGCGATACACCAAGGCGGAATCCACACTGATAATTTCCACAGGCAAATGCTGCGCCAATGCCACCGCCGCAGCGGTTTTGCCACTGGCAGTGGGTCCCATCAGAAAAATCGCGAGAGGGAGAGGGGCTAACATGTTCATATATAGTTGGTTTTGTTGGGGGATGATGCAACGTAATGCTTGGTTTTCGGGATAACCAATGCGTCCTTCATCAAAATAAAGGCGATTATTCTCAGCGAATCCCTTGCTTGGCGGGCTGTTTTCATCACCACGCCCCTCTTATGGCGGGCGATTATAGCGGGTTTGGGGGCGTTGTTGCAGTCGCCCTCTGACGGTGTTGAATTTTCAAAACCCACCGAAGAACCTGACGAGACCTGACCGCACGAAGTTTTTCAAACGGCTGAATTTTGTCAAAGCGACTGATGACCAACATCCCAAACAGCGCATTTAGTTGCGCTTTTCGGCTCGCCTAAAATAGAAGAGCATAGGTAATCCCTTTGCATCATAAAACATCGGGGGTGCTTCGCAACCCATAATAGGTATAATCGCGCCCACAAAAAAATAAGGCGCGTTTTGCGCTGACTTCATACTTCATTCAAAGGGAGAGCTTCATGCGTATAGGAATTCCTGCGGAAACGCGGGCAGGTGAGTCGCGAATCGCGGCGACACCAGAAACGGTGAAAAAGCTGGTGGCTTCGGGTCATAGTGTGGCGGTACAAAGCGGGGCGGGTGCGGGTGCGCATATCCCTGATGCAGAATTTGCCGCAGCGGGTGCCACCATTGTCGATGCCGTGTATGCCCAGTCGCAAATGGTGTTGAAAGTCAAAGCACCGACTGCCGAAGAGTTGGCGCAAATGTCGCCTAACACGGTGTTGATTGGGCTGTTAAATCCGCATTCTGCTGAACAAGTCGCGGCTTATACCAATAGCGGTGTGACTGCATTTGCGATGGAAAAATTGCCACGCACTTCGCGGGCGCAAGCGATGGACGTTTTATCCTCCCAAGCCAATATTGCAGGTTATAAAGCCGTGCTGTTGGGCGCAAATTATTACCAACGTTTTATGCCGATGTTGATGACCGCAGCGGGCACGGTCAAAGCCGCTCGCGTGCTGATTTTGGGCGTGGGCGTGGCGGGCTTGCAAGCGATTGCGACCGCGAAACGCTTGGGCGCGGTGGTGGAAGCCTCCGACGTGCGCCCTGCGGCAAAAGAACAAGTGGAATCTTTGGGTGCTAAGTTTATCGACGTGCCGTTTGAAACCGAAGAAGAACGCGAAATCGCGCAAGGTGTGGGCGGTTATGCGCGCATGATGCCCGCCAGTTGGATGCAACGCCAAGCGGTGTTGGTGGCAGAACGCGCCAAACAAGCGGACATTATTATTACCACAGCGTTGATTCCAGGGCGCGCCGCACCCGTGTTGTTGCACGAAGACACTGTCAAACAAATGAAACCTGGTTCGGTCGTGGTCGATATGGCGGTAGAAGCAGGCGGCAATTGCCCCTTATCTGAAGCGGATAAAACCGTGGTCAAATATGGCGTGACTATTGTGGGCGAAACCAATTTGCCCGCGCTGGTCGCAACCGATTCCAGCGCATTCTATGCCCGCAACTTGTTGAATTTCATCAATTTGCTATGCGACAAAACAGGCGCGATGAACGTTAATCTGGAAGATGACATCATCGCGGGGACGCTGCTGTGCCGTGACGGCGCACCGTTCGTAAAGAAATAATAAGGCGATTGTTATAGCGACATTGCTCCTTCCCCCTAGCAGGGGGAAGGCTTGGGATGGGGGTTGAAGAGTTGCACTACAAATGAACCACTCTACCCCCACCCTAACCCTCCCCCTGCTAGGGGGAGGGAATGATGTAGATGCTCAAGATGCTCACTCAAATTAACCAAGGAGTAAAAATAATGGTCGTTGATCCATTTGTATTAAATTTAATCGTCTTTGTACTGGCGATTTATGTGGGCTACCACGTTGTGTGGAACGTCACTCCCGCGCTGCATACGCCTTTGATGGCGGTGACGAACGCGATTTCTGCGATTGTGATTGTGGGCGCGATGTTGGCAGCGGCATTGACCGAAACAGGTCTGGGCAAAAGCATGGGCGTGTTGGCAGTCACGTTGGCGGCGGTCAATGTGTTCGGCGGATTTCTAGTGACGCGCCGCATGTTGGATATGTTCAAGAAAAAAGACAAAAAAGTCAGCCACGGAGGTGACAAATGAGCATGATTAACATTGTGACCTTGATGTACTTGATTGCCAGCGTGTGTTTTATTCAGGCGTTGAAAGGCTTATCGCATCCCAACACCTCGATTCGCGGTAACGTTTTTGGTATGACGGGCATGGCGATTGCCGTGGTCACCACCGCCGTGCTGATTGCCGAAATGGCAGGCACGGCGGGCGGGCTGAGTTATGTGTTGGTCGGTTTGCTGATCGGCGGCACGGCAGGTTCGATTATGGCGAAGCGCGTCGAAATGACCAAAATGCCTGAATTGGTCGCGTTTATGCACAGCATGATCGGCTTGGCAGCGGTGTTTATCGCGGTCGCGGCGGTTGCTGAACCTCATGCTTTGTTGCACGGTTTGCTCAAAGGCATGGCGATTCCCACGGGCAACCGCATCGAACTGTTCCTCGGCGCGGCGATTGGTGCGATCACCTTCTCTGGTTCGGTCATCGCCTTCGGCAAATTGTCGGGAAAATACAAATTCCGCTTGTTCCGTGGCGCGCCTGTGCAGTTCAAAGGTCAACATCTGTTGAACTTGGTGATTGCGCTGGCGTTGGTGGGCACGGGCTTGACGTTTGTGGCAAATGAAAGCTGGCCTGCCTTTTTCAGCATGTTGGCACTCGCCTTCGTGTTGGGCGTGCTGATTATCATCCCCATCGGCGGCGCGGATATGCCCGTGGTCGTGTCGATGTTGAACTCCTATTCTGGTTGGGCAGCGGCAGGGATTGGTTTTTCCTTGAACAACCCCATGCTGATTATCGCGGGTTCCTTGGTCGGTAGTTCAGGTGCGATCCTGTCCTACATCATGTGCAAAGCCATGAACCGCGCCTTCCTGAATGTGATTTTGGGCGGGTTTGGTGGCGAAGCAGGTGAAGCCGCCGCAGCGGGCGATGGCGTACAAAAAACCTACCGCAGCGGCAGTGCCGACGACGCAGGTTTCTTGATGAGCAACGCCGACAGCGTGGTGATCGTGCCTGGTTATGGCTTGGCGGTAGCGCGTGCGCAACACGCCATTAACGAAATGGCGATGCTGTTGACCGAAAAAGGCGTAAAAGTCCGCTACGCGATTCACCCCGTCGCAGGGCGTATGCCAGGGCACATGAACGTGCTGTTGGCAGAAGCCGACGTGCCATATGAACAAGTGTTGGAAATGGACGAAATCAACAACGACTTCGCCGACACCGACGTGGTCTTGGTCATCGGCGCGAACGACGTGGTCAACCCCGCCGCGAAAAATGACAAGAGCAGCCCAATTTACGGGATGCCGATTCTCGAAGCCCACCGCGCCCGCACCATTCTGGTGGTCAAACGCTCCATGGCAGCGGGTTATGCAGGGCTAGATAACGACCTGTTCTACATGGAAAAAACCATGATGATCTTCGGCGATGCGAAAAAAGTGGTGGAAGATGTGATTAAGTCACTGTCCTAATTTCCTTCGTCACACAGACAAAAAGCCCAGCGGAGACGTTGGGCTTTTTGTTTTTACAGTTGGATACCAGCAATTATAGTGTCCCCCACTTTCCAGACACCAATTTAAGAACCTGTTTACGATCTTACTGCGAGGCCGTGATTGAGGCTCATGCGCAGCTCGCAATCCTTATTTACGCCCGTAAACTGCGGTTTCTGTGCTGTTCTTCGCCCCGCTAACGACCTCTCGCTACAGATCGTGAACAGGTTCTCGCAACCGCGATAGCGGAATAAACGCAGGGCTGATTGAAATTGACGTGATCATTGAGTTTGACGTGTTTTAGATATGATTTGACATGACTCTGGATTTGACCTCGTTACTGAAACTAAATTAGAAATTAAACTAAAAAACGAGGCAGCGTCGTCCCGCTGCAAACACCAAGCGACCCTCTTAAATTCGCTACAGGATTGTCTTGACGCTGGGGGGCGGCTTTAATGCGTGCGATTACGTCACGCTAATCACATCTATAAACTCATGCGGTCTAGGAGGATGTGAGGTGGCAAAATTTCAAGCGTCTCAGGTGTGCTTCAGATTTTTATGATTAAAAACGAGGGCGTGCTAAAATCACGCTCATTATTGATATAAATAAAATTTCTTTATGAAAAACCAATTCTCCACCTGTCCAGCTAAAAGATTTGGTTGTATTTTAGTGGCTACTTTACGTTGGGCAACCACGAAAACCATTTAAACAAAAGGAGCTATAAATGAGCGCAGAAGATTTTTTTAAAAAAGTGGATAAAAAGATCGGCTCAATCGGTGAGGTCGAAGCTGCCGAAAAAAAAGCAGCTGCTGAGCTTCAATCTTTTATGAAAAAAGCAATTGAAGATTTTGCTCCAACACTACAATCCTACGCAGATAAAATCAAAGAGCGAGGGATTAGGTGTGAATCAAATAGTAATGGGCATAGTTTCTCGATTACTTTGTACTTTAAAGATGGTGGCAAGCACGGCTTAACATTTAGCCAAGAATATCGCTCAAGAATTGGAGCATATAGTTTCAATGGCCACTTCACTAATGATGATGGTAAAAATTACACATCTACAGATGGCGCACAGATAACACAGAGCAACTGGAGTGCGGAAGACACAGAAAGAAGAGTTCAAAAGGTCATTGAAGACTTCCTTTTCTATGCTGATCGGCATGGTGGATACTAAATGCCTAACCTAACGTTCGAGCGGGACTGCCGCGAAGCAGCCCGCGTCAGCCCCTCAACTTAACGTTAGGCCGCTATGTTGACCGCACCTCACTTTGAAGCCATCGGACGGCTCGTCTATCGGAGTACTCTCATGGAGTCGCGAATTTGCTACCTGCTGCTCATTCTGAGAAATGAAGGCCTGGATGGCTGGGCTGCCGAGTTGAAGAAGTTTAGGTTCTCAAAGGCCCTTGAGGAGTTGAAAACGTTTGTCCCGAGGGCATATCCAAGCCGCCTGGAACAGGTTCTTGCGAGCCTCAAAGAGGCCGATGACCTCAACAGCAAGCGGAACGATATCGTGCATGGCCTGTGGCGGTTGCCTGCTGAAGACTTGTTCGGCCCCGCTGCACACGACATAGTTGGAGTCGGTAGTGCCGCAAGAGCCTTCCGAGTACCAGCCACTAAAGACGCTGGCCCATACTCTGTTTCGTACACCGCAGAACAGATAGAAGCCGTAGCACAGAAGATGCAGTCGGTGACAGTCGAGCTTGTCAAACTTTCGTTGTATCGCGAGACAGCCAGGTAGGGTGCGCCATGCGTACGCGGGAAAACCATTTAATTTCAATGTAATGTTTGAATTCCCCGTGCGCACGACGCACCCTACTCACTAAATTCCCATTCGGCGCGTTTGCGTGGTCTGCGCAATGGGTATGACCAAGGCGAGGCGCACTTCGTGGTTGGGGTGCAAGGTTAAGCTCAGTTCGCCGCCGTGGGCGCGGACAATTTCTCTGGACAGGCTTAAGCCTAGGCCCACGCCTTCAATCTGACGACTGTGCGCCGCATCCACGCGGTAAAAGCGTTCAAAAATTTTGTGCGTGGCTTCGATGGGAATGCCTGCCGAGGCATTGGCAACAATCAGCGTGTGTTGTTGTGGGGTGGATAGCACGGAAAAGTGTATCCAACCGTTGGGGATATTGTATTTGATGGCGTTGCTCATTAAGTTTAGCAATACTTGCCGAAACAACTCTTCATCGGCATCTATAGTTAAATGTGGCGGAATGTCGCCTGTGACCTTGAGGGCGGGGGCTAACATTTGCGTGTCTTCGATCAGCTCTAGCAGCGCGCTGGAGAGATCAAACGGCGTGAGTTTCAGGCGTAATTTGCCCGCGTCGGCTTTGGACAATAATAGCAATTTGCGCAAAATCGACGACAGCCGCCGCACTTCGTCCAAAATAATCCCCAGCGAAGTTTGAATGGCGGATCCCGCTTCAGCTTGATTCATGGCACGTTCGATTTGTCCTTGCAAAATTGTCAACGGGGTATTCAACTCGTGCGCCGCATCCGCCGAGAAACGCGAGGCTTGGTGAAAACTGGTTTCCAAGCGTTCCAGCATGGCATTAAACCCCTCGACCAAGGCTTCAAATTCACGCGCTTCGCGGATCGGCGGCACGCGCTGATGCAATCCTTGAGCCGTCACATTTCGCACCGATTCGACCAGTCGATTCACGGGACGCAACGCCCGCCCTGAAATAAACCACGCCCCAAGCCCAATTAAAATCAACGCCATCGGCATCGCCCATAAAAAACTATTGCGAATCACCGCCATGTCTTTTTGAATGGTTGCCACATTGACCGCAATTGCCACCCGCCCACGCGGCGAACTTGCTAGCCCAATGTGCCATGTCGATCCGTGAGTCTTCAAGGTCAGCAATGAGGCAGCGGAGCGGATGTTATGCGGTGGTGGGGCGTGTTCACCAAATGGCGGGCGTTCACCAAATGGAGGATGCTCGCCATTTTGCAGGGGTGCGTCAGGGCGGGGCGCGTCGAACGGCGGTGCATCAGGTGGCGGCGGATGAAAAAATTCCTGCTCCGATGCCTGCGGAAAAGATTGCCAATGGAACTGCGTGCTATCCAACTGATTCGACCAATGTGCGGAACGGTAAATTTCATTCCCCGCGCCATCTTGAACCAGCAACAACAAATGCTGCGAATTGCGCACGCCCAAGGTACTCGGCAAGACCTGACCTTCAAAATGCTGCCAAAAATCAGGCGGTTGCCTGCGCCGTGACTCCCGTTCGGCATAGGACACGACATCCAACTTGATTTGATTCACTTTAATGTCATACACCACCCACCAAGCAAACAAACCAAACCCCGCCAGCGCAATGCCCGACAGCACGGCGGATAGGACAGCAACGCGTAATCGAAAGGAGTGGAACATTAGCTTTCCGTATGCGGTTTATGGAAGCGATACCCCACGCCGCGCACACTTTCAATCGGCGACGATTCTTGGTCGTTCATATTGAGCGCGACGATTTTTTTGCGGATGCGCTGGATACACACATCCACGACATTGGTGCTGGGGTCAAAATCATAGCCCCAAACGTGTTCCAAAATTTGCGTGCGGGTGAACACCCGCCCAGGGGAACGCATCAGGTATTCAATCAAATTAAATTCGCGGCGGGTGAGGTCAATGGTATGTCCCGCCCACGCCACTTCACGGCTGATGCGATCTAGGCGCAAATTCCCCACCACCAACACATTTTGCCGCTCGCCCGAAATGCGCCGCAACATGGCGTGAATGCGGGCAATCAATTCTTCCATAAAAAAAGGTTTGGCGAGGTAATCATCCGCCCCCAAATTGAGCCCATCCACGCGGTCATCCAATTCGTTGCGAGCGGTCAATAAAATCACGGGCGTAGCACACCCCGCACGGCGCAAGCCTTTCAAAATGGACAGCCCATCGCGCCCTGGCAACATAATGTCCAGCACGATCACATCGTAATTGCCCGTGCGGGCAGCATCAAATCCCGCATTGCCCTCATCGCAATGCGTGACGACAAAGCCTTGCTCCTTAAAGCCCGCACACACAAAATCGGCAATCCGCCGTTCATCTTCAACTAGCAAAATTTTCATTGTCGTTCCTCTTTTTTCTTGCCAATCCCCTCCCCCTAGCAAGGGGAGGGTTAGGGTGGGGGTTGAAATCGTCGCACGGATGCAAACTTTCAACCCCCATCCCAGCCTTCCCCCTGCTAGGGGGAAGGAGTCTGTCCGCTATTATTTTAATTTTAAATCATAATGTTATAGCAAATAAATTTTTCATACATTCAAAATTTTAAGCGAAATAATTTTGTTGTGTCGTGATCATGCAGGTGCGAAGGATACGCTAAGGCAAGCCGTCGTCTCATTACAAAAGCGTAACCATTTTGTGGGAAAAGTTGTCATTTAAACAGGTTTTAATGCACGCCAGATCAACGACCACTTTGACATGGGGAATATCATGAAAAAACTTGCAATCTGCTTACTACTGGGATGGACTACCGCGACATTCGCGGCACCCACTGCGACCCCAGCGCAACCGCCCGCACAGGGTTGCCCCCCGCCGCCACAAGCCTTTGAAAGCTGCAAAGGCAAAAAAGTGGGAGACACGGTGCAACACGTCACCCCTTCGGGACAAAAAATTGCCGCCACTTGCACGGCATCACCACAAGGCTTGTTCGCTCTCCCCGCCTGTGACATGAGTCCACCGCCGCACCATACCCCACCGCCTAGCGCGTTTGCGGATTGCAAGGGGAAAAAAGCAGGCACGGTCATACAACACAAAATACCATCGGGCGAAAAAGTCGCGGCAACGTGCACTGCATCGCCACAAGGATTGTTTGCGCGTCCAGATCGTCCACCCCATCCCCCCCGTTAATTTAGGTCGTTGTTGCCAACTAGCGACTACCAACCAACGACTAGCGACTAACGACCCACTTACCAAGGAAACACCATGAACGGACAAGCCGTTGAATTTCCCAAGCAAGCCCTACTCACTCGCCTCGCGTTAAGTGACAGTGGTTTTGTGTTTGATCCTGTGACGGGCAACAGTTTTACCGTCAACACCAGCGGGCTGTCTATCTTGCGCTTATTGCAAAAAACCGAAGACTGGCGCGACATTATCAACACGCTACAAGAAGAATTTGAGGTGAGCTATTCCGTTGCCGAGCGCGATGTCCTCGAATTTGCCACGGCATTGCGGAGCGCGTTCAAATGAGCCGCGTCATCACCGTTGCCATCACGGGCATGAACGCCTTGCCCGAAAGCCCAGGGCCTGGCTTGGCGGTGGCGCGTTGTTTGCGCGAACACTATGGCGACCGTGTGCGCATTATCGGATTGGGCTATGACGCGCTTGACCCAGGGCTGTATTTGTCCGAATTTTGCGATGCCTCGCATCTGATTGCCTACCCGCTGCATGGCTCGGAGGTGTTGCTGGAACGCTTGAGTTTGATTCACCAAGCCGATCCGATTGATGTGCTTATCCCTTGTTTAGATGCTGAATTGCCACTAATGGTGTTGCTTGCGCCCCGTTTATCAGCCATCGGTATCCGTACTTTTCTACCGACCGCCGAACAACTGACGCGCCGCGCCAAAGACCAACTGCCTGAGTTGTGCGAACTTGCCGATGTGCATTGCCCCGAATTACGCGCTTTAACCCATCCCAATTTTTTCCACACCTGCCATAACGAAGATTGGCACTACCCCATGGTGGTGAAAGGCGTGTTTTACGATGCCAAAGTCGTTTACAACGCGGAAGAAGCCACGACTGCTTTTTATAAAGTCGCGGCGGAATGGGGCTTGCCCGTGTTGGCGCAACGCTTTGTGGCGGGCGAGGAATACAACCTCACCGCCGTGGGCGATGGCGCGGGCAAATTATTGGGCGAAGTGATGATGAAAAAACGCGCCCTGACTTCTAAAGGCAAAGCCTGGGCGGGCATTTCCACCTTGGATGAAAACCTCTCTGCGGCGGCGGGACGCTTGGTGGCGGCGTTGAATTGGCGCGGCCCGTTGGAAGTGGAAGTCATGCGCGATGCTCAAGGCGAATATCACCTCATCGAAATCAACCCGCGTTTTCCCGCTTGGATTTATCTCTCACAAGGCGTGGGACGTAATTTGCCCGCGCTGTTGATGGAGCTTGCGTTAGGGCATCCCGCCCCCGAATTCCCGCCAGCTATCGCAGGTACTTTTTTTGTGCGCTACGCGCTGGAAACCATCGTGCCACTGAGTACGTTTGAAAACTTAATGATGGCAGGCACATTGGATTTTGAGAAACAGGAAGGGTGAAGAGAGAAGGGTAAAGGGTAAAACCGCTAAGTATCTACACAACTCTTTGCTACCCACTGCATCCCCTCCCCCTAGCAGGGGGAGGGTTAGGGTGGGGGTTGAAATCGTCGCACGGATGCAAACTTTCAACCCCCATCCCAGCCTTCCCCCTGCTAGAGGGAAGGAGCAGGTTCGCTATAGATTTACTTATAAATCATCATATTAGAGCCAATAAATCTCTTTTATTCAAAATATGTGCACGCTTAGAAATTCGCCATAAATTGTATAGATACAAAGGATAACAACATGAAACAAACCTGGGTAAAACCTTTTTTGACCGCGCATCGTATGGGCGGCATGAATAAATTCGGGGCGGTACGCGCCCAAAATCATCAATCGGACATTGACGGCGTGGAGATTGCGCCTTTGTTGGAAAAATACGGTTCGCCGTTGTTTATCGTGTCGGAAAAAACCTTGCGCGACAATGTGCGCCGTTTGCGCCGTGCCTTTGCCACCCGTTGGCCGAAAGTGCGCCACGGGTGGTCATACAAAACCAATTACCTCGCGGCGATTTGCAATGTGCTGCATCAAGAAGGCTCGTGGGCGGAAGTGGTGTCGGAATTTGAATACCGCAAAGCGCGTGCCAATGGCGTGCCAGGTTCGCGGATTATTTTTAATGGCCCGTGGAAACCCAATGATATTTTGGAGCTGGCAGCACAAGAAGGTGCGACCATTCATCTTGACCATCTGGACGAGCTTTACGCCTTGGAACAAGTGGCGTGTAAATTGGGCAAACAAGTCCCCGTGGGCATACGCTTGAATTTTGATACGGGTTATACCGATTCGTGGAGTCGCTTTGGTTTCAATCTGGAATCAGGCGCGGCGAAAGACGCGGTGCAACGCATTGCCGCCAGTCCGTGGTTAAGCCTCACGGGTTTGCACAGCCATATCGGCACGTTTGTGCTGGATGTGCGCGCTTATGCCGCGCAAATTCGCATCATGGCAGACTTTATGGAACAGGTGGAACGTGACACGGGCTGCGTGATTGCGTATCTGGACATCGGTGGTGGATTTGCGTCGCGCAATGCCTTGCAAGGCATGTATTTGCCACCCGACCAGATTGTGCCCAGTTTTGAGCAATATGCCGAAGCCATTTGCGGCACGCTGATGGAAGCCACACAAAATCGCGTTGCGGCGGGCAAACCCTTGCCGACGCTGATTCTGGAAACAGGGCGCGCCGTGGTGGATGATGCGGAAATTCTGGTCACCACCGTGGTGGGCGGCAAACGCTTGCCCGACGGGCGACGCGGCGCGATTCTGGATGCGGGTCTCAATCTGTTGTTCACCGCGTTCTGGTACAACCACGAAGTCAAACCGCTGCGTCCATTGGCCGGGATTGCCGAAGAAACTGTGCTGTATGGCCCCTTGTGTATGAACATCGACGTGGTGCGCGCTTCGATTATGTTGCCGCCGTTGAATGTCGGCGAATCTTTGGTGATTCGTCCCGTGGGCGCGTACAACAACACCCAATGGATGCAGTTTATCCAACGTCGTCCTGCCGTGGTGATGGTGACGCAAAACGGCGAAGTGGAAATCATCCGCGCAGCCGAGCAATTGGAAGATGTCAGCGGCTTAGAGCAAGTGCCACGGACATTGCAAATGCCCTTTCCACAAGGAATCCCCGCGTGATAGCTAAATTAGCAGCCCACAGCGCGCCGCTTTTTCGGGCTTACGCGGCGGTGTTTTTTTGTCATTCCGAGCGTTTAGGCGCGTGGTTCGCGCTCATCACTTGGTTTTCGCCGCGAGCCGCCTTGGCGGGCGTGGTGGGATTATTGGCATCGGCGGCGTGGGCGCGCTTGTTGGCATTGTCGGGCGAAGCGCATTTAGTCAATGGCTTGTTGTGCGGCTTGTTAATCGGCGCGTTTCATCGTTTGGATGCCACCTTGTTCGGCTGGGTCGTGGTGATTGCCTTGTTTTCCACGCTGATTTCGCACTGGTTAGCGGGTGTGTTATGGCGGGCGGGCAGATTGCCGTTGTTGAGTTTGCCGTTTGTGTTGGCGTGTTGGCTGGTCAGTTTGGCGATGCAGGTGAACAACGCGGTTGCCTTATCCTCCACGCCATTTACTGGCGATGCCGCCACGGTGTTTGGCAACTGGGGCGACGGATTTTTCACTGCGATGGGTTGGTTGTTGCTCGTGCCTTATCCTTGGGCGGGCGCGTTGTTGTTCGCGGGCTTATTGGTCGTCTCGCGCTATTTGGCGATTTTAGCGGTCACGGGTTATCTGGCGGGGCAAGCGGCGTTGTTGCTGTTAGGGCATACCGAATCGAACTTAGTCGGCTTTAATTTCATGCTCACCGCCATGGCATTGGGCGGCTTGTTTGCCGTGCCCAGTCGCGCCAGTTTTGGCATGGCATTGGCGGGTGCGGCGATGACGGGCTGGTTGGTGGTGGTGCTGGGCATCATGGTGTCGCCTTGGCATTTGCCCTTGTTGACCTTGCCGTTTTTATTGGCGGTGTATTTGTGGTTGGGCGCATTGGGTGCGCGCCCCGTGACCAGTTTGCCGCAACTGACTTTAGACCACCCGCAACCGCCCGAACTGGCTTACGAACGCAAACGATTGGCGCAAGTGCGCGGCAGTCTGGCGGGCAGTATGCCGATGTTGTTGCCGTTTTATGGCGAATGGCGGGTGTCGCAAGCATTTGACGGGGCTTATACCCATCGCAGTCCATGGCAACACGCGCTGGATTTTGAGGTCATCGAACAACAAGGTGACCACCTCGTTAATCATCAACAGCAAGGTTTGAAACAAAGTGATTATTTTTGTTTTGGCGCGCCGCTGTGCTCACCCGTGGCGGGGCAAGTGGTGCAATGCCGCGATGATTTAGCGGACATGTTACCTGGCGAAGTCGATACCACACACAACTGGGGCAATTATGTGTTGCTGCGCACGGTGTTGGGCGACCATGTTTTATTGGCACATTTGAAACAAACCAGCGTGCGGGTGCGACTGGGCGAATGGGTGACGGCGGGACAGGCTATTGCCGCGTGCGGCAGTTCAGGACGTGCGCCAGAACCGCATTTACATTTACACGTTCAACACACCCCAACCTTGGGCAGCCCCACGCACCCCTTCCATCTGATTAACGTGTTGCTGCATGGTGACCATCGCCAACGCGAATTTAAGTTGTATTACCTCCCCAAACAAGACGACATCTTAAGCCCCGCCCCGCGTGATGAAAGTTTAGCGGCCGCGCTGCATTTCGTGGCGGGACAAGTATTGTCGTATCGGCTGCGCCATGCGGATACGGAATGCGTCCAAGATTTGCGCACCGAATTAACGCTGTTGGGACAATCGCGCTTAATGACCGAGCAAGGCGCGTCGGTGGGCTATGAAGAAACCCAGATGGTGTTGGGTTGTTACGACCGCACGGGCAAGCGCGATGCTTTGTTGGATATGTGGGTGTTGGCGTTGGGACTCACACCGCTGACCACCGCCGCAGATGGTTGGCAAGATGCCCCCGCTGCGCGCTTATTGCCGCTGAACGGGGTGCAGCGTGCGCTGGTTGCATTACTACATCCACTGGGCGGCAGTTGCGTCAGCCACTACAGCCGCACTTGGGACGAAGCCGCTTACGCCTGGCGACAAGTCGGGCAACACACTTTCCGTTTAGGTTGGGGCATCGCCTGGCGCGCCGAAACCACCGCATGGATTACCCCTAACCAAGGCGTAGCGCGTCTCAGCTTATGTTTTGGCAAACGCCGTTGGGATGCGGAAAAAGTCGTTAGTTGATAGTCGTTAGTCGTTAGTCGTTAGTTGTGTGGATAAGCGTAGCGCATCCACAATCTCATCTAGCGACTACCAACTACCAACTACCAACTACCAACTAACGACTAATAGCTCAACTCATAATTTTTAACTTTTTTCACTCAGGAGCAACATCATGAAACACACCCAATCCTTAGCCTTTGCCATCGCCGCCACGCTTGTTTGTACCACGGGTTATGCCGCAGAAACCGACGCGTGGACCATCAAAACCACGCCACAAGTGTCTTACGCGGGGTTTAGCAATGCCGCAACGCGGGACAGTATCGTCAGCGCAGGTCTGTATGCCGACATGCAGTATTTGGATCACGGCGGCATCACCGTGGGGGCATCACACACCACGTTGAAAATGAAATTTGGTGCGCCAACTTTGCAACAAAACGCGCTGTTCTTGTCGGGGCGAATGAATTTCACCCCTGATGCACTACCAGGCAAACTCACCGTGCGCGCCGATGTGCATCGCGCCACCAACAACGATGCCACTAACGAAACCAATGGCGTAAACGTGATTGCGCCGCAAGTCGGATTTATGAGCTTTGACAAAAGCTATTCGCTAGACCTTGGCTATGCTCGCAGCCGCTACGGTAACAGCAACATCGGCAACGGCGGATTATCGGTTTCGCAATGGACGCCGACCGTCGGTTTTGGCTTCAATCAAGGCAGTGATTGGCTACAACTGCGCGTGTATGACATTCATTTTTCCAACGCCCTGCGCGCCCAAAATGTCACCCGCACCGACGCACTTGAAGTCAAATGGACGCACTATTTAGTCGCGGGCGGCTTTACGCCTGAGCAAATCCAAGTCGGCGCGTTGGTCGGCAAACGCCTGTACGCGGTGGATGGCGATTCGGGGACGTTGTACAACTTGGCAGACACCCAGCGCGGCAGTGCCTCGTTGGGCACGCAATGGAAGCTGGCTGAAAACACCCGCTTGATCGCGCAAGGTGGCGTGGAACGCTATGAAAACAGCCTCGCCACACGCTATTCCGCAAACTACGTTTATGTGGGCATCACGCAACAGTGGTAAGGTATTGCGTACAAGTAATTGGGGATTGAGTTTTTAGTCTCTAGTCGTTAGTTTTTAGTGGGTGGAATGAATTTTTTCATCTATTTGAATATATTGTAAAAAATGTAGCGGGTAGCTTCCTATCCGCAATCAAAAACCAACGACTAACGACTAATCGCTTGAAATCCCCGAAAATTTAGATGTAGGTGTTTAGCCAACCCCTACCCATTTCAAGGAAACTAATATGAAACACTTTAAAATCAAGGCATTTGCTGTCGCGTTTTTGTTTGCCAGTGCCACGGCACATGCGGAGGTTACCGCGTGCTTTTGGCAACCAGGCCACAACACACCCGAAAGCTGCAATACCTCACTTGCCACCAACAACACCAGTATTTGGCAGTCCAATTACACGCTGGAAAAATCGGGACAATATGCCTTGGCGGTGGCGGGCATGGACGAAGTATTGCGCCAAATCCCCACCCATGAATTTGCCTTAATGCGGCGAGCTTGGTTGAATTATTCGCAAGCTCATTACAATGATGCCTTGCGCGATTACAACCAAGTATTGGCACTCAATCCCAAAGCATTGGACGCACGACTGGGTATTACCTTGCCACTGTTGGCGCAACAACGCTGGCGTGAAGCCGCCATCGAAGCCAATAAAGTCATTGCCGTGTCGGCATGGGATTACACCGCGCACGTTCGTTTGATGATTTGCGAAGAAGGCGAACACAAATGGGAAGCTCTCACGCGACATGCCACGGAATTGGCAACGCGCTACCCAGGGGATGTCACGGCGCAAGTGTATTTAGCGCGCAGTGCCGCTTGGCAAAATGACCTCCCCAATGCCCGCCGCGCCTATCTCAAAGTGCTGCAACATATCCCCGAACACGTTGAAGCGAATGCCTATTTGAAAAAGAACCCGTGACCTGCGTAGGGTGCGACGTACGCACCATAAAATACATCCAATTGAAGTTTAAATGTTTTTTCGCGTAGGGTGCAATAAACGTGGCGCATTGCGCCGAATGTTAATTCCACACCTGCGGCGCAATGCCCGTTGGTTATTGCGCCCTACGCTGGCTAATCTGCGGCTAACTGAGGTTTTAAGTTTTATCCCTCACCGCGTGAAAATCCAGATCAAAGCGTTGCAAGTATTGTTTGAGTCGATGCGAGTCGTTGACACTGGTTTTTTGCGTGCGGCTGCGGTTGAAGAGAGTGCGTCCAGCTTCGGCCAGATTGCGGCTGTTTCGGCAAACCTGGATGACTTCCGCAAGCTGCAACTGATCGAACAAGTCGAGTTCGTCCAGAGCCTGTGGCGACAGCACTTCGTGCAGTATGTCGGTGGGTGTGGCTTCACGCTTTGCGAAACTCGACCAGCCTTTTTGCAGGCGCACTATCTCTTCTGCGACGATCTCTTCCGTGATGCGTCCGCCAGTCGCCAGTGTCGCCATACGCGTGATGCTGGAGTTTAGATCGCGGAAGTTGGCGCGCCACAACGCGGCTACTGAATTCGCAAAAGCTAGGTAGGCTGCTCTTGCTGCCTTGTTGAAGTTGACCTTGTGGCCTGCCTTGAGGGTGAACTGGTGCAGCTCATGCTCGATGTTGGGTTCAAGGTCTTCAAGCCGATTTTTCAGCGAGGGCAATTCGTAGGTCCACAAGTTGATGCGCGCGAGCAAATCTTCGCGAAATCTTCCCTGTAGCACCTGCTCGGACAAATCGCGATTGGTTCCAGCTATCAACTGGAAGTGGCTTTTGACTTCATGATCTGCGCCAAACGGCATGAAGGATTTCTCTTCTATTGCCCTGAGCAACATCGCCTGTTCGTCCGCACCCAATTCGCCCACTTCATCAAGGAACAGCAGTCCCTTGTCTGCTTCGCGCAGCAGCCCTACGCGCGGACTCTGCGCGCCGGTAAAGGCACCCTTGACATGGCCGAACAGTGCCGACATGGCATTGTCGCCGCGCAGCGTGGCGCAGTTGACCTCGACTAGGCGGCCTGTCAATTGCCCGCGTTGCTTCTTGAGTTCGTAGATGCGTTTGGCGAGGCGCGATTTGCCGGCACCGGTAGGTCCGGTCAGCAGGATAGGCGACGCTGACTTGATAGACACATGCTCCAGTTGCGAGATCAGGCTATTGAAGGCGGCGTTGCGGGTTTCGATGCCACTTTTGAGATAGGTGATGCCATCCATCGCCTCACGCTCGAAGCGCTGGGCGATTTGATCGTAACGCGACAGGTCCAGGTCGATGATCTGATAACTGCCCTTGGGGTCATTATCTGCGGGCGAGGTTTGCAGCAGTTTGCCCGGAATGTAGCGCGCCTCGGTTAACAAATAAAGGCAGATTTGCGCGACGTGCGTGCCCGTGGTGATATGTACGTAATAGGAGTTTTGCTCGGGATCAAAGCTATAGCTGCGGGTAAAATCCAGCAGTTGGCTGTACACCTCTTCAAAATCCCATGGGTTCTGGTAGTTCACGAGGTAGGGCGTGATCCGCGTTTGCGGCGAGAGTGCCTGCATGTCGCGCACCGTGATGGCAGCCAGTGCGGCCTCATCCGGGTGGTGGATCAGGACAAACTCTTTGAGGGGCAGTTCGGCTTGCATCAGTAACGAAACACTGGGTCGCCAGCGCTGGGCGCGTCTTCTTCCCAAACCGCCGTGATCCAGCCTTGAACCCAGAATGCCGATTACGATATTATTCATAACGATAGATTGCTATCTAATAAGATAGGTAATTCTACCGCAAAACCGTGCCAGTTATATGCCGTGAAAATAGACATAAAATAAATATGTATGTTTATCAATACGATATAAAATTTATGCAGCGTCTCACCTTTGCTGGCACAGCGATTGCAATATAGACAGTACGCAGCAGAGATGCTGAATAACAAAAAATGGAAAGGTTAGGCTATGCATACAACATACGAAGTGATACATGACGCAGGTGCGCACCTCATCAAATCCTGGACGCGCGGCGTTCCGTTTGACGATAACTCCAAACAGCAATTGCGCAATATCGCGGCGATGCCGTTTATTTATAAATGGGTGGCGGCGATGCCGGATGTGCATTTGGGTAAGGGTGCGACGATAGGCAGCGTGATCCCGACCCTGGGTGCGGTAATCCCGGCAGCGGTGGGCGTGGATTTGGGGTGCGGGATGATGGCGGTGAAAACTTCGCTGACGGCCGCGCAATTGCCGGATTCGCTAAGTGCGATGCGCAGCCAGATCGAAAAACGTGTGCCACATGGACGCTCGGCAGATTTTCGCGGTGCGCGCGATACCGGAAGCTGGGGGAAAGCACCTGACGAAGTAGCGCAGGCCTGGGAGCCGTTGCGCGCCGGGTTTGAACGCCTGTGCGAAAAGCACCCGTTCCTGAAGAATACCAACAATATCAACCACCTTGGGACCTTGGGTACCGGCAACCATTTTGTGGAAGTTTGCCTGGATGAGTCCGATGCGGTGTGGGTGATGTTGCATAGCGGTTCGCGCGGCGTGGGCAATCGCATCGGCACACACTTTATTGAGGCCGCGAAGAAGGATATGGAGCGCTGGTTTATCAGTCTGCCAGACAAGGATTTGGCTTACATCCCAGAAGGTAGTGAAAACTTCAGCACTTATGTCAAGGCGGTTTCCTGGGCGCAGGATTTTGCCCGCGTGAATCGCGAGCTGATGATGGCGAACACCTTGAGTGCGATGCGCGACGTGATGAAAGTCAATTTTGTTGCCGACGTGGAGGCCGTGAATTGCCACCACAACTATATCAGCCACGAGAACCATTATGGCAAAAACGTCTGGGTAACGCGCAAGGGTGCGGTGAGCGCGCGTCTGGGCGAGATGGGCATCATTCCGGGCAGCATGGGGGCGAAATCTTTCATCGTGCGCGGGCTGGGCAACGAGGAAAGTTTCTGTAGTTGCAGCCACGGTGCTGGCCGCGTGATGTCGCGTACTGAAGCCAAACGTCGTGTGACGCTGGCCGAACACGTCAAAGCCACAGAAGGCGTGGAATGCCGTAAAGATGCAGACGTAATTGATGAAACGCCGTCCGCTTACAAACCCATCGATCAGGTGATGGCAGCGCAAGCGGATTTGGTAGAAATTGTGCATACCTTGAAGCAGGTGGTCTGCGTCAAGGGATGACAAGAGTTTGGTGTGAGGCCATTGCCAGCGGTGCAGATTCAACAGTCTGCCTGACGCAGCCGTCCCTGGCGACCTGCGTATCCGTGATAGCCGAGCACCAAATATTGCCGCCATAGCTCAGTCTGGTAGAGCACCAGGTTAAACTGGGTGTCGCGGGTTCGAATCCCGCTGGCTGCTCCTTCGCTATAGCTCAGTCGGGTAGAGCGCTGAACTTATCATTCAGTTGTCGCCGGTTCGATTCCGGTTAGTGAAACTACCCTGTCACGGTAGTTGTAGAAAAGCATGAAACCGGCAGGTCTCCCGGTGGAAGGTGGCATGAAATCGCAGCGTAACAGCAACACCCAAACTTCGATTTGTACACCCGACATCAGCCTGGAGGTTGCCTTGTAGCAGGGTTAGACGTGCGCGCAACTGGCTTTGAGCAGTTTGCCCGCACGCCACAACGTTATGAGCCGACAAACGGGTGGGGGCTTGCCACTTTAATTATGTAGAGGGGAAGCATCATGAAATTTTTTATCATCGAATACAAGGAAATCATCATTTCCGAATCACAACGTGGGTTGCTGTTTAAGGACAAACAGTTCATCAAAGTATTGATGCCTGGCGTACACAAGGTGCTTGATTACAGGAATCGCTACCAGGTGCAGGTGTTTGACGTACTGAGGACTTTGCAGGAGGGCGTATCGAAAGAGGCCATTTACCTGGCAGAACTGCACACCGAGGCATTTGCAGAACACTTGCAGGCATGGGAAACCGCCGAGAACGAAATCGGGCTGGTGTACCAGAACAACGTGCTCAAAGACATCAAGGCACCTGGGCAGCGCGGCGCATACTGGAAGACGCAGCAAGAAATCCATGTCGAAAAAATCAACATCGGCGAGGATTCTGCCGTCGACAAAAAGCTGGCGGCGTTGCTATCCAATTGCAAGGACGAGCTGCTGAAACTGGCCGCAGCCAATGCTATCGCGAGTGCCACCGTGCCCGAGCGTCATGTCGGTTTCATGGAAGTGGACGGTGTGGCGGTTGCCACGCTGGCTACGGGAACGCACGTCTGGTGGAAGTTCAACCGCAAAATCGCGGTGACCCTGCTGGATTGCCGTTTGCAGAACATGGAGGTCAATGGGCAGGAAATCCTCACCAAGGATCGCGTGAGCCTGCGTGTCAATTTGTCTGCGACCTGGCAGATCAAGCAGGCCGAGGTGGTCAAGGCCGAGTTGGCCGATGCCAAGGACTTTTTGTACCGAGAGCTACAGTTGGCATTGCGCACCGTGGTCAGTACGCAAACGCTGGATGAGCTGCTGGTCGACAAGAACTCGTTGAACCAGCAGGTGCAGGGGATCGTCGCGGGCAAGGCAGCTTGCTACGGCATCGAGGTGAAATCCGTCGGTGCGCGCGACATCGTGTTGCCTGGAGAAATGAAAGCCATCCTGACGCAGGTCGTCGAGGCGCAAAAAGTGGCCGAAGCCAACCTGATCAAGCGTCACGAGGAAACCCAGGCCACGCGCTCGCTGCACAACACCGCCAAGGTGATGGAAGGCAATCCCGTGTTGCTGCGTTTGAAGGAACTGGAGATTCTGGAGAAGATTTCAGGTCGCATCAGTACGCTGAATGTTTATGGTGGCCTGGACGGTGTCATGAACGACATGGTCAGATTGACTGAGCGCAGCAAAGCAATGTAGTACACCTAGACTGGCAAACACAGCTGTTTTTAGATGGGTTTGCCAGTTCTTCATTTTCTTGCTACACAATAATGAATTTCCCCTATATTTATAGATACACATTGACGTATATTCGAAGGGGGCAATAATGAATCTGTATATAGCCAAGCCAGGTAGGGTGCGCTATGTGCATGCGGAAAAATCATTTAATTTCAATGTAATGCGTGAATTCTCCGTGTGCACGGCGCACCTACTCACGGGAATGATTGAAATGCGAGCGATTCGCCACGCTAATCGCATCTATGAGTACAGGCAATCTGGGAGGATGTAGAGTGGCAAAATTTCAGGCATCACAGGTGTGTTTTAGATTTTTATTATTACAAATGAGGGTGTGCTAAAATCACGCTCATCGTTGATATAAATCAAGTATTCTTCATGAAAAACCAATTATCCACCTGTCCAGCTAAAACATTTAGTTGTATTTTGGTGTCTACTTTACATTAGGGTTTACCCATGAAACAGTTTTCCAATTTTCATAACTCAATAGCGAGGGCACAATGAATCCGCACACAATGGCTGCTGTTATAGGTCAAAATTTAGTTCTTAATTCCGTAGTGTCTGAATTGGTGGCTCTACTAACAAGCGAGCAACGCTCCCTTCTTCGTGAGCGATTAACTGGGCACGCAAGAGAAATATCTCCGATTGATGAGTTTGAACCAGAATGTTCTGAGTATCGCGCGGCTCGTTTTTCCGAGTGGATAGATGCTCTCGCCCCCAAGCCTTAGTCATGCTGTCACGCGCAGCTTTTGCAATATGTATGTGGGTAAAAAACCCTAACCTTACGTTCGAGCGTGACGGCGCAAAAGCGCGCAGCCCCTCAACTTCACGTTAGGCCTCATCAATGAACATGCGAATAGATGTCCCAAAAGCAGTAGCAGTTTGCGTCAAGCAATTGAATGGCGTTATCCTTGACGAGGTACTGGTACAACCCAAATTTGCTAATGCTGACTATTGGTTTCAGGACGCAAATATCGTGGCAGAACTTAAATGCCTCACCGAGGATTTATCGACGAACGCTATCTTCAATAATAGTGTTTTAGCTCTCTATGCTACTTGGGTCAAGCGTGGTCTCGTTCCTCGTACAGCAGGGGGAAATGTGCGAATGAACCTTCGTGACCTACCTTTGCAATGCGCTCGTGAGTACCTCGAACCAATCAAAAAAAGACTTGAAGCTAGCACTATTAAAAAAGCAAATCGTCAAATACGTGAAACAAAAAAACATTTTAACGCACCAGATGCAAAGGGTCTTCTTCTCCTTGTGAATGACGGTAACTACATGTTGCCTCCTACCATGATGGTGCCTATCCTTTTGCGCATCCTGAAAGGCCAGCATTCAAGCATCAGTTCAGTTATCTACTTTTCGGTCAACGAACACTCCACAGTTCCGGGAATTGATATGCCGAGTCTATTCTGGATTGACGCTCTTGTCCCTGGTCGCGAACCAGTTTCCTCGGTGTTCAGAGAGGCACTGCGTAAGGCATGGATGGTGCAATATTCTCATCTTGTGCTAGAGCCAATCTATGAAATTGAGGCGAGTATGCACGCAAATATCATCGACAACATTCAGTTCGTCAGAGACAATGCGGTCTAACCTTACGTTCGAGAGGGACTGCGCGAATACACCCTCGCGCAGCCCCTTAGCTCCACATTGGGTGGCACAATAAATAGACTTATGACCAATAGTGACAAAACTCTTAAAGAAATTTTATCAGCTCTGGCAGAGGGTACAGGTACGGCAGTAGGTGGTGTAGTTGGTTCCTGTATAGGTGGTAATTTTGGTCTCGTATATGGTAGCTTTTTTGGCGCAGTACTCTCTAAGACACTGACTGATTTTTCAAACCGTCAACTCTCTCACCGAGAGGAAATAAGAGTTGGAACGACTACACTAACCACACTTGAGAAAATTGAGTCTAAGCTAAAGAGGGGTGAGTTACCCCGCAATGATGGATTTTTCACTGTTAGTGATAACTGCCGATCCGAAGCAGATGAGATATTTGAGGCAACGCTTTTCAAAGCGAAAATTGAGGTCGAAGAAAGAAAACTACCTTATCTTTCAAACGCATTCACCAATATCGCATTCCGTAGTGACATATCTCCCCCGACCGCTCATATAATACTGAAAATAGCTGAAGAACTTACGTATCGGCAAATTTGCTTTCTTGCACTAGTACAATCCTGTGGAACAATAGATGTCGAAAATCTTCGCAGAGGGACTCATTCTGTTCCTGACCTTGTTTCTCTAAGACGTGAAGAAATGTCGTTACATGACACTGACTTAGGAACAATGGGTCTTATGGGGGGTGGTCCCTGGACTGACGAACTTACTGACTTGGGAATTCTACTTGCGGAAGTCCTTGGTTTAGACGAATTCCCAGGAGACGAACTGCGATCATTGGAAGAGCTTATAAAATCGTGTCATTTCTCGTCTTCATAATTAATTAAGCTAGGTAGGGCGCGCTATGCGCACGCGGAAAAACCATTTATTTTCAATGCAATACATAAATCCCCCGTGCGCACGGCGCACCCTAACCGCCTCACTCTCCCCGCCCCCATCCACTCATCCCCCTGCACCACTTCACGCTGCGACGTTGTATAGGGACTATCGGCGACCCGTTGAACATCCCCCCGTTTGAGCGGATTGACATCCACCTCATCCTAATCCCGTAGCAAATCCCCTTTATCGCGTATGCGCCCTGCCGCTACCTTATTCACGCTCAGCATTCTTTGAATACGCAAAATCACACTGCCGCCAAGCAATTCCCCTGTTACAATCCACCATCCCATTGATGCTAAGGAAAAATCATGCTTGCTATCGAATTTCCCGTGGAAATAGACCAAAACCAGCAAATTCATTTGCAATTACCCAAAGCAATTCAAGCGCGCAAAGCCAAGGTGATTGTGATGTACGAAGAGGCTGTGCCACTGTTTAAGCCGTTCACGCTGGGTTTGTTCAAGGGAAAAATTACTATGAGTGAGGATTTTAATGCGCCCTTGCCTGACAGTTTTTGGCTTGATGGTCAGCTATGAAGTTGCTCCTCGACACACACGTTTTTCTTTGGTTGAACAGTGATGTGGAAAAACTTTCGCCCACGGTTCAAAGCTTATTGCTATCTGGCGAGCATGAGTTTTATTTGAGCATGGCTTCGGCTTGGGAAATGCAAATCAAAAGCCAGCTAGGGAAATTAACCCTCGCGATGCCCATCAAAGAATTGATTCAACTCAATCAACAAGAAAACAACATTCGTCTATTGCCAATAGACTTGGCGCATATCAGTTATTTAGACCAACTTCCGCCGCACCACAAAGACCCGTTTGACCGCCTAATCATTGCGCAAGCGGTCAAGGAAGAGATGACGATTGTGTCCGTGGATGCTTTGTTTTCGGGCTATCCCGTGCGCGTCGTTTGGTGATTTACATTTTGACAAAGCTAGACAGGGTGCGCTATGCGCACGCGGAAAAATCATTTAGTTTCAATGTAATACGTGAAGCCCCCGTGCGCACGGCGCACCCTGCTCACTGGGATGATTGAAATGCGTGCGATTCGCCACGCTAATCGCATCTATGAGTACAGGCAATCTGGGAGGATGTAGAGTGGTAAAATTTCAAGCATCTCAGGTGTGTTTCAGATTTTTATTATTACAAATGAGGGCGTGCTAAAATCACGCTCATCATTGATATAAATCAAGTATTTTTCATGGAAAACCAATTATCCACCTGTCCAGCTAAAACATTTAGTTGTATTTTGGTGTCCATTTAACGTTGAGCACCCGCATAGCCAGCACATCGGAGGTACTCGTTTGAAATCACTCATTGCAGCTCGTATCTTCGCAACGTTTACTGTTGTTGCTATTCTTTTCGAGATTGCATTAGCCGCTGGCATGCCGTGGGGTGAATTTGCATGGGGCGGAAATTATTCTGGTGTACTGCCCACCGATATGCGAGTTGCATCCCTAGTTCAAGCATTCCTTCTTCTGGTGCTTGTTTTAGTCGTCTTAATTCGAGCAGGACTTATTTTTCCAGCTTGGCAACCGATTTCCAAAAAACTCGCGTGGGCGGTGGTCGTGTATTGTGCGCTCGGCGTTATCGCCAACGCGACAACGCCGAGCTTTTGGGAAAGGATCATTTGGTTGCCTGTGCTGACAATATGTTTTGCGAGCAGCCTTGTGGTGGCCAAAGCTCCATGACGTACCTCGCGCGAATTCACACTCAGCATAAGTACATTAAGATGCTCAACCCTACATTCGAGAGGGACAGGTCAGAAGCGGCCAGTGCCTCAATTTAACGTTAGGTTTTCTCTGCGATGGAAATTATTCTCATGAGGCACGGCAAGCCCCTCTTAACCCAAACATGTTGGATTGCTCCTGTCGAAATGGAACGATGGATTGAATACTACAACCTTTCCGAGGTGGAAGCGGACGGTATGCCCACCACCAGTTTGAAGCTGGCAAATTCCGCTGCCTGCATCGTCACAAGCACCGCATCTCGGGCTTTGTCATCAGTGCAGGCTCTAGGCCATACGGCATCTGTTGCAGATGCTGCGTTTTGCGAAGCACAGCTTCCCTTTGCTTTCTGGCGCTTTCCGCGCCTGTCACCTTTTGTCTGGGTTGCGTTCTTTCGCCTGCTTTGGTTCTTCGGCTACTCACGGGGCTCTGACTCAATTCAGGTGACGAAAATCCGCGCCAAGGCCGCCGCTCAGAAACTTATTTCTCTTGCTGAGAAAGGCTCTGTTTTGCTCGTAGGGCACGGCATCATGAATCGTCTCATCGCCAAAGAGCTTATCGCCTTGGGGTGGGGTAGCTCCACGAGACAAGGGAGCAAATACTGGAGCGCATGTGTCTATGAACTCGAAACCTAACCTTACATTCGAGAGGCTAGGCCAGCAGCGGCCTGCCCCTCAATTTAACATTAGACCGCTATGAAACCACGCGCCATACTCTCTGACGTACCACCCGAAAGTGCAATAAACGCACGGCTAGCTGGTGCATATTTTCACGATTGCTACGTTATTTCTGTTCCCGACACTACGCCCGCTGCACTCGACTACTTCTTAACTGCTTTGGCAAATACCCCAGATTGGGTTAATTCGCTCATGGCTCTTCGGAATAAAATCGTTCGACTTGTCGGCCTAAAGGATCTCGGTGGTCTTGGCGATTTGAACCCATCAAAGCCAGCATCAGCTTATGTGCTCGGAGATAGGGTAGGTATCTTCACACTCATTTCCAACTCACCCAATGAGGCACTGCTTGGAGATCGCGACAAGCATCTGGATGTTGTACTCTCCGTCTACAAACATCCTCCTGACCAAAGCGGCCTTCAGTCCGTCTCGGTGACAACGGTTGTCCACATCCACAACCTGTTGGGGCGAATTTATATGCTTCCAGTCACGCCATTGCATAGACTCATTGCCCCAGCAGTGCTCAATCGCATCATAGCCAGATAGACTGCGCCATGTACACGCGGGAAAATCCTTTAATTTCAATATAATGCGCGAAATCCCCGTACATATGGCGCACCCTACTCACTGTGTTGACGGGGAAGATTCGCGTTAACGGTGGCAGTTCAGCTCGCCGTAACGCAGAAACACACTTAACGCCCTATCTGGCCAGATACTATTTTGTGATGATGCGCATGATTGCAACGCTAGAAACAAAATTCACCGCTATAATTTGACCCATCGGGTGGGAAGAATTCTATCAATCCCCTATATCGTCCCTCCTCGCTTCCTGGAGGCGGTTCAGTCCAACAAGGTGTATCTGCCGCGTATGAGTTCATCGCCATATCCAAGTTTAACTGCGCGGCAGATAAACGCTATTCGTTATGCCTCACAAGGAATAAGCAATGGCTCAAATTAAAATTTATGGTATCAAAGAAAATCTAGCACCAATCCGTAAGCGTTTGTCCGACACTATCCATGAGTGCGTAGTCGAAGCCTTGCAATTTCCAGTTGATAAACGAGCGCATCGTTTTTTTCTGATGGAAAACGAGGACTTCATTTATCCGTCTGGTCGCACGGATTCATACACCATTATTGAAATCACCATGATTGAGGGGCGCACCGTAGAAGCCAAGAAAAAGTTAGTTCGGCTACTTTTCGACAAAATCAGAGATCAGATAAACATTTCGCATCAGGACATAGAAATTTGCATTCAGGAAAGTGCAGCTCACAACTGGGGTTTCAGAGGTATGCACGGTGATGAAGTAAAGTTAAACTACAAAATAAATGTCTAAACCGCATAACCTAACGTTCGAGCGGGACTGCCGCGAAGCAGCCCGCGTTAGCCCCTCAACTTAACGTTAGGTAACCACCGAGAAGAACATGAGTTCAGAAATTTTCATCGCACAGTCTGATAACGAAATACAAGACTGCTTTCCTGTATTTAAAGTGCTACGTCCGCACCTGAATGAAGACGATTTTCTTTCTCAAGTCAGGCGGCAACAAGCTCAAAGTTTTCAAATCCTCGCGCTCAAACACGAAGGCATTGTTAAAAGTGCGGCGGGCTTCCGTTTCGCTGAATTTCTTGCGTGGGGGAAAGTGCTTTATGTTGACGACCTCATTACCTTCCCTGAAGAAAAAAAGCGTGGTTATGCTGGAGAGTTACTTGATTGGCTCATCGCATACGCTCAAAACCATCAATGCGATGGAGTGCATCTTGATACTGGCTATACGCGCCATGATGCGCATCGGCTGTATCTGCGCAAAGGGCTTCAGCTCAACTGTCACCATTTGGCGTTACAACTTGACTAAGTTACCTAACGAGTAAGGTTAGGTCGTGATCGCGGAGCGATCCACGACCTGAACCGTTTGTTGGACAAGCCTGCTAGGGTGCGCCATGTACACACGGAAAGTCCTTTAGTTTCAATGCAATACGTTAAATCCCCGTGCGCACGGTGCAACCCTACTCACTGAAAGTGCGCTTAGTTCAGTTGAAATTGATGTTGAGGTGGTAGTGATGATTGAAATGCGTACGATTACGCCACGCTAATCGCATCTATGAGCTCATGCAATCTGCGGGGATGTGGGGTGGCAAAATTTCCAAGCATCACAGGTGTGTTTCAGATGTTTATGACTAAAAATCAGGGCGTGCTAAAATCACGCTCATCATTGATATAAATCAAGTATTTTTCATGGAAAACCAATTACCCACCTGTCCAGCTAAAACATTTAGTTGCATTATGGTGTCTACTTCACGCTGGGCGGCTATCCCGTGAGTTACGTTTCTACCATCAACACTGTCGGCTATTACTGCGGTCGGTTTTCTTCTGGTTTTTTTGGCGAGCCATTGAATTCATTTTCCAATATAGCCTTTGTCATTGGAGCGTTCTACGCATGGCGTGTTTGGCGTAATAATGGTGTCGGGGATTATTGGCAACTCGTCCTATTTATGCTGGCCGCCAGCGTGGGTTTTGGTAGTTTTATTTTTCATAGCATGCCAACGCCTGAGACGCTCTTGGGTGATCTCGTGCCTATCCAGATTTTTGGCCTAGCCCTCCTCGGATACGTCGCACTGAGATATTTGCGGTTATCTCTGGTCGTTACGATTGCCCTTCTGTTGGCTTTCTTCTTCGTCCGTCAGTTCTGGATTATGATGATGCCGCTGGGTGGCTTGGGTGGTGGCATCACTCACATCCCCACGCTTCTGCTCTTAGGGGCTGTTACGTTTGTTGTCCGTCGAAAAGGCCTTCTTCTTTGGCACTACATGGCCGCAGCCATTGCTGTTTACGTCATTGCCCTGTTGGTGCGTGCATGGGATATTGCTGTTTGTTCTTCCTTCCCGTGGGGGCTACATTGGGTATGGCACCTTCTCACTGCGCTGACTGCCAGTCTACTTGTATACGGTATTGCCGCATCGCCGCCCACCAACCCTTCGTTCAGGCAGGACTGCGGCAAAAGCGCGGCAACCCTTTAACTTTGCGTTAGCACTATGGAACACGCACTTTTGATCGATCAACTTCGCAGGAAACGAATGCGCCTGCTAAAAGCATATGTACTGCATGTCGGCTGGTTTTTCTCCACATGCGCTTTCGCCGCAACCGACACCGCCCAAATTGGCTTAACCACATCGCTTCTGCTAACGCTTATCACCGTTCCGCCTGTTCTTATCTACTCAGTGTCAGTCCACAATGTGTGTCGTGCCATTGATCCAAGTGCCCGTACCGCTGGGATAGTCCCAATCGTTCTTTTCACCATATTGCTGACCCCTTTTGAATCTGGCTTGGTTCTTCCAGCACGGAATCTGTGGGTATCCAGAAAAATCCTCTTGACGCAGAGTCATGTTTCCTCCCCGTAGCCAGGTAGTGTGCGCCATGCGTACGCGGAAAATCATTTAATTTCAATGTAATGCGTGAATTCTCCGTACGCACGGCGCACCTTACCCACTAGACATTAGTTGGATTGCCGCTATCAATCAAATTTCTATCGCGCCAACAAGGTGAAAACATCTTTGATGCACGGATACCAGCCTTCCGTGGATCCGCGATCTTGCTGCGCTTGACGTGAATAGAAGGATCTGAGTCGTTACGGTTTTTTTGGATTTTCCTGCCGCCGCAAATACGCGCCTATCCCCACGCCCAGCGCGCTTAACGCCAACACATAGTAAGCAGGGGCAAGGGGGCTGAGCGGGACGAGCAAACTGACCAGCACGGGGGTGAGTCCACCGAACACGGCGTAGGCGACGTTGTAGGAAAACGATAAGCCTGAGAAGCGCACTACGGGTGGAAAAGCGAGTACAGCGGCACTGGGTACGACACCGATTACGCCCACAAAAAAGCCACATAGCGCGTACCAACCGTAGATGTTTTCGGGTGCGACCGTCATTTGTTGATACAGCAGCAAGGATGTCGCGCCTAATGCCACGCAGCCCGCCATCATCACCCGCCCTGCACCAAAACGATCCGCCAGCGCGCCGAACACTATGCAGCCAAAAGTCAAAAACAGGGTGGCGATGCTGTTGGCTTGCAACGTCGTGGCGGCCGAAATGCCGTGCAATTTTTGCAGCAAAGTCGGGGTCATCAAAATCATCACCACAATCGCTGCGGATAACAGCCAAGTCATCAACATGGTTAGAATCACCGCAGGACGATGGGCGCGAATCACGGTTTTCAAGGGTAATTCCGCTGCCAAAGTTTGCCGCGCCTGCATTTCTTTGAACACAGGCGTTTCGTGCAGCCATTGGCGCAACCACACCGACACCAGCCCAAAAACACCCCCGATGATAAAAGGGATGCGCCAACCTTCGCTCAATAATTCCGCTGGCGTATAGCTTTTGTTGATATAGGTGGCGACCAAAGAACCGAGCAGTATCCCGCCCGTCAGCCCCGCCGTTAAGGTGCCGCACGCAAAACCAACATGCCGAGCAGGCACATGTTCCGCCACAAACACCCACGCCCCTGGGACTTCGCCACCAATCGCCGCCCCTTGCAAAATGCGCAATACCAATAACGCTAGCGGCGCATAGATGCCAATGTCGGCGTAAGTGGGCAACAAGCCGATGGCCAAGGTCGGCACGGACATCAAGAAAATACTGAGGGTGAACATCTTTTTGCGCCCCAGCAAATCCCCAAAATGCGCCATGACAATGCCGCCCAAGGGACGCGCCAAATAGCCCGCTGCAAAGATGCCAAAGGTTTGAAACTGGCGTAGCCACTCTGGCATATCGGGCGGAAAAAACAGTTTGCCGATGGTGACCGCAAAGAATACAAAAATAATGAAGTCGTAAAACTCTAACGCACCCCCCAACGCCGCCAACGAGAGCGTGCGAAAATCTTTGCGAGTAAGTGAAGACATACGAATCCTTGAAAAATAAATGCCAAAAGTACGTGAAATTATAGGGGATAGTGACTTAATCCCGCGAGCAAACCCAAGTCGCCGCTATCGGTGGTCACAATCTGTTGCCAACCTTGTTGTTGCGCTAAGGTGGCGATGCGTGGGTGGGGGACAAACAAGGGGATTTTTAACGCTGCGTCCGTGATCAACTGCCGCAAATACGTGAGTGCTTCGCTGCTGGTGATCGTGATGGCATCCAAGTTATGCCAGTCTATCGCGGTGGGAAGGGGGGGGCTGCGTTGGTAGCATGTGGCGTAATCGACGATTGCACCACGTGCTTTGAGCGTATCGCCTAACAACGCGCGCCCGCCATCGCCCCGAAAAATCATCACGCGCCAACCTGCAATGTCTTGTAATTCGGGCAATGCCAATAATCCTTCGCTGTCAAAACGCTCGCGTGGCACAAGGATGTGGTCAAAGCCTAGCGCGCGTAGGACCTGCGCGCTGCCCTGCCCTACCGTGGCGATTTTTAATTCGCCTTGTCGGGATAAATCCCGACCTACGGGCAATACAGCGCGCATCGCCACCACGCCTTGTTCCACCGCATTCGGGCTGATAAAAATCGCTAACTGATAATCGGCGAGTTGCGCGACTTGGGCGTGCAACGCGGCAGGGTCAGCAACGGGGGTGATTTCCAGCAAGGGGAAAAGCACAGGGACACCGCCCGCTGCGAGAATGCTGTCCGCCAACTTGCCTGCTTGATGCGACGGACGTGTGACCAGTATGCGCTGACCCGCCAGCGAATTAGCCATTGAGGGCGGCGAGGATCACGTCCGCACCTTGGGCGCGCAATGCCGCCGCAACTTGATTGCCGAGTGCTTCAGGATCCGCCACATCGCCCAACGCTTCAGCGCGTAACATTTGTTGCCCGTCGGGGCTGGACACAAAACCGCGCAGCCGTAATTTGCCGTCTAGGATTTCGGCAAACCCACCCAACGGCACTTGGCAACTGCCTGCCAGCGCACGGCTCAAGGCACGTTCTGCCAGCACGCAGGCGGCAGTATCGGCATGATGCAACGCTTGTACACAGGCAATCACATCGGCACGGTCACTGCGGCATTCGATACCCAATGCGCCCTGCCCCACGGCGGGCAAGCTGTCTTCGCTGGCAATAATGTTGCGGATGCGTTCGCCTAAGCCTAAGCGTTTTAGCCCCGCTGCTGCCAAAATAATCGCCGCGTATTGCCCTTCGTCCAGTTTGCGTAAGCGTGTTTGCACATTGCCACGCAACGGTTGAATGACCAAATGGGGAAAGCGCGCGCGTAATTGGCTTTCGCGACGCAAGCTGGACGTGCCGACGATGCTGCCTGCGGGCAAGGCGGCGAGGCTGTCAAAATGATTAGATACAAAAGCATCCAAGGGGTCTTCGCGTTCGCCAATGGCCGCCAGACTAAATCCGTCAGGCATATTCATGGGGACATCCTTGAGAGAATGCACGGCTAAATCTGCGCGCCCCTCGTCCATCGCCACTTCTAACTCTTTGACGAACAAGCCTTTCCCGCCAATTTTAGATAAGCTAACATCGAGAATTTGGTCGCCTTGGGTTGTCATGCCCAATATGCTGACCTCGGTTTGCGGATATAATGCGCGCAACCTGCCTTGGATATGTTCCGCTTGCCACATGGCTAACGCGCTTTCGCGTGAGGCAATGATTAAACGAGCGGGAGAAGTTGGAACAGTCTGACTCATGGCATTTCCTGAATAATGATGTGATTTGTTTGCGGCGCATTCTAGCATAGGGTGCGCCGCGCTTTTACGCCGAGAATATGATGAATTTAATTGCAACCCCCACGAGTATTTCCAGTAAAGACTTACCCTTGCGTGAAGATGTCCGCTTATTAGGGCGTATTTTAGGTGACACGCTGCGCGAACAAGAGGGTGATGCGTCTTTTGACCTGATTGAAAACGTGCGCCGTGTGGCAGTGCGTTTCCGCAAAACACAGCACGATGAAGACCGCATTTTACTCGAACAAACCCTAGATGCCCTCTCGCCCAGTGAAACGCTGGTGGTGGTGCGCGCCTTTAGTTATTTCTCGCAACTGTCTAACATTGCAGAAGATTTGCACCATAATCGCCGTCATCACGCCTATCTCAAAGCGGGCTCGCCTGCCAAAGAAGGTAGCTTGTTGCGCGCATTGGATCGCTTAGAAGCTAAAAACCCGAGTACCGCAACGCTGCAAAAATTTTTAGACTCCGCAATTATTTCCCCCGTTTTAACCGCCCATCCGACTGAGGTGCAACGCAAAAGCATATTGGATTGCCAACTGATTATCTCCAAGCTGTTATCTGACCGAGATCGGATTGACATGACCCCCGATGAGTTGGAACATAACGAAGAAACCTTGCATCGTTTTGTGCTAATTTTGTGGCAAACCCGCATGTTGCGCACCGCCAAGCTTACTGTGCGTGATGAAATCAAAAATGGGCTAGAGTATTATCGTTATACCTTTCTGACTGAAATCCCTCAAATATACGCCAACTTAGAAAAGCAACTGGAGCAACGCTTTGACAAGGACATTCATGTTCCCAACCTATTGCGCGTGGGCAGCTGGATTGGGGGGGATCGCGATGGCAACCCCTTTGTCACCCACGACGTGATGAGCTATGCCACGCATCAACATGCCGCGCTAATCTTTGAACACTATCTCAAAGAAACCCATTTGTTAGGCTCCAGACTGAGCCTGACCGATCGTATGGTGCAAGTCAGTGACGCGTTGCGCCAGCTTGCCGATGCCTCACCTGACCATGCCTTGAGTCGCGAAGATGAGCCTTATCGCCGAGCCTTGATTTTGATTTACTCGCGCTTATCCGCGACCGCCGCACAACTCAATCTTGAAATTGCCCATTTATCACCCGTCGATAAAACCGCGCTGCCTTATCCGACCCCCGAAGCCTTTATTGCTGATTTGGATATTCTGATTGACTCCTTGTTCAGCCATGGTGCGGTGTATCTGGCACGCGGACGTTTGGCTAATTTACGCCGTGCGGCAGAAGTGTTTGGCTTCCATCTCGCACCACTGGATATGCGCCAACACAGTGCCATTCACGAGCAAACGGTGTCCGAACTGTTCTCCCGCCATACAGGACAAGTCAACTACACGGATCTCAATGAAATGGAGCGACGCGAGACTTTATTAGCCGCCTTACAAGCAGGGGAATTACTCATCGGCGACATAGAGCAATATAGCCCCGTGGTACAAAGCGAATTGCGCATCATGCAAGCCGCCGCAGAAATTCATGACCGCTTCGGACGTGCCGCCTTGCCTAATCACATTATTTCCAAGACCGACTCGGTCAGCGACATGTTGGAACTCGCACTGATGTTGCAACAAGTCAATTTACTGGAAATCGGCGAGTCACCCGCGCTGCACATCAACATCATTCCGTTGTTTGAAACCATCGAAGATTTGCAAGGTTGCGCGGTGATTATGGACGCGCTGTTCAACCTGCCCTACTACCGCAAACTATTGGCGGCGCGCGGCAATACCCAAGAAGTCATGCTGGGTTATTCCGATAGCAATAAAGATGGCGGCTACCTCACGGCAAATTGGGAGCTGTATAAAGCCGAGCTGGAACTGGTGAAAGTTTTTGAGCATCATGGCATCGAACTGCGTTTATTCCACGGGCGCGGCGGCACAGTGGGACGAGGCGGTGGCCCTAGCTATGACGCAATTTTGGCGCAACCGCCTGGTAGCGTGAATGGGCAAATCCGTATCACCGAACAAGGCGAAGTGATTTCCAGCAAATACTCCAACCCCGAAATTGGGCGACGCAATCTGGAAACCTTGTTGGCGGCGACGCTGGAAGCGACCTTGCTGCATCACCACGGTGCAGACAGCGCGATGCCCGAATATCATCGCATCATGGAAGTGTTGAGCTTGGGCGCGTTCAAGGTGTATCGCAATCTGGTGTACGACACTCCAGGGTTTACCGAGTTTTTCTTCACTGCCACCCCTATTCGTGAAATTGCCGAACTCAACATCGGCAGCCGCCCCTCAGCGCGCAAAGCCTCGGATCGCATCGAAGATTTGCGCGCTATTCCTTGGGTGTTTAGCTGGAGTTTGAATCGCGTGATGCTGCCTGGTTGGTTGGGTTTTGGCAGCGCGGTCAAGCAATTCATCGCGGCAGAGGGCGAGGCAGGGCTGGCACAATTACAAGCGATGTATCAGCACTGGCCTTTCTTCCGAGGTCTGATATCCAATATGGATATGGTGTTATCCAAAACCGACATGGGCATTGCCTCGCGTTATGCCGAATTGGTCGCGGATATAGAGCTGCGCGAACGGGTTTTCGGTGCGATTCAACGCGAATGGGAAGTCACCGTAGAAATGTTGTTTGCCGTCACCCGTCAAAGCACCTTGCTGCAAGACAACCCCGTGTTTGCACGCAGCCTGATGACCCGCACCCCTTATATCGACCCACTGAATCATTTGCAAGTGTCGCTACTGGAGCGTCATCGTGCGGGTGATAATGACATTTTGGTCAAGCGCGCGATTCACCTGTCCATTAACGGGATTGCAACGGGTTTGAGAAATAGTGGTTAAGTGGTTATCTACAAATAACTGGGTATTGAGTTGTTAGTTGTTAGTCGTTAGTCGCTAGTTTTTAGCTGGCGGGGTAAAATACCTTTCTCATCCACTTGAATATAAGGTAAAAAATACAGTATCTGGCAGCTTCCCAGTATTAACTAGCGACTAACGGCTCAGAATACCCGAAAATTTAGGCGCAGGTGCTTAACGCGTACAAACCAAGGCCGCAACGTCACAAACAAGGTTTGAGGGACACAAAGGAAGAAAATGAAACGTAGATTACTTCAGATAGGACTAGCAATAGGGCTTCTCTCTTTAAGTGGTTGCGCCCTATTGAGTGGCTCAACTCCCGCGTGTCAGGTGCTTGATCCCGATTTAGCACAAGGGGTTTATCACGGTGGCTGTCAGGCAGGACTGGCAGATGGCTATGGTGAAGTGACGGGGGCAAGCACCTATCGTGGCGATTTCCGTGCGGGTAAAAAGCATGGTCTGGGGGTAAAAGTCATGAGCAATGGTGATCGCTACGAGGGCAACTTTGATGAGGATTATCGACATGGCAAAGGCACTTACACGTGGAGCAACAAATTTCAATGGGCGGGCGAACGCTATTCGGGAAACTATCAGCGCGATTTGAGACATGGCTGGGGGGTGTTCCAATGGGCGAATGGCGACCGCTATGAAGGCGAATGGGAAAATGATATTCGCAAATATGCCAGTGCCATGGAAGTGCGCCGCCTACAAACCGAAGCCGCGCGACGACGCGTTGTGGGTGCGGAAGTGTGCAATGCGCGTCCCGCATTCACGGACGAAATATACCATCCTATGCGGGGCGTGATCGAAGCCGCAGGTCACACCAAACGCGTTCGCCTCACCGCCATTGAAGGAAGCGAAATGGAATATCGGGGGCAAACCGTAAAAAGGGGGGATGTACTCGAAGATGACTCGGCTCGTTGGCCACTTTGTGGAAAGAATTAAATATGCGTCAGCAAAAATTTAAAATGCGTTTGATGGTTGCTAGCGTGTTAGGCGCATTGTTTGCGCTGCCCGCTATCGCACAACCGAATCTCAATGGCGAAACAGGGTATATCAATATGCCCAATGGCCGCGTTGAGCCTGATGGCACCTTTCGCATGGGCTATAGCTTTGCCGATCCTTACGTCAATATGTGGAGCAGTATCTCCTTGTCACCACGGTTAGAAATGTCAGCGCGTTATACGCGAGTGATGAGTGGCGCAATTGGGAATGGCACTGCGGGATGGGCGGGTTATGGCGACTATAAAGACAAAGTCATCAATGGCAAGTTTTTGTTGTTAACAGAAGATTGGCATACCCCATCGGTCGTATTCGGCTTAAGTGACGTGATGGGAACAGGGTTGTTTAAAGCCAAATATGTGGCTGCCAGCAAAAAATTTGGTGCGCTAGATACGACACTGGGCATCGGTTCAGGACGAATCAGTGGTGTCTTTGCAGGTGTACGCTATGCCCCTGCCGCATGGGATGGGTTCGCGCTGGTCGCAGAGTACGATGCCAATAATTACCAACAAGATATTTATGCGACCACCACGGGGGTCATCAACCGCAAAAAAGGCGTGGGGGTGGGCATTGAGTATCAATGGGGTTGGCTAGGTTCGCAATTAGCTTACCGTGATGGCAAGCCGAATTTCAATGCTTACGCCACCATTCCTTTGGAAATGAGTGACTTCGTGCCAAAGTTTGAAGAGCCTGCACCCGATACTGAAATCGCGGTTCGCCCCACCTTAGCGCAATGGCAACAAGACCCACAATATCGCCAGACCTTAATCCAACGCCTGTTAGCGCAAGATTTCAAAAACATCCACATCAACAAAGTGGATAGTTTACTGGATATTACCTTGACCAACACCCGCATCGCCTTACCCAGCCGAGCCGTCGGGCGAGCAGTACGCACGCTGCTGCTACGCGCACCGTTGGAAACGCGCGAAATACGCGTGAATTACACCATCAGCGATTTACCCGTGGCAAGCTATCACTTCAACAGCGTCGAAAAGCTGCAAAATTATTTTGCAGGACTGGAAACCCGCAAACAACTCGCCACCAGTGTGACGGTTCGTTATGCACATAAGCTGGCGCACACGGACAATACGCAAATGCTGGATGCCTTAGAACAAGCCTATTCTCGCGACTCACTAGACAATGCGGAAGGCGATTTTGTCAGTTTTCGCAGAGAAAGTGCAGGACTGAGCAAGTTCCGCCTCGCGCCAGGCTTTGGCGTGTATTTCAATGATCCCAGTGGGGCATTTCGTTATGAAGTGTTAGCACGCGCCTTGTTTGACCAACAATTAGGTGAGGGCTTATTTTTCAAAGCGGGCGCGTCGCTGACGCTTGCGCAAAACATCAGCGGAGTCACTCAACCGTCCAACAGCTTGCTACCGCATGTACGTACTGATGTTGCCAGTTACAAAAAAACAGGCAGTTTCAAACTTAACCAAGCCTTAATCAACCAGTTCTACCATACAGATAGACGCATTTATGCGCGTGCCTCCGTCGGTTTGTATGAAGAAATGTTTGGCGGCGCGGGGGGGCAAGTGCTGTACTACCCTGACCGCGCGCCTTGGGCGGTGGACATTGCCGTGGATGCTCTTAAGCAACGGGATGTAGGCGGTGGTTTTGCCTTCCGCCCCTATTCCACCGTCACCGCCTTAGCGTCCTTGCATTATCGTTTACCCATCAATGGGGTCACGGCCACGGTACGCGCAGGGCGATTCTTGGCAGGCGACTTAGGCGGACGGATTGAAATGAAACGGCGTTTCCGTTCAGGCTTTGAAATTGGTGCTTGGTATTCGCTGACCAATGGCAATGACATCACCATGCCAGGAACCCCCCTCAAGCCCTATCACGACAAAGGGGTATTTATGCTGGTGCCGCTGGACACTTTGCTAACCAAAGATACCCAATCCACTGTCAAAATGCCGATTTCACCGTGGACGCGAGATGTCGGGCAAATGGTGGCTTCCCCCAGCGATTTGTACGACATGATGGAATCGACCTACACCAACATGCACGACCGTGATGGCTTGCAATACTTTGCCGATTTAGATGACAGTTACGATATGTCGCGCTCAGCAAATGTGTTTGATCGACTGCAATGGTCATGGGATAAAGACCCCAAACGCGCGTGGAAAACACTTAAGTCTGCCAATACTTGGTGGAACACGGGCTTGGCATTGGGTGCGGTGGCATTGAGTAGCACGCTCGACAAATCAGCTGACCGTTGGGCAGTCAAGCGCACAGGAACGCCTGGCAGCAAAGCCATTGCCAATATTGGCAACAATCTACCTTTATTAGTGGGGGGGGTAGCGGGATTGCTCGCCTTGGACGAAAGCAACCCCCATTTAGCTAAAACATCATTTAGTGCACTAGAAGCAGGCGTGGTGGGGGTATTGGCATCAGAGGTGGGCAAATACATAGTGGGACGTTCGCGTCCGATGGTAGGTAAGGGTTCAGGGGATTTTCATCCTATGTTATTAAGCAATGGCACGTCGGGCTTTCCATCGGGACATACCACCGCGATGTGGGCAATGGTAACCCCTTACGCCAAGGAGTATCAAATGCCTTGGCTATATAGTGTCGCAGCCTTAACCAACTTAGCGCGGGTGACCGATCGCAAACATTTCGTTTCCGATACCGTGGCGGGTTCTTTACTGGGCTATGCCATCGGCAATGCGTTCTGGAACTGGCATCAAGGAGGCGAACCAAAAGTCTCCTTGGAGGGAAATGGTGTTGCATTAACGTGGCATACCGATTAAAGGACTTGCAAGCCACAGAATTATCAGGATAATCGCGACCTGCGGTTACAGTGTTTTTTAATCCCATAAAATTTTAGGAGAATCAAAATGAAAAAATTAAGCGTGTTGGCTTTTGCTTTAATCATGAGCGTATCAAGCAATGTGTTTGCAGGTCCTAGTATTGGTGTCGATACAACCGTGGATGGTGTGAAATATACACGTGGTAGCGAAGGTGTTTCCTCGCACTCTGGTCATCACTTTGACCGTGCGGTTAATGTTAATGGCAAAACATATCCTTCTGGCACTAAGTTCGATGTCATCAAAATGCATGATGGCAAATTTGTTCCTACGCACGCCAATGGTGTTGCCATTCAACCCGCAGCAGCAGGCGGTGCGGCAACAGGTGGTGCTACGGCTGGTGCAACAACTGGCGGAACGGTTGGTGGTCTTTCAACCACCACCGCTTTGGTCGGTGCAGGTGTTGCGGGTGCGGCGGCAGTTATTGCAGGCAATACCACAACGACTCACCACCCTTAATTTTAGGCGGGGAATGTACCAACATTCCCGCTTTTAATTTAAATGCTAAAGCCCACTTTTGTGGGCTTTTTCTATCCGCTATCACGCACCCCATACCTTTGCCTGCCTCCTCGGAAACCAACCATCCATAAACATCCTTGATAAACTAAGCCACAATGATCGCCTGATGCGTATCCCCATTATTCTGTTCACGGGCTTTTTTTTCCTCCGTGAAATTGCCAGTTTAGTCACCTTCTTGGAACACCCCAGCCTCTTTTTGGACGCACAATTCGTCAGTGCATTGGCAGCACGTATTTCGTTAATCGCTTTTTTAGGGCTACTGGTCTTTTTTCACTTTACCCGCTCGCAACCCATTAACCAAGCTGCGGGCTGGCAACCGAAAATTTCCGCATTACTCGGACTCACGCTCGGCAATTTACTCCTGCTCTTAAACCGCGCATCCCTTCCCCCCATGATGGATTTGATGTCCGCACTGTTTTTGATTGTGGGAAACTATCTGTGCATAGTCACCTTATTCCACTTAGGTCGCTCTATTAGCATCATGGCAGAAGCCCGTCAGCTGGTCACCAGCGGCCCTTATCGCTTCGTGCGCCACCCACTCTACTTAGCAGAAGAAATCGCCACTATCGGTATTTTTATGCAATTTATGTCTTGGCAGGCTGCTGTTGTTTTAGGCGTGCATTTTATATTTCAAATCGTCCGTATGCGAAATGAAGAGCGCGTACTCAGCGCGACCTTCCCCGAATATCACGACTACGCACAGCGCACCGCGCGACTCATCCCTGGAGTATGGTAATGAATAAAATATATTGGCTAAGTGGACTAGGTTTGCTCGGTATAACGGCGGCAATCGTCGTATTTACCCAGTTCTTACAACCCCATTATTACCCTTTGCTACAAATAAAATTCCCCGATCAAGCCATCCTCACTTTTGTCGATACACCTTGGGCAACACAGGAAAAATGTCAGTCTAAAAATGAAAAAATGCTGACCGAATTGCGTACCCGCTGCCCAAGCTGCCAAATTAGCATCAACCGTTGCGAGCCTAGCCTCGCTGAGCCTTGGCAAAGTGTATTACAAGAAAATAGCAGCCAATATGATGTCGTACATTCAGGCTCGTTGCGCATCGTGGTTGACATGCCCCAAGGGGCAGTGGCCACCTGTGAAGCCATGGCGGCACAAATTCGCCAAGACCAAAAAACACCTGCCCATTGCTTGCACGCCTCTCGTGTTCATTAAGGGAAGACTAAAGAGAAAAGAGAAAGCCGCTATCACAACAATGAGATAAAAAAATAAGCCTGACCTTCACCGCGATGTTAGCGATGAGGGGCAGGCTTAGTGGACGGGCAGGACAGGGGAATTAAAACTTCACGGTTAAGCTGGTATAAATCGAACGTCCCATGCCTGGCACGGCGGTGCCATTGACCATGGTGCGTTGACCGATATACACGCCGCTCAAAGGATGGTCGTAGAATTTATTGAACAGGTTTTCGACCCCCACATCCAAACGCAGTTGTTGCCAGTCATAGCTGCTGCGTAAGTTAAACAAGCTATAGCCGCCCGTTTTCAACTCGTTGCGCACGGTTTGCACATTGGTTTTCGCGCTGACAAATTGCCCTTCCAAGGCGTTTGACCAATTACCCCATTGTTGGGTCAGCATCACTTTAGCGTTCAACGGCATGATGTGATACAGATTGCCACCCGTGGTGAGGTTTTTGCCCGACGTGTAATTCAACACCCCCGCCATATCAAAGCTACCGTAAGCACTGGTTTTGGCTAATGCTACCTGCCCCGACACATCTAAGCCGCTGATCTCAGCAGTTTGATTCGCCAGTTGCAAATTGGCAAATCCCACGCTAGGCACAGGGCATCCCATGGCAACGGTACAAACTGTCGCGTCAATATAGTTTTGGATACGGGTGTAATAGGGCGTAGCTTTGATTGCCCAACGCTCACGCGCCGCATCATGCCAATCTGCGGTAGCACTCAAGGTATGCGCCACTTCAGGCTTTAAATTCACATCGCCCACATAGCCATTACCGTCGCCGAACCAAGAATTCATGGTCATCACCATATTGTTATTTTTCGACCATGCAAAGCGTTCATACAAATTGGGCGAACGGGTTTTCATGGCATAGCCCGCTTCAAAGGTTTTGCTCGCGTCGGGGGTATAACGCGCCAAGGCGGTTAAATCGACATTGTTATCGGTGCGTTGGCGATTAGAGGCATTAAATGCCCCTGGCACCGAGGTGGGCAACGCAGGGTTGCCGTACCCCATCATCCCTGCCATATTGTTGTAGCCCTGCACCTTGCCTGCATTCATGCTGACAGATTCCACGCGCAAGCCGAGTTGCGACAGCCATTGTTCATTCCAGCGCGCATCCCATTCGCCAAACAAGGCGGCTCGGTCACGCTGCCCCGCGTTGATGTTCAAAAAGGTATTCGGCGACATCATGCCCGCCACTGCCGAAATCGGATCCCACCAATCGCTCATACGATAACGCTGCAATTCCGCACCAAAGCGCACCAGGTCACGTTCGGACAACGCCATATCGGCTTTGACGGATACGCCCGTGTTTTGCCCATTGGTTGCCATGGGCATCCCCGCAGGATTCGCCATCATGCCCGTGGTGGTGAGTTTATCCACCAAAAAATTCATCTGATGTTGCGTGGCTTCGTTATAAACCCGCGCTTCCAAGCCGCCCCAAGCAAAGTTGCCTTTATAGCGCACATTGACCTGCTGACTGTCGTTGCCCGTCATATCCATGCGCACATTGGGAAAGCCTTGATAGGGAATATGTTGCAACCCCAGCTTGATCTCCAACAAATGATTATCATTGCGCATCGCCAGCCCCAAGCTATGATTTTCCACTTGGTAGCGCGACGAACCGACTTCATTCGCCCCTAACCAAGCATTCGTACCGACCGACAAACCCGCCGCTTTAAAATCACGTGCCGCCTTGTAATTCCCTGACCGTACCGTTGAACCTGTGTAACTCAAACTGACCGATTCACTCGCCGCCGTCGCCGACACATTGCCGCCGAGCGCGTTGCCATTGCTGCGATAAAACACCGCTGCCTGACCTTTGAGCATAGAACCTTGCCCCGCAAGGGAAAATTCAGGCGCACGTGAGTTAACCATAATCGAACCGCCAATGCTGTCGCCGCCCATGCTCACAGGCGTAATCCCCGCCATCACACTGACACTGCCAACCTGGGCTGGATCAAGATAAGACAAAGGCGAATTCATGTGATTAGCACACGCCGACACCAAGTCCATGCCATCCACTTTGACTTTGACGCGATCATCCGCCATGCCATGAATCACAGGCAAACTGGACACACCACCGCCTGTTGCCAAACTCACCCCCACTTGATTTTCCAATAATTTCGCGGTATCGCTGCTACTAGCGCGCATGGACGGATTGACCACAACCTTCGCCGCAACAGGTAAGGGCTGAATTTTTGCTGCGGTGACCACCACCTCAGGCAACATATCCACCGCATACACACTCGGCACAAATGCCAACGCCAAACACAGCACGATTCGTTTTGCTTTCATCTCACACCCTGATTAAAAATTAAGGGGGGGATTATATTCAGCATTTCTAATGCGGCCCTGCGACAAATTGTCGCACCCCCATCGTTAAGATGGGAAATGGGCGTGTCATTATGGGCGCGCGGGCGAGGTGGCGAAGCTGTATTGATAGCGCAACAAGGTGCTGGTATTGGCTTGTGGCAACACGGATTCGCGGTGATATTCCAGTGCAACAAGGTGTCCTGCCCAAGGTTGCCAGCGCAACAATAAACCATTGGAAGTGAGCGGACGGGTGGAATTATCTATGCCTGCTTGGGTGGCAATCAGCGCGGCATTGGCACCAACTAAAGTGTGCGTGCCGATGAGCCGTTCGCTGCGGGCGATGATTTCCCATGCGGCATGGGGTTTCCAGCCGACATCTATCCAGCCGCCGTTAAATTTGCCAACATAATCGGGCGTGCCTAATAGGCTATCTAAGCGTCCCGAATCGCGCTTTTCCCACCATTCGCCGCTAACCGTCCACGCGTCGTTGATGCTCCATTTACCAGCCAAAGTCAACAAATCGACATTGCCGACCATACACACCCGACTCGCCGTGACGGCAGTACAACTGGGAATCGCGTGCGTATGTCCCGCGACACCTGTAGTAATCAACGGTCGTCCCGCGCTGGCACTGGCTCGCGCATAACCCGCTTCGAGTTGCACACTTGGGTTTTGCCACCCTGCGCGCAAGGTGGCAAGATTGATGCCTGAACTGGGCGCGCCAGGAAACGCAGAATTGCTCCATACCCCCGCGCCGACGCTATATGCGCCCCATTCGCTATTCACTTGCAGCCCATCCGCCCGCCACATATCGTTAATCGCAGCGCGCAAAGCGAGTGGCGCAATGCCAAAAGGACGAGTATGAAAATGCTTCATATTCTCCAAACCCATCGGCACCAATTGCCGCCCCGCTTTTGCTTGTAATGCCGCCGCGCCCACGGGATGATCTGCCGACAACCACACTTCGTCAATTTCGTTCACGGGCGCAATGCCGCCGTGACGGGCGACTTTTAACTTACCAAACACGCCCTCGCCCAAACGGGCTACTACCCCCGCTTCCAAATAATCCATGCCGCTGCGACGCTCATCCGCCCGCGCACTGCCTGATTCCAGAATGCCAGGGAGTCGGGCCGCAGGATAAGGCAAACTGGCGTTGAGCGAATACAAGCCCACGCCGCCCATGAATAAAAAGGGATTTTCTGCGGTGGGTTGCGGGGTGTTGTCGTGCGCTTGGCTGACCTGTGTTGTGCCCAGTGCGAGCAAACCCGCCAGGCAAAATTTATTGAGCTGCATGAGGTGCTCCAAAAGGATCTGAGAAACGTGGATTGCGCAAAAAATCGCTATCCGTGAGGGTGTTGAGGAAAGCGATTAAATCGGCTTGGTCTTGCGCCGACAGGTTAATGCGATTGATGCGCGCATCTTTAAAAGGGTTCAAACGACCATCGCCTTTATGTTCGCCTTGTGCAATCACCCGCCCATGCCCCGCATAAAAATCAAGCACTTGGCTTAGACTTTGGATTGAACCATCGTGCATATAGGGTGCTGTGACGGCAACATTGCGCAAACTGGGGGCGCGAAACGCGCCCATATCGGCAGGCTTGTTCGCTAATTCAAAAATACCGCGATTGCCTTCAGGAAAACCGCCCCTGCCATCCACGTTATACAAGCCTGTGTTGTGAAAAGGTGTAGCAACTTCTTGGCTATCGGCGGTAATCACTTGGTCATTGAAGTTAAAGCTACCATGACATTGCGAACACTGGGCTTGGTCCGAAAAAAACAAACTGCGTCCACGTGCTTCACCGTCTGACAATGTCACCTTGTGTTGCAAATACTGGTCATATTTACTGTTTGCCGAAATCAAACCACGCTGAAAAGTCGAGATTGCCTTGATGCAATTGGCAAGGGTCAAGGGTTCTGCTTCTTGAGGGAAAGCCTGCTTAAATTGTTTAACATAGTTCGCATCCGCTCGAAAACGCTGCAAAATAATCGGCATTGTCCCGTCGTTCATGCCCATTTCAACGGGGTTTTCTCCCAGCAGTGGATTGAGCATTTGCGTTTCTAGCGAGGGCAAGGAGTAATTTGCCCAAGTGAAATACGGATGATAAGCCGAGTTCGCCAAGCCTTGCGAACTGCGCAAGGTAGACATGCCCGTTGAACCCGTTGCCACTGCCTTGCCGTCGGTAAATGCCAGATGTTGAAAATGGCAAGACGCGCACGCCATCGTGCCGTTGCCTGACAATCGCTTGTCATAAAACAAGCTGCGCCCTAGCTGAAACTTGTCTTCCGACATGACATTATCAACAGGGACGCGTGGTACAGGGAAGTGCGCAGGCAAATTCCATTGCCACACCTTAGGCTTTTGACTATAGAAAAACAGCCCGCCCAGCAACAGCAGCAGCAGCAGCCCCACCACCCCGAACAATATTTTTTTGCTAGTGCGTATTTTTGCAAGCATCACTTATCCTTATGGATTGTTGATCGTACCCAACGGAAAAGGATTGGCATAACGAGGATTCGTTAACAAACCTTGATCCGTCAATGTCCCTAAAAATGCGACCAAATCTGCCTGTTCTTGGAGAGTCAGGTTAATCCGTGGAATCAGCGGATCCTTAAACTGATTGAGCCGTCCATCCCCCGCATTGGGCTGCCCCGCAGGAATGTTGCGTCCTGCCGCCGCGTAAGTTGCCACCACTTCCGACAAGGTAGCAATACTACCGTCGTGCATATACGGCGCGGTAATGGCTACGTTGCGCAAGCTCGGTGCGCGAAAAAATCCCATATCGAGCGGATTCTGGGTCACCTCAAATACGCCACGATTGGGCGCGGGATAACCGCCTACACCATCTATGTTGTACAACCCCGTATTACTAAATGTTTTATCAATCAACTGAATACCTGCATAAACATTTTGCAAATTAAAGTTATGCCCCGTATGGCAATGGAAACACTCTGCCTTTTCGGTATTGAATACATTATTGCCATTCATTTCTGATGCCGTCAGCGTGGCTTGCCCTTTTAAGTATTGGTCATATTTAGAGTCCCCTGACAGGACACCTCGCTCAAAAGTAGCGATGGCATTGATGATATTAGCAAAGGTGATCGGAGCGGTTGTATTTGGGAAAGCGGAAGAAAATAGATTGACATAAAAAGGGTCTGCTTGAAAGCGCGCCAATACCGCCACTTCATTACCCGAAATGCCGAGTTCCACAGGGTTGGTACCAAACATAGGCACTGCCGCTTGTTGCTCAAGCGAGGTCAAATCAGGTCTCGCCCAAGTGAGCGTGGGGTGATAGACCGAGTTCGCGATCGACATAGAACTGCGTGGCGTAGATTGCCCTGTGGCACCCCTCGAAACCGCTTTACCATCGGTAAAAGCTAAATTTTGAAAATGACACGAACTACAGGCTTTTGTCCCATTACCTGATAGTTTTTTGTCATAAAACAAATAGCGTCCTAGCTGAAATTTAGCTTCAGACATCGGGTTATTGGCAGGCACAAAAGGCGTGGGGAAGTTAATCGGCAACGTCCACGCCCAACTCGACGTGATCCGTGCGGGGTCAACGGTAGAAGTGCCACCGCCGCCGCACCCAGTTAGCAATATGCTAACGAGTGCGGCGGCGAATAACACTCCCCTATTTAAAAATATAGGGAATGGCAAGATAAAACTCCTTACTTGATCTTAAACAGGTTTTGCGCCGCACCATTATTGATGGGCAAACCATTCACCATATCAATTTGAAACTTGTCATAGTAATAAACTGGGCTGGCTGTCATCATATTGGCGACTTTGCCTGACATCCACGTTTTGGCAGTCGTCAAATCCAAGCCCCCAAACAAACTCCCCAAATCTAAGGTGATTTTATTCACAGCAGGATTAAAGCCGCTCGCAAAGGCGACATTCATCTTATTCGGACTGGCGCAAGGGGTCACGACCTGTGCCGCCATAGGATTAGCATTACACCCCAGTGAACCTAGATGCACCATGGTCGTCACGCCAACCAAGGCAGGCGCAACCGCACTGGCGGTAAATTCTATTTTTGTAAATTTACGTCCACTTTGCCACATCCAAGCCATCGCTGCATTTTGCAAAGGCAGTGGAGTCGCGGCTGCACCTGTCGTCGCATTGACAACCGCTTGTGCGGGATCACTGTGATTCAACAGTACAACAGGCCCACCATCTGTCGCATATTGAGGAACGCCAACGGTAAAGGCAACCCCCACATAATTGCCTGGCACAACTGATCCTGTGACCACCGTATTCGTTGTTGGTGAAGCATTGGCAGCGCAGGTGGCGGTGCTATCTTCAAAATCAATCAAAGCAACATTTCTGCCTTGATTGGCATTTTCAGTCATCTTGATCGGGAAATAGTTACCTGCCGCATCAATCAACGACACATTGGACACATAGAAACGTAAATCCTTAATCGTCCCCACGGTGCCAGCGGGTGCGACACCTGATGCAGGCGCATTGCCCAGCGTTAATGGCGTGGTACAGCCCGTGATACCAACAGGTGTGGCACCGTTAACTACATCAAAGTTTAAAGTCACCGCTTGTGTCGCTGCTGCCGCTGTAGGCACACTGATCGCGGCAATTTCAGCCTTCAATGCCCCCGCATTGGCTTGCGCACTCGTGATTGAGGAGACTGCACTCGCGGGAATAAACTTGGATGCAGCTGGATTAGCGAATTGACTCGCCAGCATGGATTGCGCTTGTTGAGCCAGTACAAGTTGTGTGTTGGCATCTGGTTTTTTGGTTACATTGTCAAATCCCAAATTAGACATCCATCCCTTGAGAACCGCAGCAACGGTTTTAGCCGCTTCATGCGCTCTAAAATGCGCATTGGTTTGGTCGGTTGACGCACCTTTTTTCGCCACATAATTATCCAAGGGGCTAATGCCACTGGCAGCCGCAATCGCCGCCGTTGCAAATCCCAATTGTGCGTTGACCGCATCTACGGCAGAAGCCTGAGTCAAGCCCGTCAGCACACCTTGCTGCACTAGCGTCGTCAATGGACTGACGAAAGATGCGCCCGCAGGAGCCGTCAAGGTAAAGGCTTGACCCACGGCTGACGCGGTATCTGCGTCCATGGCATTCGCAGGGACTTCAGCAACAACAGGGAAATTCGTTGCCTGCCCCGCTGGCACGTTAATGGAATACACACCACTCGCAACCGATGTGCCAAAAGGCTCTGTCGCATCACACACACCATTGCTGTTGACATCCAAGCACACTTTCGCGCCTGTCAAATAACCATCCGCAACCACACCCGTCAGCGTCGTACCCGTCGCGACATTTGCCACCGCCGCCACCCCACCACCGCCGCCACCACACCCTGCAACCAATGCGGCAATCGCCGTCATTGCAAAGCCTAGCTCTGTGAATTTTCTTACCCCTTGTCCTAGTTTCATCATATCTCCCTGTGTTGTTGGATTGAATCGTTGCTCAGGTTTGCCTATTGAAAGCAAAGTGCAGGGGCGCATCATACCCATCTAATTTTTGTGTAGATGCGGCATTTTGTCGCACCCCCCCACTTTTGACACTTACAAATGGAAGCCAAAGAACGTTAAAAAGCCAGCGAATGAGATGCGCTTTTCGTTAGGAGACCGTGAAAGTATTCCCCCACCCATTGCCTAGTTTTTGGTATAATGATTGCACGTTATCTACATGAATCTTATAGCAAAATGTCCAGAAAATACAAAGCTGGCAGCCATCGCAGTGCGGCGATGTTGTTGCCGCCTAGCGTGGAAGATTATGTGTCGC
>JBASWK010000081.1:0-15718 GCA_049276435.1 Gallionella sp. | reverse complement strand
CCAAATTTCTTCGACAATACCATCGTGATCGCTGCGGTCAAGGTGGTTTTACCGTGATCCACGTGACCAATGGTACCGACGTTAACGTGCGGCTTCGTGCGTTCAAATTTACTCTTTGCCATGATTTTCGCCTTTTGAGTTTAGATAGTTAGAAATTCTGAATCGCCAGCCCCTTGTTCTTCAACAAATGGCTGACGATTGATGTGCTACAACTGCTTTTTAGAGATGCCCAAAAAACAATTATTTTCTGTTCATAATTGCTTCAGCAACATTCTTCGGTGCTTCGGAATAATGCTTGAATTCCATGGTGTAAGTCGCACGACCTTGAGTGGCTGAGCGCAACGCAGTGGAGTAACCAAACATTTCAGCCAATGGCACTTCAGCTTTAATTGATTTACCGCCACCCATCATGTCGTCCATCCCTTGAACCATACCGCGACGTGATGACAAGTCGCCCATCACCGTACCTGCATAATCTTCAGGTGTTTCGACTTCAACCGCCATCATAGGCTCAAGCAAGACGGGATTGGCTTTACGCATACCGTCCTTAAAGCCCATGGAAGCCGCCATTTTAAAGGCGTTTTCGTTGGAGTCAACTTCATGGTATGAACCGTCGAACAAGGTAACCTTGACATCCACAACAGGGAAGCCTGCTAAGACACCATTAGGCAACGTTTCGCGCAGCCCTTTTTCAACCGCAGGGATGAATTCACGTGGCACAGAACCGCCCTTGATCGCATCAATAAACTCAAAACCCTTGCCCGTTTCATTGGGTTCCATTTTAAGCATCACGCGACCAAACTGCCCTTTACCACCAGACTGCTTGACGAATTTACCTTCAACTTCAACCATTTTGCGGATCGCTTCACGATAAGCCACTTGAGGTGCGCCCACGTTGGCTTCAACCCCAAACTCACGACGCATACGATCAACCAAAATTTCAAGGTGCAACTCGCCCATGCCCGACATAATGGTCTGACCTGATTCTTCGTCGGTACGAATACGGAAGGAAGGATCTTCAGCTGCCAATCGACCCAAGGCATGACCCATCTTTTCTTGATCTGCCTTGGTTTTAGGCTCAACCGCCACGTGAATCACGGGTTCTGGGAAAACCATACGTTCCAGAATAATCGGTTTGTTGATATCGCACAGAGATTCACCTGTGGTCACGTCTTTCAGACCAATACATGCCGCAATGTCTCCTGCCAAAATCTCATCGACTTCTTGACGTTCATTAGCGTGCATTTGCACGATACGACCGATACGCTCTTTCTTGCCGCGCACGGAGTTATAAACCGTATCGCCTTTTTTCAGCACGCCAGAATAGACGCGAACAAAGGTCAACTGACCGACAAAAGGATCCGTCATCAACTTAAATGCCAACGCGGAGAAGCTCTCAGCATCATCAGCCTTACGTGAGATAGGCTCACCTTCTTCGGTCTGACCTGTAACATCAGGAATATCCACTGGAGAAGGCATAAACTGAACGACCGCATCCAACATGCGTTGCACGCCCTTGTTTTTAAAGGCTGAACCGCACATCATCGGTTGAATTTCACACGCGATGGTACGGGTGCGCAAACCTAAAACAATCTCTTCTTCGGTCAATTCACCGTTTTCAAGATAGTTATTCATCAGGTCTTCAGACGCTTCAGCGGCGGTTTCCACCATCTTCGCGCGCCATTCATTGGCACTTTCGAGCAATTCAGCAGGAATCTCGCGATAATCGAATTTCATCCCTTGAGAGGCTTCATCCCAATAGATCGCCTTCATCTTAATCAGGTCAACCACGCCTTCAAACTTTTCTTCCGCACCAATTGGAATCACAATCGGCACGGGATTGGCGCGCAGACGCAATGCCATCTGCTCAACCACCTTGAAGAAATTTGCACCTTGGCGATCCATCTTATTGACGAAAGCCAAGCGTGGCACTTTGTACTTGTTAGCCTGCCGCCATACCGTTTCAGACTGAGGCTGCACGCCACCCACCGCGCAATACACCATACACGCGCCATCCAACACCCGCATGGACCGTTCCACTTCAATCGTGAAATCAACGTGACCAGGGGTGTCGATGATGTTAAAGCGATGTTCCTCAAACTGCTTCTCCATGCCTTTCCAAAAGCATGTGGTCGCAGCAGAAGTAATCGTGATACCACGTTCCTGTTCCTGTTCCATCCAGTCCATGGTAGCCGCGCCATCATGCACTTCACCGATCTTATGACTTACGCCCGTGTAGAACAGAATACGTTCGGTTGTCGTCGTTTTACCCGCATCAATGTGCGCGCTGATACCGATATTGCGATAACGGTTAATTGGTGTTTTACGAGCCACGTTGTATACCTAACTAGTTTGATTTTGCGAAATTAGAAACGGAAATGCGAGAAAGCTTTATTTGCTTCAGCCATACGATGCACTTCTTCACGCTTTTTGACCGCACCGCCACGACCTTCTGACGCGTCAATCAATTCGCCAGCTAAACGCATACCCATGGATTTTTCACCACGTTTACGTGCCGCTTCGCGCAACCAACGCATGGACAAAGCCATACGACGGGATGGACGAACTTCGACTGGCACTTGATAGTTTGCACCACCAACACGGCGGCTTTTCACTTCAACTTGTGGCTTAGCATTGTTCAATGCAGTGTTAAACACTTCAATCGCATCTTTGCCTGTTTTCTTGCCGATTTGTTCCAACGCGCCGTACAAAATACGTTCAGCAACAGATTTCTTACCTGCTGTCATCAACACATTAACGAATTTGGACAAGTCTTGATTGCCGAATTTTGGATCTGGCAGGACTTCGCGCTTGGGTACTTCTCTACGTCTTGGCATATCTACCTCTAAATGAATGGCTTAAATTTTTAATTGCGACTAAATTATTTTTTAGGACGCTTAGAACCGTATTTGGAACGGGCTTGTTTACGATCTTTCACACCTGCGGTATCCAAGCTACCACGCACCATATGGTAACGCACACCTGGCAAGTCTTTTACACGACCACCGCGCAACAGCACGACGCTATGCTCTTGCAGGTTATGGCCTTCACCGCCGATATAGCTAATCACCTCAAAACCGTTTGTCAAACGCACCTTAGCGACTTTACGCAATGCAGAGTTAGGCTTCTTTGGAGTTGTCGTGTAAACACGGGTACATACACCGCGCTTTTGTGGAGAACCGCCCAAAGCTGGCACTTTGCTCTTTTCTACAATTGCTTGACGCGGTTTGCGAATTAACTGGTTAATGGTTGGCATTGTCTAAACATCCTAATAAATTTCTGAAAAATCGTTAAAGAATCAAACTCATAAAAACACCGTTGCAACGGGACACTTACTCGCCCATTGCAACGAAAAAAAGGTTGCGAATTCTAGTGAGAAACGGCGAACGTGTCAAGTGATTCACCTGCCGCCTTCACATCATCGGTTCGCAAGCCACGCCCTTCGGCAATATCAATTCCCAATCGTTGCTTGCGACGTGCCGTGTGATACGCCAAACCTGTCCCTGCTGGAATCAAACGACCCACAATGACGTTTTCTTTCAAGCCACGCAAATCATCCTTTTTGCCCATAATCGCCGCTTCCGTCAACACGCGAGTGGTTTCTTGGAAAGAAGCCGCCGAGATAAACGAATCCGTTGATAATGAAGCCTTGGTAATCCCCAGCAACATGTAGTTAAACGTGGCAGGGTTTTTACCGTCACGCAACACGCGCTCGTTTTCAACCAACAGATCAGCACGTTCAACTTGCTCACCAATGATGAAACGGGTATCGCCCACATCATTGATTTGAACGCGGCGCAACATTTGACGCACAATCACTTCAATGTGCTTATCACTGATCTTCACGCCTTGCAGACGATACACTTCTTGCACTTCGTCGGTGATATAGCGCGCCAATTCAGCGACACCTAACAAGCGCAGGATATCATGCGGATCAGCAGGACCATCGACAATCATTTCGCCACGATTCACCACTTGACCATCATGTGCCAACACGTGTTTTTCTTTCGGGATCAAGAACTCATTGGCAACGCCGTCCAAGTCAGTGATGACCAGACGTTGTTTACCTTTGGTATCCTTACCGAAGGAAACCGTGCCTGTGCATTCAGCCAACATGCCCGCATCTTTGGGAATACGCGCTTCAAACAACTCTGCTACACGCGGCAAACCGCCCGTAATATCACGCGTCTTCGAGCTTTCTTGCAGCATACGCGCCAGCACATCACCCACGCCCACAGTTTGACCATCTTCCACCGTAATAATCGAACCTGTTTGGAAGGTAACGCTCACAGCGGTCTCAGTGCCATGCAGCTTGACTTCTTGACCTGCTTCGTCATACAGACGCACCATGGGGCGCACGCCCTTGCCTTGCGTCCCTGCACGTTGCTTAGGATCAATCACCACGAGGGTAGACAAGCCTGTTACTTCATCAATCTGTTTCGCGACGGTGACACCCTCTTCCACATTTTGGAAGCTGATACGACCTGCGTATTCCGTGATAATCGGACGAGTATGTGGATCCCACGTTGCCAGTACGATACCCGCACGCACGGTCTCACCTTCTTTAATCGTCAAAGTCGCACCATAAGGCACTTTATGACGTTCGCGCTCACGACCGTAATCATCGGTAATAATGACTTCCGCACTCCGTGCCACAACAATCACTTCGCCTCGCACGGTGGTCACAATCCGCATATTCGGACTATGTTTCAAGATACCGTTAGACTTGCTTTCGATTTGGCTGGCGACCACATTTCGTGACGCAGCACCCCCAACGTGGAAGGTACGCATGGTCAACTGAGTCCCTGGTTCACCGATAGACTGCGCCGCAATCACGCCAACAGCTTCACCCACGTTAACCATCCCGCCACGACCCAAGTCACGACCATAGCAACGGGCACACAAGCCAAAGCGTGTTTCGCAATTCAACGGCGTACGTACAACCACCTCATCTACGCCCAAGGCTTCGATGCGTTCTACCGCCGATTCATCCAACAACGTACCTGTTTCGTATAGCGTTTCACCTGATTCAGGATTCACCACATCGGCATTGACCACGCGACCTAAAATACGCTCACGCAAGGCTTCGATCACTTCGCCGCCTTCGACAATCGCCTTCATGGACGTACCGATTTGCGTACCGCAATCCTCTTCGATCACCACCAAATCTTGGGTCACATCCACCAAACGACGGGTCAAATAACCTGAGTTCGCCGTCTTCAACGCCGTATCAGCCAGACCTTTACGTGCACCATGGGTGGAAATAAAGTACTGCAACATGCTTAAGCCTTCGCGGAAGTTCGCGGTAATCGGCGTTTCAATAATCGAACCATCTGGTTTCGCCATCAAGCCGCGCATCCCTGCCAACTGACGAATCTGCGCCGCAGAACCCCGCGCGCCCGAATCCGCCATCATGTAAATCGAGTTGAACGACTCTTGCATGACGACTTTGCCGTTTTCTAAACGTTGCTCTCCCGTCAGACGATCAATCACAGGCTCACTACCTAACTGCTCCATCATCGCCTTCGCCACGATGTCGGCAGTACGTCCCCAAATATCCACCACCTTGTTATAACGTTCGCCGTCTGTCACCAGACCCGATGTGTACTGGGTGTAAATTTCTTTCACTTCTTTTTCTGCTGCGCCTATCATTTCCGCTTTTTGCGGTGGCATCAACATATCGTCCAAGGCGATGGAAATCCCCGCACGCGTCGCGTATTTGAACCCAGTTGCCATCAAGTTATCAGCCATGATGACGGTATCACGCAAGCCACATTGGCGGAAGCTGGCGTTGATTAGCTTGGAAATTTCTTTCTTTTTCAACGCTTTGTTAATCAGCGCGAAAGGCAAGCCCGCAGGCAACACTTCAGACAACAAGGCGCGACCGACGGTCGTTTCATGACGCACACGTTTTTCGTAAGGCTGACCATTTTCGTCTTTATGCACTTCCATCAAACGCACGGTTACCTTGGCTTGCAATTCCACTTCACGTGTTTCGTAAGCCCGCGACACTTCCGCGATATTGGCAAACATCGAACCTTCGCCCAACGCGCCCATTTTTTCACGGGTTAGGTAATACAAGCCCAACACAATATCTTGCGACGGGACAATAATCGGTTCGCCGTTGGCGGGAGCTAATACGTTGTTAGATGCCAACATCAAAGTGCGGGCTTCCATTTGCGCTTCCAGCGACAACGGCACGTGTACCGCCATTTGATCGCCGTCAAAGTCGGCATTGAACGCGGTACACACCAGTGGATGCAACTGAATCGCTTTACCTTCAATCAGCATCGGTTCAAAGGCTTGAATGCCCAAACGATGCAGCGTCGGTGCGCGGTTCAACAGCACGGGATGTTCACGGATCACTTCTTCCAGAATATCCCACACCACGGGTTCTTCCGCTTCCACCATGCGTTTAGACGCTTTGATGGTCGTCGCCAAGCCCATCGCTTCCAAGCGGCTGAAAATAAACGGCTTGAACAATTCCAACGCCATCTTTTTCGGCAAGCCGCATTGATGCAGTTTGAGCTGAGGACCGACCACGATCACAGAACGACCTGAATAGTCGACGCGTTTACCCAACAAGTTTTGACGGAAACGCCCGCTCTTACCTTTAATCATGTCTGCCAGCGATTTCAACTGACGCTTATTCGCGCCTGTCATGGCTTTACCGCGACGACCGTTGTCCAGCAAGGAATCGACCGCTTCTTGCAACATACGCTTTTCGTTGCGTACAATGATTTCGGGGGCTTTTAATTCCAACAAACGACGCAGACGGTTGTTACGGTTGATGACGCGACGATACAAATCGTTCAAATCAGATGTCGCAAAACGACCGCCATCCAACGGCACCAAAGGACGCAATTCAGGCGGCAACACGGGCAACACTTCCAACACCATCCATTGCGGCTTGATGCCTGAAATCATAAACGCTTCCAACACTTTCAAGCGTTTAGCGTATTTTTTGATTTTGGTTTCTGAACCAGTCGCCGCCAAATCCGCACGAATCACGTCAATCTCATTGGCAACATCTAAATTGCTCAACAATGCACGTATGCCTTCCGCGCCCATCAAGGCGGTAAATTCGTCACCGTATTCTTCGGTTTTGGCCAAATACTCTTCATCCGACAACAACTGCCCACGATTCAAGGGGGTCATGCCTGGCTCTGTCACCACATAGGCTTCAAAATACAGCACGCGTTCGATGTCACGCAGGGTGATGTCCAACACCATACCCAAACGGGACGGCAAGGATTTCAAAAACCAGATGTGCGCGACAGGCGAAGCCAGTTCAATATGCCCCATGCGTTCGCGACGCACTTTGGACAAGGTCACTTCCACGCCACATTTTTCGCAAATCACGCCGCGATGTTTCAGGCGTTTGTACTTACCGCACAAACATTCGTAATCCTTAACAGGACCAAATACCTTGGCGCAGAACAAGCCGTCGCGCTCAGGTTTGAACGTGCGATAGTTGATGGTTTCAGGCTTTTTAACCTCACCATAAGACCAAGAACGGATTTTTTCAGGCGATGCCAAGCCAATCTTGATGGAATCGAATTCTTCTTTTTCAGTGTTTTGTTTAAATAAATCTAACAAGGATTTCATTTAATACTCCTCAAATCGGGTAAAAAGGGTTTGGAAAGCAGGCGCAACATTACTGCGCCAACGCCCTGATTTAATGACGTTCCAAATCCATATCAATCGCCAAGGAACGGATTTCCTTGATGACCACATTAAAGGATTCTGGCATCCCTGCATCAATTTTGTGATCGCCCTTCACAATGCTTTCATACACTTTGGTACGCCCTGCCACGTCATCGGATTTCACCGTCAACATTTCTTGCAAGGTGTAAGCCGCGCCATACGCTTCCAACGCCCACACTTCCATCTCACCGAAACGCTGACCACCGAACTGCGCTTTACCGCCCAATGGTTGTTGCGTCACCAAGCTGTAAGGCCCTGTGGAACGAGCGTGCATCTTGTCATCGACCAAGTGATGCAGTTTCAGCACATGCTTGTAACCCACCGTCACTTGACGATCAAAAGCTTCGCCTGTACGACCATCATACAGTGTGGTTTGACCTGACTTCGGCAAGCCTGCCAATTCCAACATGTATTTAATTTCTTCTTCATTCGCGCCGTCGAACACGGGGGTCGCGAAGGTCACACCTTGTCGCAAATTACGGCACAACTCAATGATTTCATCATCGGTGAAAGACTCCAAATCGACGGTTTGACCATTGTGATGATTGTAAATTTTGTTGAGGAATTTACGCAGTTCAACGATTTTCGCGTGTGTTTGCAGCATATCGTCGATTTTCTTGCCCAAACCTTTGGCTGCCCAACCCAGATGCGTTTCCAGAATCTGACCGATGTTCATCCGTGAAGGCACGCCCAACGGGTTCAACACCACGTCAACAGGGGTACCGTCCGCCATGTAGGGCATATCTTCCACAGGCACAATGCGTGACACCACACCCTTGTTACCGTGACGACCCGCCATCTTGTCGCCTGGTTGCAAGCGACGTTTTACCGCCACATACACTTTGACCATTTTTTGTACGCCTGCTTGCAGCTCATCGCCTTGGGTCAGTTTGCGTTTTTTCAGCTCAAATGCGGCATCGAATTCCACGCGTTTTTGCGCGATCCCGTCCTTAACTTGCTCCATCTGTGCCGCAACTTCGTCATCCGCCACACGAATATCAAACCATTGATGATGCTCAACGCTGGACAAATACTCTTCGCTCAGTTTCGTACCCTTCGCTAATTTCTTAGGTCCGCCATTGGCGACTTTATCTAACAATTGCTTTTTCAGACGCGTAAACAAGTCGGCTTCCACAATCCGCATTTGATCCGCCAAGTCTTTTTTGTAGCGATTCAATTCGTCGTCGATAATTTGTTGCGCCCGTTTGTCGCGTTGCAAGCCTTCACGCGTAAACACTTGCACATCAATCACCGTGCCTGAGCTACCCGCAGGCACGCGCAAGCTGGTGTCTTTCACGTCGGAGGCTTTTTCACCAAAAATCGCACGCAGCAATTTTTCTTCGGGAGTCAGTTGCGTTTCGCCTTTAGGCGTTACTTTACCCACCAATACATCACCGACCACCACTTCTGCGCCGATGTGGACAATACCGCATTCGTCCAAACGACCCAATTGCAATTCCGCCAAATTAGGAATATCGCGGGTAATTTCTTCAGGTCCTAACTTGGTATCACGCGCGACGACCGTCAATTCTTCGATATGAATCGAGGTAAAGCGATCTTGCGCCGAGACGCGTTCAGAAATCAAAATCGAATCTTCGTAGTTATAGCCATTCCAAGGCATAAACGCGACCAACATGTTTTGACCCAAAGCCAATTCGCCCATGTCGGTGGATGCGCCGTCGGCAATCACATCGCCTTTTGCCAGCACGTCGCCAACCTTGACCAACGGACGTTGGTTGATATTGGTGTTTTGGTTAGAACGGGTATATTTGGTCAGATTGTAAATATCGACACCAGCTTCGCCTGGAATGGTTTCATCATCATTTACGCGAATCACGATACGCGCGGCATCCACATAATCGACACGACCACCGCGTGTGGATTGAACTGCCGTACCCGAATCGACTGCCACGGTACGCTCAATCCCAGTCCCTACCAACGGCTTTTCAGCACGCAAGCAAGGTACCGCTTGACGTTGCATGTTTGCCCCCATCAACGCACGGTTCGCATCGTCATGTTCCAAGAACGGAATCAAGGAAGCCGCCACCGACACCACTTGGGAAGGTGAAACGTCCATGTATTCCAACTTATCAGGCGTAGCCAACACGAATTCATTGCGATGACGCGCAGAGACGATTTCGTCGGTGAAATGACCTTTTTTGTCTAATTCCGCATTTGCCTGCGCAATGGTGAACTTACTTTCTTCAATGGCCGACAAATAATCCACTTGTGTGGTGGTTTTGCTATGTTCCACTTTCAAATAGGGCGTTTCAATAAAGCCATATTCGTTGGTACGCGCATACAACGCCAAGGAGTTAATCAGCCCAATGTTCGGACCTTCTGGCGTTTCAATCGGGCACATACGACCATAATGGGTAGGATGTACGTCGCGAACTTCAAAGCCTGCGCGTTCACGGGTCAAACCCCCTGGTCCTAAAGCGGAAATACGACGTTTATGCGTCACTTCCGACAAAGGATTGGTTTGATCCATAAATTGCGACAATTGACTGGAGCCGAAGAATTCTTTCACGGCAGCCGAAATGGGCTTAGCGTTAATCAAATCATGTGGCATCAAATTGTCGGTTTCAGCTTGACCCAAGCGTTCTTTGACCGCACGTTCTACCCGTGCTAAACCTGTACGGAATTGATTTTCTGCCAATTCGCCCACAGCACGAATACGACGATTACCCAAATGGTCAATATCGTCGATTTCGCCGCGCCCGTTGCGCAGTTCTACCAAAATCTTCACCACAGCAACGATGTCTTCGTTAGACAAAATCGGCGAGCCTGTCAGCTCTTCACGACCGACGCGGCGGTTGAATTTCATCCGACCGACGACCGACAAATCATAACGCTCTTCGCTGAAGAACAAGCCGTTAAACAAAGCTTCTACCGCATCTTCGGTCGGTGGTTCACCAGGACGCATCATGCGATAAATCGCCACGCGCGCCGTCCACACATCGGTGCTTTCATCCGTGCGCAAGGTTTGTGAAATAAACGCACCGTGATCCAAATCATTGGTATAGAGCGTTTGAATCGTCGTAATGCCAGCCTCTTGCAATTTGTGCAGCAAGGATTCAGTGATTTCCTCGTTGGCACTTGCCAACACTTCGCCACTGTCGGTATCAACCACATTGGTCGCCAATACGCGCCCAATCAGGAAGTCATCAGCAACTGCCAGCTTCTTGATGTCATCTGCTTGCATTTCGCGGATATGACGCACGGTAATGCGCTTATCTTTCGCGACAATGACTTTGCCTGCTTTGTTAAAAATATCAAAACGCGCCACATCTCCGCGCAAACGCTCGGCAACCACTTCAAATTGCAGACCCTTCTTGCCAATATGGAAGGTGTCGAACTCGAAGAACATGCCCAAAATTTCTTCGTTGTTGAATCCTAGCGAGCGCAACAAGATGGTGACAGGCATTTTGCGACGGCGGTCAATACGGAAATAAACGTAATCTTTCGCGTCAAATTCAAAATCCAACCATGAGCCACGGTAAGGAATAATCCGTGCAGAAAACAACAACTTACCCGACGAATGCGTTTTGCCGCGATCATGCTCAAAGAACACCCCTGGCGAGCGGTGCAACTGGGACACGATCACGCGTTCCGTGCCGTTAATCACAAACGAACCTGTGGTGGTCATCAAGGGCATTTCGCCCATATACACTTCTTGCTCTTTGACTTCTTTGACCGTGGGCTTGGACGCTTCCTTGTCCATAATGGTCAGGCGCACGCGCGCGCGCAACGGCGACGCAAAGGTCAAACCACGTTGCTGACATTCTTTTACGTCAAAAGCAGGCTGTCCCAGTGTGTAGCTGACAAAATCCAAACGGGCATTTTTAGTGTGGCTTTCAATCGGAAAAATACCATTGAAAGCTGCTTGCAAGCCGTCATTTTTACGCTGTTCTGGGGGGGTTTTCTCTTGTAAAAATTCTGCAAAAGACTCTAATTGCGTTGATAGCAAAAAGGGGATCGGCAGCGCACCAACGCGCTTAGCGAAACTTTTACGAATACGTTTTTTTTCGGTGAAAGAGTAGCTCATTTAATCTCCACGATTGAGGGAAAACGACGTTTCAGAGTAGGCGAACCTTGCGGTTATGCCAGAACGAAAAGACAGGGGACAGAAAGCGCACACTTGCTGACCGCTGGCTTCTACAAGCGGCAAAAGGCTGACGGTAAGCCGTCAGCCTTTTTACGGCTTAAAACCTTACTTGATTTCAGCCGATGCGCCTGCTTCGATCAATTGTTTTGCAATTGCGTCAGCATCCGCTTTGGATACGCCTTCTTTAACTGCTTTGGGTGCACCGTCAACCAGATCCTTCGCTTCTTTCAAGCCCAGACCTGTGATTGCGCGAACAGTCTTAATGACGTTCACTTTGCTGTCGCCAGCGGCAGTCAGCATCACGGTGAATTCGGTTTGTTCCGCAGCAGCAGCAACCGCGCCACCCGTAGCAGGACCTGCAACGGCAACCGCCGCAGCAGATACGCCGAATTTTTCTTCCATTTCTTTAATCAGGGCAGACAATTCCAGCACAGTCATGCTAGCGATTGCGTCCATCAATTCAGCATTAGTTACAGCCATGTTGTTCTCCAAGTTCATTCAAAAATTATTAAGCAGCAGCCGCTTCAACGGCAACAGATTCAGCAGCAGGGGTTGCGCTTTGATTCGCTTCACAGATAGCCGCCAAAGTACGTACAAACTTCGCCGTAGTCGCATTCATGGTCGCCATCAAGCGAGCAATCAATTCGTCACGGCTTGGTGTCGCAGCCAGTACAGCAACTTGTTCAGCATCCATCATGACGCTGCCCATTGCACCTGCTTTAATCACCAGCTTGTTGTTGGTTTTCGCAAAATCAAATACGATTTTTGCCGCAGCAACGGCATCCGTACTCATGCTATACACCAACGGACCTACCATTTTGTCGGCCAAAGCCTCAAAAGGTGTACCTTGTACCGCACGACGCGCCAAGGTGTTTTTCAACACATGGAAATACACACCCGATTGACGTGCCGTGGCGCGCAATTTGGTAATGTCAGCGACCGCAATGCCACGGTATTCTGCTAAGACTATCGTTTGGGACAGTGCGACTTGCGCACTGACTTCCGCGACGACGGCTTGCTTTTCTTGCAGATTAAGACTCAAGTCATCCTCCAGTTTCTAAAATATACTTGCGCATACTTTATTGTTTAAAACAGCGACCATGAGAAGGAAAACAACATTCCTGCTCGCGGACGCACCATCTGCGTGGGCAGCTTTTGCAATTAAGTTTCAATCACTTGAAACACCAACGGTCTTGGATGCTGCAAACACGCCAGCAGTCCAAAAACAAAGACTGACGAGAGGGGACTCTCGCCAGTCAATTCTGTCAACTACGCAGCCAAGCTGGATTGATCTACGCGGATACCTGCACCCATGGTGCTGGAAACCGAAATTTTACGCAAATAAACACCTTTGGAGGTCGCAGGTTTAGCTTTTGTCAAAGCATCAATCAATGCAGCCAAGTTTTCACGCAAAGCTTCTGGCGCAAAGGAGGCACGACCAATGGTGCAATGGATAATGCCGTTCTTATCAGTACGGTATTGAACTTGACCTGCTTTAGCATTGCGCACCGCACCCGCTACGTCAGCAGAAACGGTACCGACTTTAGGGTTAGGCATCAAGCCGCGTGGACCCAGAATTTGACCCAATTGACCCACCAAACGCATCGCGTCTGGGCTGGCAATCAGCACGTCAAAGTCCAAATTACCTGCTTTGATGGATTCAGCCAAATCTTCAAAACCGACGATGTCCGCACCCGCAGCGCGCGCTTCTTCAGCCTTCGCACCTTGCGAGAACACCGCGACGCGTACACTCTTACCTGTGCCTTTAGGCAACACGACAGAACCACGCACGATTTGATCCGATTTGCGCGCATCTACGCCCAAATTCACGGAAACGTCGATAGATTCGTCGAATTTCGCCACAGCAGTTTCTTTAGCCAAAGCCAAAGCATCATTCACCGCGTAAACTTTGGTACGGTCAACTTTTGCCGCGATCAATTTATAGCGTTTAGACATGTTATACGCCCTCCACAATGATACCGATACTGCGCGCGCTACCTGCGATGGTACGCACAGCGGCATCCATATCAGCAGCCGTCAAGTCAGGCATCTTAGTTGTTGCAATCGCTTCAGCTTGTGCGCGGGTCAACTTACCGACTTTATCGGTATGAGGACGTGGGCTACCTTTTTGAATGCCCGCTGCCTTCTTAATCAAGATGGTGGCAGGTGGGGTCTTCATAATAAAGGTGAAGCTCTTATCGGCAAACGCGGTGATCACCACTGGGATTGGCAAACCTGGCTCAACCCCTTGCGTTGCCGCATTAAATTCTTTACAGAACATCATAATGTTCAGACCACGTTGACCCAATGCTGGACCAATCGGTGGGCTTGGATTTGCTTTACCCGCTGGTATTTGCAGCTTGATATAGCCAATGACTTTCTTTGCCATAACTTAACACTCCTAATAAACGGGTTTAACGAAACGTTCTAGTTTCTCCCCAACAAGAGAAATAGCAACTGGGAAACAGCCCCTGCACACCATGCAGTCGCGTCTCCCAATGATATTTCTCGCTTCTTAGGTCTTTTCGACTTGCCCGAAATCCAACTCCACAGGGGTCGAACGACCAAAAATCGTCACAGCGACACGAATCTTATTCTTGTCGTAATTCACATCTTCTACCAGCCCATTGAAATCAGTGAACGGACCGTCTTTAACCCGAACCGACTCACCCACTTCAAACAAGACTTTAGGTCTAGGTTTTTCCACCCCAGCCTGCATCTGTTGCATAATCGTTTGCACTTCTTTAGCGGTAATAGGGGTAGGCTTCATCGCCGAACCGCCTAAGAAACCCGTCACTTTTGGCGTGCTTTTCACCAAATGCCAACTTTCGTCGGTCATTTCCATTTCTACCAACACATAACCTGGGAAAAATTTACGCTCACTAATGGATTTCTGACCCGACTTTAGCTCAACCACTTCTTCAACGGGCACTAAAATCTGACCAAACTTATCCTGCATGGATTCGCGTTGAATTCGCTCAAGTAACGCGCGCTGCACACTCTTCTCAAACTGAGAATACGTATGCACAACATACCAATTCATCGCCATCAGTCGCTCCGCCCCATTAACTTATTCACAAAAATCATCAAGGTTGCATCCACGCCCCACAGGAACACGGCCATCACAAAAGCAAAGACAATCACAACAATGGTAGTTTGCACCGTTTCTTTACGTGTCGGCCAAACCACACGCTTTGCTTCAGCCACGGAATCTTGCGCAAACATGAAAAACTGCTTACCCAACGCCGTCGTCCACGCCACGCCTGCTGCCGCCAACAAACCCACCAATACGGAAGCGAGCTTCAATACCGCCGCACTGTCGTGCAAATAATAAAAGCCCGCGATTCCTGCTGCAACCAGCAGAAAAGCAACGAGCAGCTTGATTTTGTCTGTCATGCGCGATGTTTCCGATTAACTGAATCTTACTATTTGGCAGGCCAGGAGGGTCTCGAACCCCCAACCCTCGGTTTTGGAGACCGATACTCTACCAATTGAGCTACTGGCCTATAAAGTTACTAGCTTTTAGTCGCTAGTCATTAGTTGCCACCATCCGCGACATGGGTTTGGTTTTAACTAACGACTAGCGTCTAACGACTAATGTCTGGTACTACTCGATAATTTTAGCAACCACACCCGCACCAACGGTACGACCGCCTTCACGGATCGCGAAGCGTAAGCCTTCTTCCATCGCGATTGGGTTGATCAGATTGACGGTGATGCTGACGTTGTCGCCTGGCATGACCATTTCGGTACCTGCTGGCAATTCTACTGCGCCAGTCACGTCCGTAGTACGGAAGTAGAACTGTGGACGGTAGCCTTGGAAGAATGGCGTATGACGACCACCTTCATCTTTGCCCAATACGTAGATTTCCGCAGTGAACTTGGTGTGTGGCTTGATGGTGC